>JAZODQ010000036.1:0-31316 GCA_045597105.1 Acetatifactor sp.
TTTAATTTAGTATATCTTGCGTCCTTTCTCGTCCGCAATACCGCTCTTGCGGTAGAAATAGGAGTTCACCTGGTCCCTCCATTCCTTTGCATTATGAAGCTGTCTGTCAAAGCGCTCTCTGACTGTCCTGTATACACCGGCGTCAATTTTACCTTCCAGACTCTCCCATGCCCCAATCATCTCTTCCACCTGCTCTACGCCCTCAAAATGACTGTCGTAGATATGCTGGATCAGTGTCTTACCACTCTTTAACTGATAATTATAAGGCACATGATGGAAGAATAACAATAGTTCTTCCGGACAGGTCTTCATATCGTTGTACATAGAAGCATTAGGCTCATGATACTGTCTCACGTAGCCCGTACCCTTATCGGTACGATCCACGCCCAGTCCCAGATGGTCTGCTCTATGGTAGGTACCCCATCTGGAATACTCATAACCGTCCACACTGCAGCCATAGTGCTCATGAGGCACTACCATCCAGCCGATACCCAAGGGGCTGGTATAATTCTCATAAATCTCCCTGGAAGGAAGCAGGATACCCATGATGGTATCGATAATTTCCTGCTGGCAGGAGATCGTCATCCGAATCCACTCTTCTGCAATTTCTTCCGCAGTAAGTGAAGGCGTAAAAGCAAGCCTTGCAAAACCATAAAAGTTTGCTGCTGCCAAATCATTACCGGTCCAGTTGGCATCATTACCGGTGTTACATACTGCCGCAAAGCCACAGTTTTTATTACCAAAGCTGCGACCACTGATCACATCCGCTACAGTGCCCTTTCCTTCCACACAATAGGTTTGGAAATCCAGTATTTCCTTAAACATGGGAATCAGATAGCACACATCAATCTGATGTCCGGTGTATTCCTGTGCAATCTGTACCTCCAGCATCTGGTTGGTTTTCATCAGACCACCCAATAAGGGAGAGATGGGCTCACGTATCTGGAAATCCATGGGACCGTTTTTAATCTGCAATATCACATTGTCATGATAATCTCCATCCATCTGGATGAAATTATCATAACCCGCTCTTGCACGGTCCGTTTTGTAATCGCGCCAATCCTGGGTACAATTGTATACAAAGCATCTCCAGATGATAATGCCGCCGTAGGGTTTCACAATATCAGCCAGCATATTCGCTCCGTCCGCCTGGGTACGTCCGTAAGTAAAGGGACCGGGTCTGCCCTCGGAGTCAGCCTTTACTAAGAATCCTCCCAGATTGGGGATGGCGTCAAATACCTCCTCCATCTTCAGTTCCCACCAACTCTGCACTTCCGGATCCAGGGGATCTGCGCTCTGAGGACCGCCTAATTCCATGGGCGCCGCAAAGTTCAGACTCAGGAAAAACTTGATACCGTAGCCTGCAAATATCTCTGCCATCTTGGCCACATCATCGAAATACCTGTCCGTAATCAACCAGGTAGCACAGTTCTTTACATTTACATTGTTGATAACCACTGCATTAATGCCCACACTGGCTACCATTCTGGCATAATCTATGGTGCGCTCATCCACAACCACCTGATTATTCTCAAAGAAGAAGGATTCTCCCGAATAACCTCTTTCGATGCTGCCGTCCATATTATCCCAGTGATTGTACATACGCAGGGGATTATCCGGATTCTGCACCACCTGCATGCCCTGCAGGGATTTCTCCATGGCTACTGTTCTAAGCACATGGAATACGCCGTAAAGCAGTCCCTTTTCCTCACGGGCATTTACAGTCAGCACGCCGCCTGCCTCAGTGATTTCATAGCCTTCCTCTGCAATCTCTGCATTATCGCTTCTGCACAGCCACAGCCCGGCTGCCTTTGCAGCCTCTGCCGCGCCACTTGTGCATTCTGCAATGGTTGTTTCCGCTCCAAGCATGCCCTTTGCGCCTGCCTGAAGCTCCTTCAGGGCATTTTTTATAATGGTCTGTTCTACATCAAAGCCTTTGATCCAAACCTTTTCGAAATACCCCTTATTTCCGCAATCTCTTTTCTCTTCATATTTCAGCCAAAGCTGTGTCCACACTCTCTTCATACAGATAAAATGTCCCTTCGTCTTTTACGGATTAAGCCAATGTCTCAGGCACGGAAAGTGTAATCTCTGTTACCTTCTGTCCTGTCAGCTTCTCACTTCTGCTATCAGGAGCCTGACCGCCGATATAAACCTTTACGGTACCTTCCTGAATACGAAGAACTCCTTCTTCATCAAAGAGACCAAATGCCTCCTTAGGAAGCTTTATGCTTACAACCGCGCTTTCACCTGCAGCAAGGTGTAATTTCTGAATACCCTTTAACTGAGCGTTAGGCGTATTGTCGCGGCATACCTTTACATATACCTGAACGGTTTCGCCACCTGCCATATCACCGGTATTGGTTACGGTTGCGGTTACTTCCACACCGTCCTCGCCCACACAGGTGGTATCCACGGCCACATCACTGTATGCGAAGCTTGTATAGGAAAGACCATATCCGAAAGGATATAATGCTTCATTCTCCATATAACGATAGGTTCTGCCCTTCATGCTGTAATCGGTAAATGCAGGCAGCTCCTCGGTGGAACGATAGAAGGTTACAGGCAGCTTGCCTTCGGGATTCTTATCACCAAAGATAATGTTTGCCAGCGCCTTACCGCCCTGTGCTCCTGGATACCAGCCCTGAATAATTGCAGGGATATTTTCATCTGCCCAGTTTACTGCAAGTGCACTACCGGAAAGCAGTACCAATACTACGGGTTTGCCGCTTTCATGAATTACCTTAAGTACCTCTTCCTGCAGGCCGGGAAGATTTAAATTAGGCTTATCGCCGGATGCGAATTCATTACCCTGATCGCCTTCTTCACCTTCCAGTCCGGAATCCAGACCCATAACTGCGATGATCACATCACTGGCGTCACATACACCCTTTACCTCGGAAATGCGGTCATTTTCAACTGCCAGGTTCTGTGCCTTCATATGGCAGAGATGACAACCCTCAGAGGTCATTACACGTACATCATCTCCTAAATAATCCTGAATACCTTCCAATACTGTTACATATCTGGATGCAGTACCTTCATAGTTACCTACCAGCGCACGTCTGTTGTTTGCGTTGGGTCCGATAACACCTACTGTCTTTAATTTACTCTTGTCCAAAGGAAGCAGGTTATTTTCGTTCTTCAGCAGAACCGCACATTTCTCTGCCGCCTTCAGATTCAGTTCTCTCATTTCCTTACTGTCTACAACCGTGTAAGGAATATTATTGTAAGGATTTGCTTCCAGTTCATCGAATACACCCAGTTTCATTCTGGTAGTAAACAGATTTACCAGTGCTTCATCCAGACGACTCTCTGCTACTCTGCCCTCTTCTACCGCCTGCTTTAAGTATACAAACAGGTTACCACAGTTTAAGTCACAGCCGTTGTTCATAGCCAGTGCTACAGACTCAACAGGCGTATCGGTTACATGATGGCCCTCATGGAAATCCTTGATAGCCCAGCAGTCACTTACCACATGACCCTTGAAGCCCCATGCATCTCTCAGGGTATCCTTTAATAATACCTTATGACCACAGCAGGGTTCACCATTGGTACGGTTATAGGCACCCATAACCGCCTCTACATGCGCTTCCTGTACACAGGCTTTGAATGCAGGCAGATAAGTCTCCGCCATATCCTGCTTACTTGCAACCGCATCAAAGGAATGACGGATATCTTCGGGACCGCTATGTACTGCAAAATGCTTTGCACATGCTGCGGACTTCAGATAATTCTCATCATGTCCCTGAAGACCCTCTACAAATCTCACACCCAGACGGGAGGTCAGATGGGGATCCTCACCAAAGGTCTCATGACCACGTCCCCAGCGGGGGTCACGGAAAATATTTACATTGGGAGACCAGAAGGTCAGACCCTTGTAAATGTCAGTATCATCCTTTGCCTGCTGCATATTAAATTTAGCACGGCCTTCTGTTGAAATAGCATCTGCAATTTCCTCCAGAAAATCTTCATCAAAAGTAGCTGCCAGACCGATAGACTGGGGGAAGATGGTAGCGATACCGGCTCTTGCCACACCATGGAGACCTTCATTCCACCAGTTATATGCCTTGATACCTAGTCTCTCAATAGCCGGTGCCCCATGTAAAGTCTGAGATACCTTCTCCTCCAGCGTCATCTGTGCCACCAGTGCTTTGGCACGCTCTCTGAATGCTTCAATTTTTGCTTCATTCTGCACGATTTCCATTTTGTAACCTCCGTAAAATAATAATCCATTTCCCTCATATAAACAGGCATTATATCAATAAGAAAAGTGTACCAAATTTGCCCTTTTTTCTCTCATTAGTCTTTGCGGAAGAATAAGCATATTTTGCTACATCTGCTCTATAAATTCACTGATGCGCTTACCCACTTCCTCACAGGCCTCTTTCAGGCCGATTGCCGACATTCTGCGGGCACCGTCTCCCCAGATAATCATTTGTTCCAGTGCATCGGAAGTTGCTACCGTCACCTGTTCCTTTTTCGCCAGCTCATGTACTGTCTTCTCGATATACTGATCCGCAGTCTCTGCCTCCTTGGTATAAACCACATGGATATTATGGTATTGCAGTGCGGAGCCCGGGTTGTTTTTTACCTTGTAAGCATCAAATACAAGTATCAGTATACATCCCGTATACCCCTGATAATTGCATAGAATATCCATCAGCTTGTCCCTGGCGCTGTCCATATTGCGCTCAGCCAGACTGCGCAGCTCCTCCCATGCAAAGATGATATTGTAACCATCTACCAACAGATATTCCTTGGAACCTCTGCCGCCCAGGTACCTGTAGTCTTCCGAACCGGCCATGCCCCTGCCGTATCCGTTCTTACCGCCTGCCCCGGGGGCATGTACCTCTCTGGGTGAACTGCTTCGATGATAACGCCTGTACCTGTTCTTCTCTACAGGCTTCGCGCCATAAGTCTGACGAAAGATCTCCTCAATTTCTTCCTGAGAAATATAACGTTCTTCCATGGCAGCACTTCTTCCACTGCCATAACCTTCCGCTTCACCGGCACTTCCTAAAGCCCCCTGTCCTGCGGCACCGCCACCGGTCAGATTGCCTGCCTCCGCACCGTCTTCTTCCATATATCTCTTGCCTGTCACATATCCCTTATCCGTAACCTTGGACACCATATGGGCATACGCCTCTACCTGGTCCCAATCCACCACAAAGCCTGCACCATGGGCACAAAATACGGAGCCTGTAGGGTTTGCCACATCTTCCTCCGGCACATAGGGATGATCTGTCAGTACTTCTTCCGTATTATGGCAGGGTTCATACCCTTTTAAAGTGCAGGTCAGCTGTCCTCTGCCACCGGTATAAGCATTGACCTCCCGTTGGTAGTTCTGCATGCCGGACACAGGTGCACTACCTGTAAGTACCGCCATATCCTCCTGCATCACCGGTCCCTCAAAACTGCCGCTCATACGCTGAATATCCGTCATGGCCCGCCCTACCATCTCAGCAGGTACTTCCAGCACAAAGGCAAATACCGGCTCCAGAAGCACACTCTTTCCTCTGCGCAGTCCCTGGCGTACCGCCCTGTAAGTAGCCTGCCTGAAATCGCCGCCTTCCGTATGCTTCTTGTGTGCACGACCGGATAAAATCATGATATTTACATCCGTCAGCTCCGCACCCATAAGTACACCCGGATGCTTTCTTTCCTCCAAATGGGTCAGAATCAGTCGCTGCCAGTTTTTATCCAGCACATCCTCACTACACATGGAACCCACATGAATACCGCTTCCCGGCTCTCCCGGAGATATGAGCAGGTGCACCTCCGCATAATGACGCAGTGGTTCAAAATGTCCGATACCCACTACGGGCTCTGCTACCGTCTCTTTGTATACAATGCTGCTGTCACCAAATGCAACCGACAGTCCATAACGGTCCTTAATCTGTTTCCTTAATATCTCTATCTGAATGTCACCCATTACCTGCACATGAATCTGGCGCAAATCCTCCTTCCAGACCACATGCATCTCCGGATTTTCTTCCTCCAAAAGCCGCAACTGTCCAAGCACCTTCAAAGGATCACTGCCCTCCGGCAAAATCACTCTACAGGACATAACCGGCACAAGTAACGGTTGCTCACTTTCACTTTCATATCCCAATCCTTCCCCGATAAAGGTACGGTCCAGTCCTGTAACTGCACAAATCCCTCCGGCATACACTCTGTCCGTGGTGGTATACCTGGCACCGTCATAAATACGAATCTGGTCCACCTTCTGCTCCCAGACCTGACTACTGCTGACTGCGCTGTTTCCATTGCTTACAGGCATCTTTACCGCCAGTTCTCCACCGGTTATCTTTAAATAGGTCTGACGGTTTCCGCTACTGTCACGATTTACTTTAAATACTCTGGCTCCGAATTCCTCCGGATACTCCGGCTGCCATGCAAAGGTTGCTACACCGTTCAGCAGTTCCTCCACACCATCCATGCAAAGCGCCGAACCAAAATAACATGGAAATACCTTTCTCCCGGCAATTGCTTCCTCAATACTTTCCTGACTGATACTATCTTTTTCCAGATACTCCTCCATCAGCCTTTCATCACACATAGCCAATGTGTCGTCTCTCTTTGCAAGCCCTTCCTCATCAGTTTCATCAAAAGGCACCACATTTTCTGACAACTGCTGCCGCAGTTGTCCCAGAAGCCATGCCCGGTCCGTTCCCGGCAAATTCATTTTATTCACAAACAAAAAGGTGGGGATATGGTAATTTTTTAATAATCTCCACAGGGTCTTAGTATGTCCCGACACGCCATCCCCTGCACTGATAATCAGTATCGCCACATCAAGCACCTGCAGGGTCCGCTCCATCTCTGCGGAAAAATCCACATGTCCAGGCGTATCAAGCAACGTAATATTTCTTTCTTTCCACTTTACCTGTGCCTGCTTGGAAAAAATCGTAATCCCCCTATCCTTTTCCATAGCATCCGTATCCAGATGGGCATCCCCATGGTCCACACGTCCCATGGATCTGATACTGCCTGTCTTATATAAAATTCCTTCCGCAAGAGTGGTTTTGCCCGCATCCACATGTGCCAGCAAACCTACCACCAGATTCTCTGTTCCCATAAAACTCCATCCTAAAACTGCTATCTTTTCCGTGCTATCCTCAAATAAACATATAAAAGAATTGTACCATATTCCCCAGGTATGCACAACTTTGTAACATCTGGGAAATCATTCTGATTCTTGAAATTTTCTAAAACATATGTTAGAATGATACCAATAAAAAAGATCCTAGCATGCCATATGTATGCACAAACGAAAACCCACGAGTTGCCGCTCGTGGGTTTTCTTGTCATATTCTTTTAGATGGCAGACCATTCCATCCGGCTCATTACCGCTTTTATTCTCTATCGAGCCACTTACATATGTAGTATGCTACTACACTTGCCAAAACAGAGACAATAAAAGATCCTATCACTTCAGCCATATCTTTGCACCTCCTTCCTGTTTCCAGTATAGGAGACGGTAACACATCCATTATAGCAATCTTTCCTTTTGCATTGGGCCTATATATAGACTTTATTCTAAAATTTTCATAAAACATTTTCTCTTGACAAAATACTTTAACTGCTATTATATTAGGAGCTGTAATAAATACATACATGCTAGGGGTGCACATCGCTGAGAATGAATCTTCGGATTCTAACCCTCACTACTTGACCCGGATAATACCGGCGTAAGGAAGCTGATTCACATAAAGCATTTGCGGTTTATGGCCATACGCAGATACTTTCTCCACTTTGGATGTGAATACGATGATGTCCCTCCTTGCCAATCAAAGGAGGTTTTTTTATGTTTTATGATGTTGTTGTTAATGATTGGGGCGAAACCACTTACGTCCCTACCACACTGGGTAATATTTTACTTTTTATCCTGATTCTGGCACTTCTGGCGCTGACTCTGATATTTGTTCAAAAACACTCTGCCAGACTCACCGTTAAACAGCTTTCCTTTTGTGCACTGTCCATTGCACTAGGTACGGTTCTGTCCTACATAAAGGTATTTTCCCTCCCTACCGGCGGCTCCATCACCCTGCTTTCCATGCTGATTATCTGCCTGCCCGGCTATCTTTTCGGCCTCGGTGCCGGTATTATTACCGGTATTGCTTACGGCGTATTGCAGATGCTAGTAGACCCTTATATTCTTTACCCCATGCAGCTGGTGATCGATTACCTTCTGGCTTTTGGTGCTTTAGGATTATCCGGCCTGTTCCGCAATTCTAAATACGGCCTGATTAAGGGCTATATAGCAGCCATATTGGGCCGCTATATCTTTGCAGTATTATCGGGCTATATTTTCTTTGCATCCTATGCCTGGGATGGTTGGAATCCCCTTGTTTATTCCTTTGTATACAATGGCAGCTACATTTTCGCAGAAGCAACCATAACCATTGTACTGTTACTTATTCCCAGTGTCAGCAAGGCGTTTGCCAATATTAAGCGCATGGCTGTAAATTAAACAATTGTACAACCAAAAGGGAGTCCCTATAGTCATTTCATGACTTTGGGGACTCCCTCATATCTTTATGCTTTATATAACTTCTTGCAGTTACTGATCCAGATTTTCCGTAAGCTTGGTAAAGAGTCTTAAGAATTCATCTTTTTCCTCTGCTGAAAAACCTACATAGCACACATCTTCCAAATCTTCCACAATCTGCATTACTTCATCGGACATTTTTCTACCATGCCCGGTAAAGAAAATACCGTATGCACGCTTGCCACCGGAGAGCAGCTGTCTTTCTTTCCGAATCAGATTGCTCTGCTCCATATTCTTGAGCAATGAAGTCATGGTAGCCGGTTCCACATGGCAGGCCTTTGCCAAATCCTTTTGCTGGCATCCTTCCATACCTCTCAATATGGATAACACCTTGGGCTGTCCGTCACTTAACCCCAGATTTTGAAAGCTTTGTCTGCTATATTTTTTATGTGCGGCAGCCGCACGAATCAGTAATACATGTAAATAATCCACTATGATTTCTCCATTATTTATTCCTGAGGAAAGATATTTTTTACAAAATTATACAATGCATTTCTCCACACAGTGAAGTCATGACCGCCCTTAGTTTCGTAATACACATGCTCTACGCCGTTTTTCTCCAAAGTCTCATGATAGGACTTGGGCCAGCCTGCTACAACCGTATCCTGCTCTCCTGCCACGATCATAACATAATTATCACTTCCTTCAGGAAGCGTGAAGCTCTCTTCGGTAAAGAGGCCGCCTTCCGTAACACCGAAGTTTGTATAAGGAAGAATGCCGGGCGCGGGAGTAAATGCGCCGATATATCCAAAGGTTTCAGGCATGCTGAATCCGATATACAGTGACTCTCGTCCACCCATGGAAAGACCTGCTATTGCAGTATTTTCCTTACCGGTTGCCACAGAATAATTCTCCTCGATAAAAGGCATCAAATCATCTCTTAAATCATTGATAAAATTATCAAATGCCAGATAGTGATCCATGGAATAAATATCACCGGGATTTGCTCCGTCGTTGGCACGGGCACGCACATTAGGGATTACCACAATCATTTCTCTGGTTCCGCCCGCTGCTGCAGCATTTGCTACCACTCTGTCCGGGTTGCCGCCCTTCCATTCATTGTGGTCTCCGCCGATACCATGAAGCAGATACAGCACAGGATATTCTTTTTCTTCACTGTAATTTGCCGGCAAAATAATATTTGCCTTACGTGTGGACCCTGTTGTCTTGGAATCATAGCTTATTTCTTTTATCTGTCCGTACAAAACACCCTTCTGCATTAAAATAGCACTCACCGGCATTTCATAGGGATCAGTTGATTCAACAATTTCTTGTGATTCTTCTGTAATTTCCATTTCCTGTTCTCCTTCACTACTTTCTACTTCTACTGTACTACTCTCCGTACTCTCCTCTGTACTTTCCTGCAACGCTTCACTGCTGTCTGCATTTTCCTCTGTACTTTCCTGTACCTCTGCACTATCAGACTCAGCCTCTACAGATATTACCTGGCTATCACTGCTTACATCTGATACAGCCTCATTACCGCAACCGGCCATTGTCAGTATCATACTTACTGCCAACATGTTAATTATAACCCTCTTTTTCATACTATACTCCTCTGTTATTATCTTGTTAATTAGAAATCTAATCAACAAGATAATAACTTTACTTTTCCCTTTTGTCAAATAAAAAAGAGAAAACTTACTAAATTTCCAATCGTAGATGGTATTTTTCCAGCCAATAATTGATTTGTAGTAAATATCCCAGCAACTGGGGGCCTGCCATGAGCTGACCATAAAAAGGTTTTCCGTAGTCGGAAGGACATTGCAAAAAGGCTTTTACCTTTCTACCATCAAGCAATCTATTCAAAGGCGCATCTTTGCGTTCCAATACTCTTACAATCTCTCCCCGCAGCAAAGTCTCATAGGCCGGGTCATAGGTCTTTGGATAAGGACTTTTCTTGCGATAAAGCACCTCCTTTGGCAAATAATCCCCGGCAGCCGCACGAAGCAATCCTTTTACCACGCCATCCTTACATTTCATGCTCCAAGGTACATTCCACAAATACTCCACAATACGATGATCTGCAAAGGGAACCCTGGCCTCTAAGCCCACATGCATACTGGTCCGGTCCATACGATCTAAAAGGGTCTGCATAAACCATTTTAAATTCAGATAGGAAATCTCCCTGCGCCTTTTTTCTTCTGCCGATTCTCCATGCAAAACCGGCGTTTCAGAAATGGTTTTATGATAGGCCTCTCTTGCATATTCCTCCAACGGTAACTGCTTCGCCATATCTTCCTTTAACAGCATGGTTCTGGTGGTGAAGTCCATGGACCATGGAAAACATTCTGCCTCAAAACATTCCCTTTTATGAAACCAGGGATACCCGCCAAAGATTTCATCCGCGCACTCCCCGGTGAGGGTTACCTTATTTTCCAGGGCTACCTTTTCACAAAAGTAGAGCATGGAGGCTTCCACATCTGCCATACAGGGCAAATCTCTGGCATCCACAGCCGTAAACAAATAGGCAAATAGGTCCTTATTGCAGCAC
Source organism: Acetatifactor sp. (assembly GCA_045597105.1). GTDB lineage: Bacteria > Bacillota > Clostridia > Lachnospirales > Lachnospiraceae > Acetatifactor. The sequence goes on from JAZODQ010000036.1 coordinate 11,049, forward strand.
TCCAGGTATTGATGGGCGGTATCAAGATGTTTTACCATCATATCTACCCATGGTCGGTCCTGAAAAGGCTGAAATACATTTCCTTTAAAATTGATATCATTATCCTTAAAATCAAAGGAATAGGTGGCCAACTGTTTTCCCTGCTTTTGTAACTCTCTGCTACACACGGCAGTTACCAGACTGCTGTCCACTCCACCGGAAAGGAATGTACAAATAGGCACATCTGAAAGCATCTGTAGTTTAATGGCATCCGTTACCAGATAACGTGTCTTTTCTACCGTCTGTTCCCAGGAATCCTCGTGAGGATGGCTCTCCAGCTGCCAGTAAGCTCGGGTATGAAGAGTGCCGTCATGAAATTCCAGATAATACCCGGGGAGAAGCTCCCGAATGTTTTTGAATACACCCTTTCCATAGCTTTTGGCAGGCCCCAGACCCAGAATCTCACACAGTCCCTCCCTGTCAATAACTGCTTCCATATCCGGGTAGGACAGGATACCTTTTAACTCGGAAGAAAAAATCAGCGTATTCTCCTTTAAAGTATAGAATAACGGTTTCACCCCCATGCGGTCACGGCATAAAAACAACTTTCCCAAGCTCTCATCCCAGACTGCAAAGGAAAAGATTCCGTTTAGTTCCTTTACATAATCCACTCCATGCAGTAAATACCCCATCAGAATCACTTCCGTATCACTGGTGGTGCGAAATTCTGCTCCTTCCAGCATTAACGCCTGCCGAAGGGATTTCATATTGTAGATCTCTCCGTTAAAAACAATGCTGGCTTTGTGTCCCACATATATGGCGGTCATAGGCTGCTGCCCACTCTTTAAATCCAGAATGGATAATCGCACATGTGCCAGACCACAATGTCTCTGCAGGCAAACGCCTTCCTCATCAGGACCTCTATGCCGCTGTTTCCGATTCATCTGTTGTAACACAGCATACCATTTTCCGGCCTCTTCCTTATAATTCATTCTAAAATTGCTAAAACCTGCGATTCCACACATACTACCCTTTGTACTCCCTCCTGTAAATTACAAAATATTTTAGTGGTAGTCTACCAGTAACGGCTGGTACTGTCTTCCCTCAAGGGCAGCCTCCAACACAGGCTGCAACAGCTTCGTATGGGCTACCAGAGAATTTGGCTTTTTCGTGTAATCATCCTGCCCGAAGGGTACAAAGTAAATATTTTTCGCATTTAATAACAAACCGATATTTTTCATGTTCATACCCAATCCATCATTGGTAGAAATAGAAATAACCAGGGGCTTATTGTTTCGCAAATGGGCTTTGGCTGCCATTAGTACCGGTGTATCCGTAATCCCGTTTGCCAGCTTTGCTACCGTATTGCCTGTACAGGGCAGTATCACCAGGACATCCAAGTAGCCACCCGGCCCTATGGGTTCTGCATTTTCAATACTCAAAATCGGTTCCCTGCCGGATAGCATCTTTACCTTCTCTTTATAAATATCTGGATTACCAAACCGGCTTGCTATGGTCTGTGTCGCCAGCGAAAGAATGGGATATATCTCAGCTCCGGCTTCTCTCAGCTTTTGTAGCTCCAAAAAACCTTTCTCAAAAGTACAAAAAGAGCCTGTTAAGGCAACTCCGATTTTTTTCCCTTTCAGATTCATTGTATAGGTCCTTTCTGTAATTCCTTTAAAACAAATTCAGCCAACTTTTCCGCACAGCTCCGGCTTGCATATTTCCCGGGCAGTCCGGGACAAAACAACAGATTTCTCTGTAATACAACTGCTGCTTCATAATCAGCCCCTATTTGATTGGACGCAATATCGATAATGAGTACATCCAAAGCTGTATTCTCCAGACATGCTTTATTCAAAACTGTGGCCGGTATGGTGTTAAAAATATATTCATATTCACCGATTTCTTCCGCCAGCTGAGATAGTGAAAGTGTTTGAAAACCAAGGGCCGAAGCATATGCCTGCTCCTGCACAGATGCGGTGCAGACTGTCACCAGTGCAGAAAGTCCCTTCAACTTATCACTTAATACCCTGCCACACCTTCCGTAGCCAAGTACCAGTGCTTTGCTTTGATGCAACTGTGTATCCTTATGGGCTAATGCCTCTAAAATAGCACCTTCTGCTGTAGCAACTGCATTAAAAATGCTCAGTCCTTCCTCTGCCATAAAGTCAAAGCAGCCAATGCTTCGCTTTTCACACACTCTTTTGAAAGTCTCAGGAATCACGCCTCCGAAAATTTTGTGATGCTTTCTAAGCAGGCGCTGCAGTTCTGTAAGAGAGACCGGTGATGTTTCCTCTTCAAAGTATAAAAAACCGGCTTTCTCAAAAGGAATACCACATACAATAACCGACGCATCACTCAATGCATTCTGTAAGCTATCCGTACAATAAATTCCTTTTTCTGCCGTTATTTGCTTTGTACCAAAGCAAATAACTTCATATCCCATTCCGGCAAACACAGAAGCCATGCAGGCAGTACGTTGATCTCCTCCTACAATCGCAAAGTCATATTTTTTTATGATAATCTCTCCCTCCTACGGTGAACTCTTCCACAAATTCCACTTACTACATCCACTAAATTATGCTTTTGCAGGCAAGATGTGCCTGTATTAAAAACAGGACGCTCTAAGCCTATAGACAAAAACAGAGCGCCTGGCAGCCAATGTCATTTAGTTAAGCTTGCCGGCCCCTGTCCGTGCCTTAGGGCGCCTTAAAAGCAGGAAAAGTGTTGGTGTGCCAAATGTGGTGTTTCTGACAAAGTCACCTTTGCAATCCCTTATGATTTGCGTCTTTTCCAGTAAGAACATCTGCCGGCCTGTGTCCGTGGCGGAAAGCACGGCGGGCTATTGTTTTAGAAGCAAATGTGAGATTTTCTTATGTGCGAAGCTTTGGAATCAGGTCCCTGTTTTTATGGCCTTGAACAAAAATTGCGCCATGTCCGCGGTAAACGGAAAGACGAGCGTTTCTTAGCTCAGCTTTCCGTTCACCGCGGACATGGCGCTTATTTTTGTCCCAGCTCATAAAAATAGGGACGAATCACAAATTCCAAAGCCGCACATTTTAGAAAATCCACATTTACTTCCCACAATAGTCCGCCGTGCTTTCGTCACGGACACAGGCCGGCAGATGTTCTTACGTGAAAAGACACGAAAACCGATTGCAAAGGATGACTTTGAGAAACGCTCAAATTTGTCACAACACTTTCCCGGCTTCTATGGTGCCCTAAGGCACGGACAGGAAACAAGTGGGCTTAACTAAATGACATTGGCCCGACGGCGCTCTGTTTTGTCTATATTTCTCTTTGTAGGAACTCCTGCAGTTCCTCATACCGTTCTGCGGCAATATCATAACCATGCTGATAATACTGCTTCAGGGTCTCCACATTGCTCTCGTTATTCCCTACTGTCAGTGTGGTGGGACGATACACAAAAGCCCTGCCCTCCCGCTCTAACCGGTCAAGTGTATCCAGAGCATCATTATATACCTTGTACCTGCCCAGTGTCACTTCCACAAACTTGGGATATTTGCGGTACACAAACTCCAGTAGTTTACGGTATAGAAAGTTACTGGGCTTTTTACGATAGGAACTGTCCCTGGTCAGCACTACTACCATCTTCTGCCAGCCTTCCTGCAACGCCTTTGTCACCGGTATGGCATCCGCTATCCCGCCGTCCATCATGGGGCGGCCTCCGATGTCGGAGATTTTAGCAATCAGTGGCAGGGAATTAGCAGCCCGCAATATCTTAAAGTATTCGTCCTCATCCGCGAAATCTTCAAAATACACCACTTCACCGGTCAGCATATCCACCGTACTTGTTATAAATCTGCCTGTGAACTGCTTTAATTTTTTAAAATCATAAGGTGCTTTTTTCCTCTGAATCTCATCAAACAGATAATCCATATCAAAGAAAGTTCCCCTCTTCAATAAGGAGCCAATCCCCATATACTTATATTCATCCAAGGGATATACAAGGGACTGCATGATGCGTTCCCTCTGTTCACTGACATAGTTCATACCTGTGTATGCTCCGGCGGAAACAGCAAGTACATTGGGTATCTTTATATTTTTGTCCAAAAAGAAATCCAGAATGCCTGCAGAAAAAATGCTCCGCATGGCTCCGCCTTCCAATATGATTCCTACTTCTGTCTGTTCCATCGCACCCACCCCGTTTTTCCATACAATTGTAAACAGTATATCCTATTCGCCATGGCATTCCAAGTAAAAAGAATATAAAATCTTCTCTTTTACCGGTTTTCCCATCACTCCCTGCAAAGCCGCTTCATAATAATCCATCTGGGTTTTGTAGCGCTTCCACAGCTGTTCCATGTCAGGAATTACATCTGTCTTATAATCCAGCAGTACTATTTCTCCCTCTTCAATAAAGAATACGTCAATAATTCCCTGTATCAATACCTTTTCACCGGCCGGCATATTTTCTCCCAAAGCAGTGGCATCCACACCATACACAAAGGGCTGCTCACGATACAATTCTCCCCGTCTCTGGGCTGCCCACATACGGTATGCCGGCTCACTTTGTAGAAGCTTCACGATTTTTTCCGGCTTCACAGCCTGTAAATACTGCTGTGTAAGGCGCAGTTCCTTTTGCTTAGCATCCAGAAATGCCACCAAACGTTCCTTCACTGTCATAGCGTCAAATTCAGAACGGTACTGCTCATATTCTGCCACAAAAGACATGCAACTGCCAAGCACCGCCTCAAAATCCAGAATTTCCATAACCCTGTGGTATGCATTACCCCGGACAGTGCCGCTTACCTGCTCTCCATCCTGCTTAAATCGCGGGATATAAGCTTCCACTTCCTTTTCCTCAAAGGCATGATATGCCGCCTCATCCTGACCTGCCATGGCCGCAATTTTCAGCTCAGATACCGTGGTTTTGGTATATAATCCGGAAAGAGCCTGATGGGGATAAACATAGCGCAGTCGTGCCTGCAATTCCTGTAGTTTCGCCGGGTCCGAATAATGTGTGGCCATCTTCAGCTGCTCTCTTCTGTTTAACAATTCACCCTGCTCGCTGACTTGTGCTTCCTGCATGCCTGCAGTATCCACCATATGTACCTGTATATCGGTTTCTTCCACAATGGGCAGTAACATATCCATATAGGTACCCGCCTGATAAAATTCCTGATATCCAAGTTCCTTTGCACCTGATGTACGATACAGTTCATACTTATCCGCCGCATTGCTTATGCACGCGGTCATAATCAGCTTCTCACGGGCTCTGGTCAGGGCAACATAAAGTACACGCAGTTCTTCTGCCAGATTATCCTCCCGCATTTTGCCTGCTATAACTGTCTGACGCAGGGTTTTGCCCCGGATACGTCGCCGGGCATCCACGTAATCACAGGCCAGTCCCAGTTTCATATCCACTATCATGGGCTGGTTTGTATCCTGCATATTAAATCTTTTGGCAAGTCCCGCCACGAAGGTAACCGGGAATTCCAGACCCTTACTCTTATGAATACTCATAATGCGCACCACATCCGCATTTTCATCCAGGGTATCCGCCTCACCAAAGTCCACGTCATACTTTTCCAGCTGCTCGATATAACGCACGAAATGAAACAGACCGAAGTAGCTGGTCTTTTCAAAATCCGAAGCTTTGGTAAGCAACATTTCCACATTGGCCCGGCGCTTACTGCCCCCGGGCAGGGCTGTTACATAATGGATATAGTCATGCTCCTGCAGCAGTTTCTCTATCAGCTCTCGGATGGGCATATAAATCACACATTCCCTGTAACCTGCCAGCTTTGTCAAAAAGCACTGCACCTTTTCCTGCAGCTTGATATTCTTTTGCGTAGCAAGTCCCTGACTTGCTTTCTCTATTTCTGCACCTTCGGCCGGCGACACTTCCTTAATATGATCTGCCCCATACTCCTGCAATGCCTCATAAAGGGTGCACTTACGCTTTCCTGCACGTATGGTTGCAATTTCTTCCTCCGTGAAACCGCCGAACAAGGATTTCAGCGTACCAAACAGTGCAATATCCTGTCTTGGATTATCGATAACACGCAGGAGCTGCAATACCTCCTGAACCTCATTTGCACTGAAATATCCGGTCTTGGAGCTGATATACACAGGAATCCCCTGTTCCTCCAGCACCTTCTTAAACTCCTCATCCCAGCCGGTATTGGTACGCAGCAAAATCACCATATCCGAATACCTGACAGAGCGTAATGTCCCCGTAGCCTTGTCCGTCACTCTAAAGTTCTGCTTCAGCTGCTTTATCCTGTTTGCGATAGCCAGCGCCTCTGCCTGTTTGCTACTCAGTTCATCTTCCCGGCCGGGTTTCTCCACCAGCAATAACTCGCTTTCACAGCCCTCACTTTCGGGATATACCGCACCTTCATACAAGCTTGCCGCATCATCATAGGCGATACCGCCTACTTCCGTACTCATAATGCGGGAAAAGATGGCATTCACGGTCCGGATAACTTCGCCCCTGCTTCGGAAGTTCTTTGACAAATCAATACGGCAACACTGTTCACCCTGACCCTCGTATGCATGATATTTTTCCATAAAGATTTCCGGCTCCGCCAGTCGGAACTTATAGATACTCTGCTTTACATCTCCTACCATGAAACGATTGAACTTCCCCATGGCTTCACCGGACACCGTACTAAGCAGTAATTCCTGCACATAGTTACTGTCCTGATATTCGTCTATTAAAATTTCTTCAAAATACTGTCTGTATTCCAGAGCCACCTTACCCAGTGTCACTTCCACATGTCCCTGTTCATCCGGTTCACTGCGCTCCAGCAGTATCTCAAGGGCATAGTGTTCCATATCGGAAAAACTAAGCAACTTCTTTTCCTGCTTTTTCATACGCATGCGACTGCCAAATTCCTGTACCAGATCAATCAGGCATTCCACCGGTTCACGGCATTCTCTGCCCCGGACAATCGCCAGCTCCAAAGGGGTACTGTAGAATGTCTCCTGTAACCCCTGCAAGATATCCTTTGCCTCATTACGCAGCTGCTTTGCCGCTTCTCTTTTATATGCTGATACCGTTTCATCCTTTTTGCCGGGAAGACGTCCATAGGAAAGAGACTCTATGCTCTGCCCCAATTCTATAATATCTTTACCTTCCATAATACCAGCCAAGGCATGATACTCTGTTTCCAAAAGTTCCCCGTACATATAAGGTCCATCGGGCTGCTGTGCCAGCTTCAGTGCCTCTGCCAGCTTTGCTGATGCCCCCTTTATCATGCGGCGCACATGGGCATCCAGAAACCTGCCGTAATCTGTCACCAACAATTCTTCCACACTGTCTGCAGCATAGTCCTGCTTACGGGCAGCCAGCCAGCTGTCCGGCCAGGGAAAACTCTCTGCATATTTGTAGAGGTCCAGAATATATTTCTCCAGTGTCTGCTCCTTACCACCGGGACAAAAATACTCCACCGTACGCTGAAATGCCTCTTCTCCACCGGCAAAGGCATCCTCCAGCAACTCCTGCATAACCTCCTGCTCCAGCAGCTTGATTTCACCCTCATCAGCTACGCGAAAGGCAGGATCTAAACCGATTTCATTGAAATGATTGCGAATCAAAAACAGACAAAAACTATCAATGGTGGTAATCTGGGCATTATGCAGCAGTGCAGACTGCCTCTGGATATGCTCGGACTCCGGATGCTCCTCCAACATTCTGGCAATACCTGCCGCGATACGTTCACGCATCTCTGCTGCCGCTGCATTGGTAAAGGTTACAATCAACAGACGGTCTATATCCACAGGATGGGCTTCATTACATACCATTTGTACGATACGCTCCACAAGCACGGCAGTTTTACCGCTACCTGCGGCTGCAGATACCAGTACATTGCGATCACGCATCTCTATTACCTTTAACTGGTCCTGAGTAAAATTAATTGCCATACTCCTCCATACCTTTCAAAATATCGTACTCTTCCATATCCGGCAGCACACGCTTGGCACAGCCGGGCACTGCAACATCAAAGCCGCATACCTTTTTATACGGGCAATAGGTGCAGGCTTCCTGCCCTTTTCTTTCATAAGGGTCAAGGGATATCCTGCCACTTAAAATCTCACGCCCCAGATCTGCTACCTTTTTACCCACATAGTCCGAAACAATGCCCAGCTCCCGAGTACTCATAATCTGGGAACGTGCGGAAAAGGTTCCGTCCTTTTTCTTCTCCACAGGTATCACCTGTGATTTATCGCTCATATAAGCATCGATTTTTTCTATAATATCCGGCTCACCGTTTACCACGCCGTTCATACGAAGCGCCGTTAATATCTGATTGTTGATTTCTTCCGGGGACGCCTCTCCTTTACTTTCCACCATAGGATCATCCACATGATAGTAAAGCAGAGCCGCAGGGACCACTTCCTTATTGGGATGAGCCTTCTTTTCCAGTTCCACAGCTGCATTCATATATACCACCAGCTGCAGGGACAGACCATAATAAAGTGCTGCCAGGTCGAATTTTTTATTACCCGACTTATAGTCAATCACCTTTACATAGACCTTTTCATCATCCTCCCAGGTATCGATACGGTCGATTCTGCCACGAAGTCGCATACGCTCCTGCTTGGACAATGCTACATTTACACTGGACAAATCGTCCGCAAAATGGAAGGAATACTCGAACCTCTCCGGCTGAAAACTGCCCTTTTGCAACTGATTTTGCAGGGTCAGCACCGTCCGTACCATAATACGGTTCAATCTGGTTATAGCATAACGGTTTCTCTCAGAGCTGTACAAAATACTGTTGCCGTACTCCACGGCCAGCCCTTCCATGATTTCCGCCACGGATGACTCCGCATACTCCCTCGGGAAGTCAAACCAGGTATAAGCACTGTGCTTTAAACCATTGGCAAACTGCTCCAGCACGCTATGATAAATATTTCCCAAGTCCACGGACTCCAGACCAAACTCATGACGCTCCTTCAGGCTTAGGCCATATTGAAGGAAATGATGATAGGCACAGGCTGCAAAGGTTTCCAGCCTGGATACACTGTTTTCCAGCCGCAGACCATAAAGGGCCCTGGCCACAGCTGCAGACAAGCCACTGTCCTTATAACGTCTAAAGGCCGCCTTAGCCAAAAGTTCCCGCTTCTCCACAAGGTCTTCTTCTCCGTAAGCATGGTACACCGTGAAAAACTCCGGCAACCGCTCCTCACTCATACTGCCCTCTGCATATTCGCGCATCAGCTCTGCCAGATATCCCATGCCCTCCTGCCGCGTAGCAATCTGCCGGATAATATCACGGCTCTGGGGCACCTGTACGGATACCGCCGGAAAAAGTCTGCGCACTACCTCAATCAGATAGGCAGGACGCAGGGATTTACCTGCGCTGTTTATTTTACTGTATGACAAATAAAGCCTGTGAGAAGGCTTGGTCATATTGATATAAAGATATAATCTCTGAATAAACATTTGTTGTCTGGGAGACGGAGCAAGCTCCAGGTCGGATTCCCTCAAAAACTCCCTGTCCATATCGGAAATAATGCCGCCCTTTGTGGTACTCTTCGGGATATTACCATCATTTACACCCAGGAAGAACAGTACTTTTACCTGTTTTAACCTGGTTCGTTCCATATCCCCCACCAGGACACGGTCCACATTCTGAGGAATGGTACCTACTTCTATCTCACCAAATCCCGCCTCCAATATATCTCTGAATTCCTGCAGGCTGATTTCTTCTTCTCCCAAAAGCTCATGTACCTGCTCCAGAAGCATCATCACCAAACGATAGATCTGGTTATATTCTCCGGCTCTTGCCGGCTCTCCCCGGCTCTCAAATAACGCTGCATACTCTGCCAGCTTCTGCGCCGCATCGGTCTCTACCAGGAACGTATATAAATATTCCACATAGTCCGCCGCACCGGCCTTTTTGCCCTTATTCAGCGGCTCTATCTGCTGCATAAAAGCCTCACGGATTTGATTTAAATGGGCCAGCGCTTCTTCACCCTCCATCTCCGGCGTCTTACGGGTGAATAAATTACTCCACTTTTTCTGCCCGCGCAGTCCCAGCTGCAGCGCATAATTTTCCAGTATATCCACATCCTCTGTGTTAAATCCGGTCATACCGCAGCGCAGATAATGAAACACTGCATCATAACTGAAATTCTTCAGGAATAAATCCAAGGCACTTTTGATAAATTCCACCATGGGATTCAATGTGACGGCCCTGGTCCTGTCCAGATAAAGAGGGATATCCAGCTGCCAAAACTCACTCTCCACATAGGGGGCATAACCCTGCAAATCACCGGTTACTACCGCTATATCCCTATATTCCAGCCCTTCCTGTAACAATTCTTTTATATACAGACCACATTGACGTACTTCATCCTGAGGCGAGGTAGTTTCGAAAATCTGCAACTGCTTTGTATCCTGTTCAAATGCCTTCGTCTGATAGCGGAACAGATTTTGCTCCAGGGCCATCAATGCAGGTGCCTGGGTAAAGCGATGCCTGTTATTATATATCATGCGGCACTTTTCCTGTACCCGAGGCGGACAGGGTGTATCGTCTCCAGCCGGCAGTAAGAACACATCCTGCACACGCTCTACGCCTGCCTGAACCGCCAGACGACTCAAATCTGACACCGTCTTTTCCGTCAGGTAGAATAAACGCTGCTCGCTTCCCTTTTCGTAAGGATTCTCTCCTGCTCCCAGCGTCATTACCACGATGGTTTCCAGGGACTGTACCATAATCTCCTGTATCAGACGATTTTGAATAGGTGTAAAACCTGTAAAACCATCCAAAACCACCACACTGTTTTTCATCAGTTCGGATTTTTCCAGGGAACGTTTCAGCACGTCCAGCTTTTCCTCAGTGGTAATAAAATTACCATGGATATAGTCCAAAAAACCTTTGTACAAAAGCTTTAAATCCTGCAATTTGTGCACCAGTGCGCCACGCCCTTTGGCAAAGCCAATCAGCTCATCCACACCCTCCACAGAAATACCGTATTGCATAAACTCGGAAATGGCGCTTTTCACCTCATGGATGTATCCTTGCTTGTGAAGCAGACCACCCAGACAAGGCAGCCTGTCCTTCATATCGGAAGCCACCTTCTGCAGGACCAGACTCTTGCCTGTATCATCCAGAACCGGTACATCCTCCGTACCTACTTCTTCCAGGATACGATGTCCCAAACGTCCGAAGCTGAGCACATCAATATTCATGATACCATTCTGCGTTGTCAGCTCCACCAACTCCTTCTGTGTCTGCATGGTGAACTGATCCGGCACAATAATCAGGTAATTCTGCTTCGGATTTTCCTTGGAACGCTCTATGATTTCACTATATAATTGTCTACTTTTGCCCACACCGGAGGGGCCGAAATAAAATTGCAGACTCATATGTTTCTCCCATACCACTTATTATGCAGATGTGTACTTACTACTTGCACCCTTTATCTCTGCTTTTATACCAATGTCAACTCCACAGGGCAATGGTCAGATCCCGGCACCTGGGTATGAATCTTGGCATCCTGTAATCTTTCTTCCAGACGCTTTGATGTGACGAAATAGTCAATACGCCAGCCTGCATTCTTACTACGGGCCTGGAACATATAGGACCACCAGCTGTACACATCCTTTACATCCGGATAAAAATATCTGAAAGTATCGGTGAAACCACTCTCCAGCACCTTGGTAAAGCAGGCTCTCTCCTCATCCGTAAAGCCTGCATTATGGTGATTGGTCTTAGGATTCTTCAGATCGATTTCCTGACGCGTCACATTCAGGTCGCCGCAATAGATCACCGGCTTTTTCGCATCCAGTTCCATGATATATTTTAAAAATGCCTCTTCCCACTGCATACGATAGTCCAGTCTGGTCAGCTCTCTCTGGGAGTTAGGCACATACACTGTCACCACATAATAGTCCTCAAACTCTGCCGTAATCACGCGTCCTTCATGGTCATGTTCCTCTACACCGATGCCATAGGTCACGTTTAAAGGCTCCTGCTTGGTAAACAATGCGGTACCGGAATATCCCTTCTTTTCTGCATAGTTCCAATACTGATGATAGCCGGGCAGGTCCAAATCATGCTGTCCTGCCTGCAGCTTGGTCTCCTGCAAACAAAAAACGTCCGCATCCATTTCCTTAAAAAAATCCATAAAACCCTTCTGTAAGCACGCTCTGATACCATTTACATTCCAGGATATTAATTTCATAATCACTTCCACCTTTCTCGTCTAATTCTTACGCATTCTCTATTATTTCCACCGCCCCCTCAGGGCACACTTTTGTCACCAAACATACAGCTATATTCTACCACGATAGTCATCTGCTCCGCAACTTCTTCCAATAAAGCAGGAAACAGCAGCATATTGCTCCAATAATTGCTTTGATATATGCTTTATCCTTAATCCTCCTTTTCAGAATTGCGTTGCGGATAAAAAGTATATATAATGAAGTAGGCTAAAACATGAATTTTTCGCGTAGCAATGAGCCATGCGCAGATGAAACGAATTGACTGCCGGGTGCTTGCACACGAGCAGACATATTCGTGTTCATCTGCATACAGCGAATGCCGCGACAACGAGCAAGTCGCAGGATTGCGAGTTTGTCGGTATGGCGGTATAGAAAAGCACGTGAAACTTTGAAGTTGATGGAGTGAAGCGATAAATATAAGTGTTATGCCATTTATAAAAAACGGCGGCAAAAGAAATTCTGATAGTAATGGGGCACTTCAGATTAATTTTGATAGCATGGAGGAATTTGAACATGTACTTCGAACAAGCAATTGAAAGGCTAAACAGAATAAACTGGAAGAATATAGGAAAAGAAAGATGGGCTCATGAGAATGATAATTTCGTTTATGGTTGCGAATTTTTGAAAAGAATGGCCCACTTTTTTAAGGAACATAATGAGAAAAATGTCAAACTTCTCCCATTCTTAATTGATATTGCGTTGTATCTTGAAAAAGGAACGATAACATTAGAAAATGTATTTGACGAAGAAGTTGAAGAAATCGTAATGGCGAAATGTAACGAAAATTTTAAGCAAGCCTTTGGGACTTTTCCACTTGTCGCACGAATTTCGGCTTGTTATTTGAAACTGGCTATGTTGTCCGATGAGAAAGAGGCGTATTCCGCATACTTAGATGTGTATGAGCCTCTTATTCAATTATTTGAAAGCGGTGGCGGTTTTCGATACTGTGAAAGTGGCATGAGCTTTTTTAATTCAGGATTGATTACACCAATACATAATTGGTATGAAAAATGGGCAGATAGGAATTCAGTCATTATTTGCGAAGAAGAAATAGATGGTGCTGCTCACATTTATTTAGAAAAGATAGAAGAAAAAGAAGCCTTCTTTTATTATATTTTGTTTGGTATACATGGCCAACTGGCACACTCTATTTGTACAGATAACAAAGAAAAAGCATGGGAAATATATGAAGGCGCAAAAGCAGACTTAAAGACTTATGTAAATTCTGCAACATTGAATGATAATAAAATTTGGCAAGAACCATTTATTAGTCAATGGTATAGTTAGAAGAGATTTAAGAAAATCTCCTTATTTGACAAAAAGTACTATATTTCAAAATTCCGCGTACTATGATAAAATGAAAGTATCAACGAAATATTTTACGCTTTTGCGTACACACTATCGACACAGAGTCTCCTCAACTAATCCATAGGCAGACTCAGAACGGAGAACAGGATGAAAGAACAGTTATATACGATTCCCCTAAATGATGCAGTAAATGCTAATGATGAATGTCCTTTTTGTTTTATCGAGCGTAATATTGAACAGGACATGCTGGATTTTGTGTTAGGCTCCGGCGCATCCTATATGGAGGCAGATATCCGGGAGCAAACTGACAAAGCAGGCTTTTGCCGCACACATTTCCAGAAGATGTTTGATTACGGCAACACCCTGGGCAATGCCTGGATATTAAAGACACACTATAAACGCATGATTGGCGAGATGAAGAAGGAATTCTCTTCCTTTAAGCCGGGACGTGTTTCCCTGAAGGACAAATTCTTAAAGGCTGCATCCGACGAAAGCAGTATCGGTAACTGGACTGCTGCCAAGACCAAGTCTTGCTACATCTGCAATGGTTATCGTGATACCTATGACCGTTACCTGGATACCTTTTTCTATCTTTACGAGAATGACAGCGAGTTCGTATCTAAGGTAAAGAACGGCAAGGGCTTTTGTATCCCTCATTTCGGTGATTTGTGCAATGCTGCCTGCAATAAATTAAACGAGCGCCAGCAAAAGGATTTCTTCGATATGATGTTCCCTCTGATGGAAAGCAATATGGAGCGACTGTTCGAGGATGTGGCATGGATGGTGGAAAAATTTGACTACGTGAACAAGGACGCTGACTGGAAAAATTCCAAAGACGCCATCCAGCGCGGTATGCAGAAATTAAAAGGAGGCTATCCTGCGGACGGCCCCTATAAATTAAACAAATAATTATTCTTTTTTATTCTGATTTACAATGGACTTCATCATATCCAGATAGCCGGAGATTTCCTCATACAACATCTCCGGCTGGAAGGATTCATCCTGAAATCTCTCTTCCATCAGGCCTTTTATGATGAAATCCAACATTTTACGTAGTTTCCGTCCATCTACTCCTGCAGGTAACGCAGCATAATCAATCTGCTCCTCTACAGCCTGATAAGCCTCTAACAAAGTATTGCGGCGGGCCTCAATCTCTAAAAGCACCTCTCCCACATTCTCTGTCATGGAACGATTCAAAAACTTCTGCATATAGGGATAATTGCGCATAGCATGCATACGTGCAGCCTCCACCTGTCTGAGTACCTCAAACAAATCCCTTTGCTTCGGGTTCACCGTAGCCCGTAGCTCCAGCATGATGTATCTTACACTATAATCATATACAAAGGAATAAATCCCCATCTTATTACCGAAATAATGAAACAACAGTCCCTTACTGATACCGGCCTCCCTGACCATCTCATCCGTACCTGCATGACGGTATCCGTGGATCGCAAATACCTTCAATGCCGCATTTATCATTCTATCCTGTTTTTCTTTTTTTAGATCAAAAAACTTACTGTTCATCCTTATATCAAATCCTTCAAATTCCGAAAGAAATACCTCCCATTTTGTCACAGACCTAGTGTAACATACCCCCCACTGCCTTTCAAGAAAAGCTTCGCGAACTTTACTGTTTTTTTATGCAGAAACTCTTTTCATTTTTGCAGAATCGTATTAATATATTACTATAAGACAACTGTTGCAAAGGAAGGATGATTTGTATGGCAAACAAACTTGGTAAGTTTATGTTATTTACAGCTGCTGTGGCTGCCGGTGCCGGCGCGGCTTACTGTTATTTAAAGAAAAAAGATGCGGCTAATGCTGCTTTATATGAAGAAGATGCTGATTACGACGATTTCAGCGCCGACTATGAAGAGGATTTGGATTTCCCTCACAGTTATGTAACTCTATCCCGTGAAGCACAGGAGGAAACCCTCGATACTGATGCTACACCCGTTGCAGATGAACCTGCCATTTTTGCTGAAGAAATCAAGGATGAGGCCGAGCTGTTTTCGGAGGATTCTGTAGAAGAGCTGACTGAAGTGGAAGAAACAAACTTTGTAGCAGCCACAGAAGAAATCGAGGAAGTTGAAGAAGTTATTGAAGAGAACTCTGATGCGGAGATTGAAGAAGTCGTTGAGGCAGACTTCGATGCAGAGCTTGTAGAAATCGTTGATGTAGCCCCCGTTGCAGAAGTTGAAGAAATTGTTGAAACAGACTCTGATGTAGCGGCCGAGGTCGAAGATGTTATTGAAAACAACTCCGAAGCAGAAAACGAAAAGGTTGTTGCAGATAATTCTGAGGCAGAAATCAAAGATCCGGTTGAAGAAAATTCAGAAGAAATTGAGGAATTCTTTGATGAAGATTCCGCTGAGGAAATTGAAGAATTTTTCGATGCAGATTCTGATAAAGAAACTGAAGAGTTCTTTGATGAGAATTCTGATAAAGAAACCGAAGAGTTCTTCGATGAGAATTCTGACGAAGAAACCGAAGAGTTCTTCGATGAGAATTCTGATAAAGAAACCGAAGAGTTCTTCGATGCGGATTCTGATGAAGAAACTGAGGAGTTCTTCGATGCGGATTCTGATGAAGAAACTGAAGAAGTTCCTGAAGAGACTTCCGAGGAAGTTGAAGAGTTTTTCGACGAAGATTCCGAAGAGGAAATCGAAGAATTCTTTGATGAGGATTCTGAAGAAGAAATCGAGGAGTTCTTTGACGAAGACGATTCTGAGATGTAACTTTAGCCTCTCAGATGCGGATACTCACTATCTCATACTAATCAAAAAGCTATTGCTTTTTAGTGATATAATCTAAAATGCAATAGCTTTTATTATACTCTCTTTATTTCTTTTTCAGTGCTTCAATAATTTCTTCTTTCAGCGTTCTTGCCTTATCCTTGGTACGTGAATTTGCGGATATGGAAGTCAGTATGGTCGCTACACTCTGACTTGCCACATCATACTTTTTAAAGCGTATAGCAAGCACTGCTATCAGATACTCAATGGTATTCTCATCCATACCACACATAGGATAACTCTCAGATTTCTTAGCTTCCACGAAACCATTATACGCATTCAGCAAATACTCTTCTTCGCGCTCTTTCAAGGACGGCACCATGTTTTTCATGGTAGCATCTGCACTTTCATCATGCAAAATGCTCTCATAATATCCTCGCAGCAACCATGCGCTCTTCAAACAAATATATGCTCTCTCACTGTTTCTGGCACGCTTCACAACCGCACAAGCCAGTGCCAGCTGATATTGCTTCATGGCATCCTCGTAGGAATAAGTTTCATCCTTAAAAACAGGCAATACCACTTTACTACTGATATTCTCTTTAATGAGTTTGCTCTGAGCAGATGTCACAATAGGGAAAAATCTGCTAAGAGCGGTATATCCGCAAAATTTACACATATACACATCATATTTGGTCGCGTCAATACCTTCGTACACAGGACGCAAATCCCTGTCTGCATGCACCAGCTTTGCTTTTCCGGTCTTCATGATTTTGGTGGTAAATTTTGCACCACAAGCCGGGCATTCCATACTCTTATCATAGATAAAATCTTTTTCCTGTGGCACATTTGCTGCATTGTCCGCTCCACCATTTTCGGAGGTCTTTTCTTTACTGTCTGCATAAATGTCTGTGCCCACAAAATTGCCCAGCCCCATGCCGGCCAAATCTGACATTAATCCCATTTTAATATCCTTTCCATAGCCTGCAAACTTTGGGTCGCAGGCACGAATTCGTGTATGAAAAAGTTATTTTCACACTATCATCTCGTGAATTTCATCGCTTGTTACTTAGTTTTCAGCCTTAGGCAATACAAAAGAACTCTTCAGGGATACAATCCTGTTAAATACAGGATGTTCAAGTGTAGAATCCTTAGCGTCTACACAGAAAAAGCCCTGACGCACGAACTGGAAGCTGTCATATGCCTTTGCGCCGGCAAAAGCAGGCTCCAGATAACATTCCTTTAAAACAGTGAGGGAGTTGGGATTCAGATTCAGACTACCGTCCTCATTGTATACTCCCTTTTCCTCATCAATAATATTTTCATACAGTCTGACTTCAGCTTTAATAGCACTCTGCGCAGCTACCCAGTGAATGGTACCCTTTACCTTACGGCCGTCATTACTGTTACCGCCTCTGGTCTCAGGATCATAGGTAGCATGTACTTCGATAATCTTACCGTTCTCATCCTTTACACAACCGGTACACTTCACAAAGTATGCATTCATCAGACGCACCTCATTGCCGGGGAACATACGGAAATATTTCTTGGGAGGCTCCTCCATGAAGTCCTCACGCTCAATATAAAGCTCTCTGCCAAATGGAACCTTACGACTGCCAAGTGCTTCGTTCTCAGGGTTATTGATGGCATCCAGCTCTTCTGTCTGCCCTTCGGGATAATTATCAATTATCAACTTCACAGGATCTACAATGGCCATCATACGAGGTGCCTTAGCCTTCAAATCCTCTCTGATACAGTACTCCAGCATGGAATAATCTACAGAAGAATTTGCCTTAGACACACCACAAAGCTCTACGAAAAGCTTAATGGATTCAGGTGTAAAACCACGTCTGCGGAGGGCTGCAATGGATACCAGTCTGGGATCGTCCCAACCATCCACGATGCCTTCCTCTACCAGTTTCTTGATATATCTCTTACCTGTTACCACATTGGTCAGGTACAGCTTTGCGAACTCAATCTGCTTGGGCGGATGAGGGTATTCCAGCTCTGTTACCACCCAGTCGTACAAAGGTCTGTGGTCTTCGAACTCCAATGTACAGATAGAATGGGTAATGCCCTCGATTGCATCCTCAATAGGGTGTGCAAAATCATACATAGGGTAAATGCACCAGGTATCGCCGGTATTATGATGGGTCATATGTGCCACACGGTAAATAACCGGATCACGCATATTGATGTTGGGAGACGCCATATCAATCTTGGCACGAAGCACCTTCTCACCATCTGCATACTTACCGTTTTTCATATCTTCAAACATCTGTAAGTTTTCTTCTACGCTGCGCTCTCTTGAAGGATCATTCTTACCGGGAGTTTCAAAGGTACCTCTGTACTCACGAATCTCCTCTGCAGACAAATCGGACACATATGCCTTGCCCTTCTTTATCAGCTTCACTGCGCCTTCGTACATCTCACCGAAATAATCAGATGCGAAGAACAGTCTGTCCTCCCAGTCAGCACCCAGCCATTCAATATCAGCCTTAATAGACTCTACGAACTCAATCTTCTCCTTGGTGGGATTGGTATCGTCGAATCTCATATTAAACTTACCGTTATATTTCTGTGCCAAACCATAGTTTAAAAGGATACTCTTGGCATGTCCGATATGGAGATATCCATTAGGTTCGGGCGGGAAACGGGTATGTACGGTATCGTAAACACCCTCTGCCAAATCTTTATCTATAATCTGTTCAATAAAATTTTTGGATTCTTTCATCACTTTTTCATTCTCACTCATGACGACTCTAGCCTTTCCTGCATAAATATAGTTATTCTAATATATCTTATCACAGAAACAGATTTTTAGAAAGGGGAAATTGTTTGAAAAATGGCGTGAGATTTATTAGACTCTCACGCCACTTTTGGTATCTCTGCCTATATTAATTTACTGTTAATGTTGCGGCATTACTGGTTACCTTATTGCTGGTTCCGTCTGTAATGATGCAGCGGTACTGATAGCCGTTTCTGGCTGCGGTTCCTTGTACAGTGATACTGTTGGTGGTTGCTCCTGTCATACCGGAGTTCTTCCATGTATCTGAAGCTGAGGTTCTGAACTGCCACTGATAGCTTAGGTTGCTTCCGCTTACTTCTACCTTAAATACCGCACTAGCTCCTTTTGTCACGCTCTGGCTGGCAGGCTGGCTTGTAATCGTTAACGCAGGGGCTACTGTCAGAGTTGCTCCGTTACTGGTCACTTTATTACCGCTTCCATCGGTAATCACACAGCGGTACTGATAGCCGTTTCGGGCTGTAGTTCCCTGTACTGTGATGCTGTCAGTGGTTGCTCCTGTCATGCCGGAGTTCTTCCATTCTCCTGCTGCGGAGGTTCTGAACTGCCACTGGTAGCTTAACTTGCTTCCTGTTGCGGTTACTTTGAATACTGCACTATCTCCCTCTGTCACACTCTGGCTTTTAGGCTGACCTGTGATGGCTAACTTAGGTGTTACCGTCAATGTCGCTCCATTACTGGTCACTTTTTTGCCGGTTCCGTCTGTGATAACGCAGCGGTACTGATAACCGTTTCTTGCCGCTGTTCCCTGCACTGTAATGCTGTTTGTATTTGCTCCCGTCATACCGGAGTTCTTCCATGTGCCTGCTGACGACGTTCTAAACTGCCACTGGTAGCTTAACTTGTTTCCTGTTGCGGTTACTTTGAATACTGCACTATCTCCCTCTGTCACGCTCTGACTGATTGGCTGACTTGTAATGGCTAACTTAGCAGCTACCGTCAAGGTTGCTGCATTACTGGTCACTTTATTGCCTAATCCGTCTGTGATAACGCAGCGGTACTGATAGCCGTTTCTGGCTACTGTTCCCTGCACTGTAATGCTGTTTGTATTTGCTCCCGTCATACCGGAGTTTTTCCATTCTCCTGCTGCAGAGGTTCTAAACTGCCACTGGTAGCTTAGCTTATTTCCTGTTGCGGTTACTTTGAATACTGCATTCGCTCCTTCCGCTACACTCTGACTGGCAGGCTGGTTTGTGATCACTGTTTTATCCAGAACTGTCAATGTAACGATA
>JAZODQ010000037.1:0-7896 GCA_045597105.1 Acetatifactor sp.
TCAAGTACGATAACATCTACCTTTGCCTCTACCAGCGCAGCTACACGCTCCAGTACGTTAGCAGAAATACCTACTGCAGCACCACAAAGCAGTCTGCCCTGTGCATCCTTTGCTGCCAAAGGATACTTGATTGCCTTTTCAATATCCTTGATAGTGATCAGGCCCTTCAAATTGAACTCATCATCTACAATGGGAAGCTTTTCCTTTCTTGCCTTAGCCAGGATCTGCTTTGCCTCTTCCAAAGTGATGCCTTCGGGAGCTGTAATCAGTCCCTCACTGGTCATGGATTCTTTAATCTTCTTGGTAAAATCAGTTTCAAACTTCAAATCACGGTTGGTAATAATACCTACCAGCTTGCGTCCCTCAGTAATAGGCACGCCGGAAATACGGAACTTGCCCATCAGCTCGTCCGCATCTGCCAATGTATGTTCGGGAGTTAAAGAAAAGGGATCTGTGATAACGCCGTTCTCCGAACGTTTTACCTTGTCTACTTCTTCTGCCTGCGCCTGGATGGACATATTCTTATGAATAATACCGATACCACCCTGTCTCGCCATAGCAATCGCCATACGGTGCTCGGTAACAGTATCCATACCTGCACTCATAATAGGAATATTTAACTTAATCTTCTTTGTCAACCAGGTGTTTAATTCTACCTGATTAGGTACTACCTGCGAATAAGCCGGCACTAATAACACGTCATCAAATGTAATGCCTTCACCAATAATCTGTCCCATTTCTCTTCCTCCTGTTTTTTAGGTTTTCAAAGATACTAACAAAGAATAAGCTGACTGTCAACTTACAATTTCTACAATTTTTTTACTGAAAAAAGCCTAGTCCATGAACACTTTTCTGGGAGACACACTTTTAATGGCTTTTACCATCTCTTCACTGGGCGTAAAAAGAACCTTCTGACCACCTTCATAGTACATAACATAATGCTTTGCATTCTCCTCAACGCTGCTGTAGTCATATTCTTTTACTGTTCTGTTCTTATAATCATCCAAATGGTAAGACTTCTCCGGTGCCAGCACTTCTATTCTGTCTACGGAATAAATTGCTGCTCTCTTTCGATTGGTCTTGGCCATTACCTTGTCCACTGTCAGTTCACGGTCCAGATAAAGATATTCATACTCCAGGTCTGTAAGCAGCCCCAGAAAATATACTCCGATTCCTAATACTATTGCTACCAAAAGTAATACCATACCAAAAATAAAGGATGTTAAGACACAAACCACCAGCAGTCCCGTCAATAAATATTTCAGAACCTTAAGTGCCATGGAGTCCTTTGCCTTCACCAGGCATTCTACATACATATCACTCATACTATTATTCCTTTCACATATATACTAAATTCAATGATATAACAAGTTTTTAGAAGTTTCAAGCAGACACTTTTCTATTTTTTCGTTTTTATCCTTTTTTTAGAATCATGTTACATTCGATTCATTGACTTTCCGCCTCCGTACCATTATCATATAAGGGTATTTTATGATTTGGAAGGAATAGAAACTATGTCAGTAATGGATGAATTCAAAGAAGAACGCGAAACAATCAAAAACGCGTCTCTCAAAGACAAGGTAATTTATTTTTTTGACTACTATAAAGGACATGTAATCGCTGCACTGGTCATTATCTTTGTAATCGGTTCCATCATACATCAATGGGTGACACACAAAGAGATTGTATTCCATGCCGTAATGATGAACAGCACCAGGATAACAGAAGAAGTAGAAACATATCCCATGGAATTTGCAGAGCAAATTGGTCTGGATACGGATGAATATGATATTCGCTTCGACACTAGTATATATATCACCGAAAATTTCTATGATGAGGCAGTGGTAGCCAATATGCAAAAGCTGGTGGTTTACCAGATGGCCGGAGATGTGGATGTCATGGTCTCCGATTACACTACCGCAGAATCCTATGTATATAACGATTCTTTCGTTGATATCAGTTTATACATGACAGATAAGCAGATTGAAAAGCTGGAGCCTTATTTCATATATGCCGACCAGGCAATTATCGATGCCAAAGCTGCGGCCCATGAAGCCGGCGAAACACCTGAAGAGGTGACGTACCCCGACCCGCAAAGGCCTGATGAAATGGGTAATCCCATCCCCATCGGTATTTCTCTCAAAAACTGTTCCGGAGCCAAAGATCAGTATTTCCTTCCGGAGCAGGAAGTGAATCTGCACATTTTCAAATGTACCACTCATCCGGAATATTGCACTGCGTTTATCGACTATATGTGCGCAGAACTGTTGGATTAACAACAAAAGGGAGCTGTTGCCTCATTGGTTTCTTTTACCATTTCGCAACAGCTCCTTTATTTTTTAATAATTTAATTCATAAAGCCCTTCAATATCGTACACCGATAAAACCGTTCCGGAACTAAGCACCAAATCTTCCCTGCTTTTCAATGTCAGTCCCAAATCATTCGTCAACAACTCACATACATAACTTTTTGCAAGATCCATTTCGGGACACATATCTATCAAAACCAGTTCATTCTGATATTTATCAACAAATTCACGCTCATATTGTTTGCGTACAGGATTCATGGAATACCAAAGTCCTGAATTCATAATATTACTTTCCTGATGCCATGAAGTATTTAAGGCCTCGCCGGTATAATATATAAGCACAATCGTTGCACACACATATCCTTTTTCATCCCTTGCACAATATTCCTGCAGCTCTGCAAAGCCCTCGCAAAATGTAGCCATATTTCTATTGGTCCAATACAGACTCTGATACACTTCTTTTACCGTATCTGCTGAAATCCATACAAATACCACCGCAATTGCTGTAACACAAAAACGTAGTATCTTATGTATATTTTTTATTCCAATCAGCAACACCCACAGACATCCTGCCAAAATAATAATCTCAGCAAAGTAAAGTCCTGCCAATACCCGAAACGGCATTCTACCCCTGACAATCAAATATGCCATCACAACATTTCGGGATATATTCAACACTGCAACCGGCAGGAGATACTCCCACTTTTTTCTAAAGAGTAAAAACGCTCCTACTACTGCATATAACATTAATGTGTACTTCCCGTATCCTGCGATACCACCTTGAAGTCTGCTTTTCAACAACTGCTCCATGACTTGTACCGGCCCCGGTGCGGTATCATTCCAATATTTTGCACTTGCGTACTCGTACAGTTCCTCTAGACATTCTACCTCTAACGCATTGCCAAATATCCAATATCGTGCAAAACTGTAATACTCATTCTGCGTAACATCATAGCTTTCCAGTATACCTTCCACTTCCTCATAAGGAGGATATCCGTAATAGTCCTGGAGGTCTCCTCTCAATTGCCGGAAATGTGTAAATTCCTTCCATTCAGGACTACTATAATCACCAATCACATAATTACCCGTATAGGAAACAAGCAATGTAGCAACAACTATCCCCATTGTCACCATACATTTCTTAAAAAGGGATCTTATGCACTCTTTACCACCATGCTCTTCTGCCCATACAAAAGCTGCGTATACCAGAAAACCAATGGGCTGCATCATCAGCATAGATTCATCCCGCAGTAACGCTGCAATGATTTCAAAAATTCCGAACAAAATATACTTTCGCTTCCTACTGTCATCCCAAATCAATAAAAAATAGCCTGTCATAGCTACCAATGCAGCAGTAGACGTATACTGTATCTGTCCAAATATGAACAAGTTAAATGTCATCACCATGATGCCGACCACAAGTCCGCAAAAATGCTCCCAAAGAGACTTACACCTGTTCAATATCGTGGCCAGAATACATACATAAGAAAAATAATGGCACAAAATGAGAAATAAACCATACCAGGCAATTTGTTTTGTAATCGTGTATAGGAAAGAAAATAAAACGCCCAGCAGATAATTTACATAAATCGCATGGGGATCCGGTCTGCCTGTGATTACACCTGCAAATATGTCATTAATAGCTCTATCATCAACTGTTTCAAAAAACACACCACATTTTGTGCACAGAAAGCCAAGAACTACGCCGACTATTATCAGGCATTCTGCCAAAACAAGCCACCGTTTACCATGCTTTATCCCCTTCACCTTATATCTCCACCTTTCCTTCAAACACGGTCTCGGCAGGTCCTGTCATATATATGAGATTCTTCTCTCTGTTCCATTCAATGAGCAGTTCGCCGCCCAGCACCTTTACGGTTACTTTATCATCCGTCTTGTCATTCAGCACACATGCTACCGCCGTTGCACAGCAACCGGTCCCGCATGCCAGCGTCTCACCGGTGCCACGTTCCCACACACGCATAAATACATGCTGTCTGTCAATGATTTCCACGAACTCCGTGTTAGTTCTGTTGGGGAAACATTTATGATTTTCAAAATCAGGTCCTATTTTTGCCAAATCCATATCAGCTACACCTTCTGCAAAAATAACTGCATGAGGATTACCCATGGACACACAGGTCATACGATACTCCTGTCCCTGTACCTCAATAGGCACGTCTATGGCACTGTCTCCTTCTATTGCCACCGGCACCCGGGCAGGCACCAGTATGGGACTGCCCATATTGACTCTGATTTTAGTAGCCACACCACGGCCGTTATTATAATTTTTATCCTCCGGATTGTCGCTCTTTTCCACCGTCAGTTCCATATACTTGATTTGCCCTGCACTGATAACGGTAAACTGCTCCTTATCCACGATACCTTTATCATACACAAATTTAGCCACGCAACGAATACCATTGCCACACATTTCAGAGCGGCTGCCATCCGCATTATACATCTCCATCTCACAATCGGCTTCATCACTGGGGTTGATAAAAATCACACCGTCCCCGCCGATACCGAAATGTCTGTCACTGAGCTTTCTCACCACTTCCGGCTTTTGCTCCTGAGAAATTTTCTCTTCGAAACCGTTCACATATACATAATCATTGCCGCAGCCCTGCATTTTTGTAAATTTCATATCTGCTCAATACTCCTTTTCACGCTGCCTTTGCAGCTTTTCAAAATATATTTCCGCTCTGCATTTCATGCAAATGACTCATATTCCATCCTGCTCACGCATATGATATATCAATCACCAAGCTCATCAAAGGCTTAGAAACTGAGGTACATATCATGAGTGCAAAAACCAAAATTGTAGTACTTCGTATGAAGGAATTAATCTATACCGGCATCTGTGCAGCCATTGCCATCCTCGTTATAGCCATCCTGCTGCTGGTTTTCGCGCCCGGCGATGACAAATCATCAAACGGCGATACCCCGGAAGGTCCTGCCGGCGTTGCTTATGTTCCCGGCGTCTACACCACGCAATTACTGTTAGGAGACCATACCACTTCCCTGGAAGTAATCGCTGATGAAACCGGCATCGCTTCCATCAGACTCACTGAACTGAACGATGCAGTTACTACCATGTACCCTCTGTTGGAGCCCACTCTGGCATCCATCAGCGAACAGTTCATGACAACCGGTTCCCTGGAAAACATCCAGTACGAGGATAGTAGTCGCTATACTTCTCTGGTTCTGCTGGAAGCTCTGGCAAAAACGCTGGAAAAAGCGCTTCCCGTAAACGAACCTGACGCTGAATAAGGATTAATTTGCCAGGTCAAAAAGCTCCTGTAACTCCTCCACGCTGAATTTGTAATGACTGTTGCAGAAATGACAATTCATTTCAATCTCTTCTCCCTCTGCAATCAGCTGGGAGAGTTCCTTTTTACCCAGGCTGATGAGTGCCTTGGCTACTCTTTGCTTGTCACAATTACACTTAAAATGTGCAGGCATGGTATCCATAATCTCCGGCTCCATCCCCTGTAAAAGCACTTCCAGTATCTGCTCCGGTGTCCGGCCTGCATCCAGCATGCCGGTCACGGAGCCGATATTTGCCAGATTTTCTTCCAGCTTGGCAATCACTTCTTCTTCCGCAAAGGGCATCAGCTGCACGATAAAACCACCGGCCTGCTTAACTGTATTATTCTTCTCCATCAGCACACCCAGACCCACGCAAGAAGGTACTTGCTCGGATACTGCAAAATAATAAGTCAAATCCTCCGCAATCTCTCCAGTCTGCAGTTCTGTCTGTCCTACATAAGGATCCTTTAAGCCCAAATCTTTAATCACACTGAGCATACCCTGTCCCAGTGCACCTGCCACATCCAGCTTACCGATACTGTTTGCAGGCAATATTACATCGGGCACATGTGCATAGCCTTTTACATTGCCTTTGGAATCCGCAGTCACGGTAATTCCTCTTGCAGGACCGTCACCACGTATCTGCAATGTCAGAATATCCTTGTCGCCTTTTAACATGCTGCCCATCATCACACCGGCGCTGAGAAGCCTTCCCAAAGCAGCAGTCATCACAGGGCTTGTATTATGTGCCTCTCTGGCTGTTTCCACCAAATCTCTGGTATAGCAGGCAAAGGCTCTTATCTGGGCATTCGCCGCAGTTGCTCTCACGATATAATCCATTTCTTCTATCCTCTATTCTTTCATCCGGCAGCTCTTAAGCCGCCTTCATTCCTAGCCGTTTTCTCTACTTAAAATCGGTATTTTTCATACATTCTCTTGCTATTACACAGACACGCTGACTCTCATCCGTAACCGGACCATCCGTGTCAGCATCACACATCTCTACAATCTGCAATCCCGCACGTTCCACCAGTGCCTTCATCTGCTCTACTGTATAGCCTCGCTGGAAATGTGTTTCCGTAAATTTGCGGAACAGGTCCTCCTGCTCCTGTACAAATACCGTCACAT
Organism: Acetatifactor sp.; assembly: GCA_045597105.1. GTDB lineage: Bacteria > Bacillota > Clostridia > Lachnospirales > Lachnospiraceae > Acetatifactor. Next base: position 6,750 of record JAZODQ010000037.1, read on the forward strand.
CGTACTGATTGATGCACTCTTCACAGTCATAATAATTCTCCCAGATAAAGCTGCACTCCTCCCGATTCTCCGCAATCGTGGAATCGCCGATAATCTCCCGGTATTTATACTCTGTATTAAAATCAAATATAAACAGACCGCCGGGAAACAGATAATTATTCACCAGAGAAAATGCCTGCTCAAGCTCATCCTCATCCAAAATATAATTCACACAATCACACACACTGACAACAGTACCCACGGTACTGTACAGTTCTAACTCCCGCATATCCTGTAGCAGGTACAGAATAGCTTTACCGTTTTCTGCTTTTTTACGCATAGCAATGCCGAGCATCTCCTCAGAAACGTCGATGCCCAGCATATCATAACCCATGTCATATAATTTTTCCGTCAGGGTACCCGTACCACAGCCCAGATCCAGCACCAAATTCTTTTCCGAATCCAGCACATCCTGTGCATCCCGCTGAGGCTTGGATATCCCGTATTTCTTTATCCAGCCGTCAATCCTATGCGCCCATGCATCATAGGGGGTCTCATCCATAAAACGGTCATATACCTCCGCAAAATCACCATAGATACCCTCATTGTCCGTAGGATAATATTCTTCTTCGTACATACCTCAGTACCTTTCTATTCTCCCAGCTTCATGGCTATGCCAAATCCTACTGCAAGCGCGATGATGCCGGTGATAACACCTACTACTGTAATCGCAGGGAAGGTTCCCATTGCGATAATCGCAATAGGAGATGCCACTATCAGACCGATAATCGCCCAAAACGCATATAAGGGGAATTTTTCAAAAATAATTTCTACCAGCTTAGCAATTGCAAAGATACCTGCCACAACACCAAGTCCAAAGGGTACCAGGATGCCGAATCCCTTCAGAATACCATCCATATCAAATGCGAGCACAGCTTTGATAAAATCACTGATTGCAGAAAGAATCGGGTTATAGAAGCCCATTAGCAAAAGGACCATGGAACCGCTGACTCCGGGAATAACCATGGTTGCAGAAGCAATTACACCTACACCAAATAGAATCAGTACATTTTGCAAGCTAAAACTCAAATCTGCATTGCTGCCCTCGCCGCCGCCCAAAATTGCCATACATACAACCAGCGCGAAGAACGCCAGAAAAGCAATTATA
>JAZODQ010000038.1:0-4966 GCA_045597105.1 Acetatifactor sp.
ACCTGTCATAAGCTTTTCTACCAGGGCATCAAGGGTGCTGTCCTTGCCATCATAGGTATTGATATACGTTCTTGCCTGCGGTATATCAGCCAACATGGTGGGCTGCCCGCAGCCTACAACCACTACCGGTATTTCAAATACATACCAGGGAATTTCACCGCCGCCCTTAGAGACACCAAAACTGGGTCTGCCGCTTGATACATCGCAAAGAGTGATCACCGCATCCATATTCTTTACAAAGTCTGCAATGGCATTCTTTCCCGCAAAGTAAAGGTTGATGTTTGGCTTTTCCCCTGCAGCAATCTGCTTTTTCATCTTATCAAGGGGACTCTCATAAATAAAAGCGTCAAATCCTTTATCACAAAGTTTTTTCTTTAAGTCCTCTGCCGGATTACCGCCGCCATAGCCCATAGCCTTCATCAGTTCACCCATGGCGCCGCCACTTCCTTTTACATGCACAATCATAACACGCTTATAGCGCTCAGGTGTAAGTGGTAACACATCCTTATCTTTATATTTAACCAGAGTGATGGCATCCTTGCTGATTGCCTTCTGCATCTCCATATACTCCGGCTTTCTGAGAGAAGTTGTCAATACATCGGGCTTTGGTACCAGTGTTTCCTTATCTTTCTTGTGAAGCCCCATACGCGCTTTAAGTCCGAGAATTCGGGTCAACGCCTCAGTCATCCTCTCTTCACTGATAATACCGTTCATATAAGCATTCAGCATGGTTGTAAAATCTTCTTCAGGATCATTGAAAAATAGGAACATATCACAACCTGCATTAATTGCTAAAGGAAGCATCTCGCTTCTCTTCATTCGATTGGTCATAGCAACCATATGAGAAGCATCTGTTACCACCATACCATTGAAACCAAGCTTATCACGCAGGAGACCTGTCATGATATTTTTACTCAGGGTTGCAGGCATGATATCCTCATCCTCTATTGTGCTGTCTAAAGCCTTTTCATATTTGGGCATTAAGATATGTCCGCCCATAATTGCATCCAAATCATTCTCAATTAAGGTTCTATATACACGACCATAAGTTGCGTCCCATTCATCCACATCAAAGTAATTCACATTATTGGATATATGGGCATCTCTGAAATCCTGTCCGTTTCCGGGGAAATGTTTTGCTGCACAGGCAAAGCCGGGAATGGTGTGGGCTCCCTTTAAATAAGCCGTGCTCATTCTTGCCACCCGATCAGGATCATTACCGAAAGCACGTCCGATTACCTCTGTATTTTCCCAGTTATAAGCAATGTCACATACCGGCGCAAATGCCATATTACATCCGATGGCAGCACCTTCTTCATTGGCCATCCGGCCCAGTTCGAATGCATAGTGTTCATTATCCGTAGCACCAATCTTCACGCCGGAACCGATTAAAGTACCGTCTGCACACGCTCCGTCACCGCCTGCCTCTGTATTACACGCGATAAACACAGGTACTTTGGCATATTTCTGGAGTTTCCGGTTCTGCTCCTGAATCGCCGCACCGGGAGCCGGATTATAACGGCAACCTCCCAAATGGTATTTCTCCATAAGCTCCTTTAAATGTGCCTCATCATGAGACGATGTGAGCTGAAAAAACAACTGTCCTACTTTTTCTTCATCGGACATGCCAGCAATCGTATTCTCTACCCATTTACAATCCTCATCGGATAAATAATAGGGTCTTCCCTTTAAATCAACCATCAGAATCTCCCCTTACTTCAAATTATTTAAAAATTCTGCTTCTTTCTTTATCTGGTACGCTCCGTCATAGCTACCATCCATTAACTTACCCACTGCCTGCTTTACAAATTCATTCCAGGAAGCTTTTTCATGTCTTACCAATATGGGATAATAATATACACCATTTCTCTTGGCTGCCTCCTGATCTCCCGACGCATCACCTACCATGAGTACATGTTCTTTATCATACCCCTTTTTCAAAAGCTCTTTTATACAATGTGCTTTACTTCCGTCATCCTGGGTGAATATAATATCCACATGATCCAGTAAATGATATAACTCCCACTCCTGCGTCACTGCCTGTCTGTTAGCAGAGGAAAGAATAGCGATATCACCATACTGATGCGCATATTCTAAAGCTTCCTTCACTCCTTCAAAAGGTTTCTTATCTTCGAAAGAGAGTGCATTGATGCTCTCATTCACCTTGCGTGACCAGCTAAGCGTCTTCTGCAGACAAACACTGTCTTTCATTGCAAGGACTTTTTCCAATGCTTCATTGGACAACTCCGGACTTTCCAGCACCCATTTTTCAAGTGTTTCCACATCCTCTATCACACAATAGGCAGTATTTATCTCACGCAGCATTTTAGCAAGTGCCTTGAAACGGTTAATACCTCTTGTAATGGTATACAGGTTTATTTCATTCCATCTCTCCAAAATAGGCTCCCTCCATTCGGATAGTCCCCATTCCTCTACCATACAAGGTCCGAAACAACGTATATGCTTAATATCCATGGTATTCATCGCACACCCGTCAGAGTCAATACAAAACAGCCAGTCTTTTTTCTTTTGAAAATTATCGAAAGATTTACTCATCTCTACACCCCTTTTTATTTTTGATTGTAACACAAATCATCAAATACTTATGAGTAATATTATTTGTTTTTATCGTATTTTTTTTACTAATATTTTGCAATCACCTAAAAATCGGATGAGTTCCTTTTATTTTGCATTCTCTGCTTTCTGTTTAATCATAGAAAATCTTTTATCAATTTCATCCTGCATTCTGATTACCACTTCCCGATACGCTTCCTTCTGCAGGTGCTTCGTTCTTCCCATCATGGAAAGCCAGTCTGACACAGGAATTTTTTTATCTGTTTTTTCCGGATCATAGGAAAGCCTGGTCACTCCCTGTTCCACTTCATATAACGGAAAATAACAACTGTTTACCGCTGCTTCTATTACTTTCCTCTCTGTGGCCGGCTTATCATTCCAGTTTAAAGGACATGCGGAAATCGCCTTGACATAAGCTGTTCCTGTAGTCTTTGCATAGTAAGCTGCCTTAGCTGCCTTTTTAATAAAGTCCGCAGGGTGTGATTCTGCTACCGTAGCTACATAAGGAATTCCTGTGGCAGCCATAATCTGAGGCATATCTTTGTTAAAAAAAGTCTTACCATATTGTTCCTTGCCCACATGGGAAGTAGAACTTCTGGCACCCAATGGTGTAGAATAGGAAAGCTGATATCCTGTATTCATATATCCACCGTTATCATACTCAAATAGGAGTAGCCTGTGTCCACGCAGTGCGGTTCCAAGAGCAGACCCCATACCGATATCCAGACCACCGTCGCCACTTACCATAATAAAGATAATATCTCCCGGTGGAATTTCTCCCTTCTGTTGTTTACGATAACATATTTCTGCCAAACCACTTAGCGTAGCCGCACCGTTTTGAAACAGATTATGCAGGTAAGGCACTTTAAAACTGGTTTTCGGATAAGCAGTGGTAACAATCATTCCGCAACCGGTCTGAAACAAAAATACTACCGGATCCTCGATTCCTCTGAGAAGCAGATTCAAATTTACCGGAATTCCACACCCGGGGCAGGCACCATGTCCCGGCGCAATACGTCCCGGCATAGCGGTTGTCGCATTTAGGCTGCCGCCGGTCACCTTTACTCTGTCTCCCATTTCCACTTTTGTTGCACCGATATTTGTTCTTTCTCTGATAAGAGGTGCAAACAGTGGCTCATCTTCTGTGTCTGTCCCTTCTCCCGGAGTCACACCATAATAGTCAAAATCAGGACCGGAAGCATTCTCTGCCATGGCTAACATCGTCTTAGCATCTTCCTTAAAAAAGTCTTTGCCTCCAAGACCGTAAACCAGACTCTTTATCTTTGCATTACTTGCAAATCTCTGCATGGCAGCACGCACCTCTAATGACAAATTGCCGCCTCCGGCTCCGTAACTGTCCTGCCTGTCTGCTATTAAAATATTCCTGACCTGACCCACCAACTCAAACAATTCTTTGCTCGGGAATGGACGCAGTACATGCAAGGTGGCTGCCCCTACTTTTTTTCCCTCTTTTCGCATTTCTTCTACTGCATCTATGGCTGTATCAAAAGAAGATCCTAACAGTACCAGCAAGCTCTCTGCATCCTGGCAGCAGACTCCCTCTACCTTTCCATAGGCTCTTCCGGAAAGCTTCTGATAAGAAGTAAACAGCTCAGGCAATAACCGTGCTACCTCTTCCATCGCCCGATGCAACTGATATCTGTTGTTAATAATATCCGGTTCATTCATGTAAGACCCCACTGTAATCGGATGTTCTAAATCCAAAAAAGGATACTTCTCCTGTTTCAAACCGATATAATCTCTGACAACTTCATCCTCCGCAAACCGGAAACACCGTCCTTTTTGATGACTGGTAAAAAAACCATCATAAGCTACCACCACAGGAAGTCTTACCTGTTCTGCCAGTTTCAAAGCAATTATATTAAAATCGTATACCTGCTGTACATTGCTTGCAAATAATATGGGCCAGCCCGTGTTCAAAAGATACATAATATCACTATGGTCTCCTTTGATAGACAACGGTCCTGAAACCGTCCTGCACACTACATTCATAACCATCGGATATCTGGTGCCGGACTGTACCGGAAACTGTTCCAGTGCATAAAGGAGACCATTGGCACTGGTGGCATTCACTACACGCCCTCCGGCAACTGCTGCACCATAACAAATACCGGCTGCACTATGCTCCCCTTCTGCCGCCACCATGACCAAATCCGTTTCTCCGTTTGCACGCATGATATCCAGATTTTCCGCAATCTGGGTGGAAGGAGTAATGGGGTAATATCCCATCAAATCATATCCAATCTGTTTAATGGCAATTGCGGCCATTTCATTTCCTGAAGCATATTCCATAACCTGCTCTTTCATTATACCACTCCCCCTTCCATTCTCTTTTCCGTCAGATAAGATTCCGACGTAATATAACCATCCG
>JAZODQ010000039.1:0-84903 GCA_045597105.1 Acetatifactor sp.
GCGGAAAGGACTGGTGGATATCGTTATAGGTACACATAGAGTGCTTTCAAAGGACGTCGTATTCAAAGATTTGGGGCTTTTGATTATTGACGAAGAACAACGATTTGGAGTGTCCCATAAAGAAAAAATAAAGAAGATGAAAGAACAGGTGGATGTTCTTACATTGACAGCAACGCCTATTCCAAGAACTCTTCATATGAGCCTGATTGGTATCCGTGATATGAGCGTACTGGAGGAAGCACCGAACGACCGTCTTCCGATTCAGACGTATGTGATGGAATATAATGAAGAGATGGTCAGAGAGGCTATCGTGAGAGAACTTTCCAGGGACGGGCAGGTATATTATGTATATAACCGCGTCAACAACATTGCAGATATTGCGGCAGGAATCCAGAATCTGGTACCGGAGGCAACTGTGGCCTTTGCTCACGGACAGATGCAGGAGAGAGAACTGGAGAGAATCATGTACGATTTCATCAACGGTGAAATTGATGTTCTTGTATCTACCACCATTATTGAAACCGGACTGGATATTTCCAATGTAAATACCATGATTATTCATGATTCCGATAATATGGGGCTTTCGCAGCTCTATCAGCTTAGGGGCCGTGTGGGACGTTCCAATCGTACAGCCTATGCATTCCTTATGTATAAACGGGATAAGATGCTGAAGGAAGTGGCGGAGAAACGTCTGGCGGCCATTAAGGAATTTACAGACCTGGGCAGTGGTTTCAAGATTGCCATGCGAGACCTGGAAATCCGCGGCGCAGGCAATCTGCTGGGTACTAAGCAGCACGGACACATGGAAGCGGTGGGCTATGATTTGTACTGTAAGATGCTGAACGAAGCAGTGCTGAAGCTAAAGGGTGTGCCTATGGCGGCTACGGACTTCACTACCATCATTGATTTGGATGTGGATGCCTTCATACCGCCTGCTTATATCGTGAACGAAACCCAGAAGCTGGACATCTATAAGCGTATCGCCGGCATCGAGAATGTGAAGGAGAGAGACGACATGCGGGATGAGCTGCTGGACCGCTTCGGCGAAGTGCCCCGCTCTGTGGACAATTTGCTTCGAATCTCCCTGATACGTGTGGCAGCCCATGCGCTGGGACTGACAGAAATTAAAGGCAAAAATGAGCGCATCATCTTCACCTTCCTGCCGGATGCAGACATTGATCCGGCTCAGATTGGGCCTTTTATCGCGGCACGTAAGAATGAGATGAGCTTCACTGCCTACGGCAAGCCTTTCATTACCTATAGGTACAAGCGTACCGGCCTGGTGGAGACGGACGCAGAACTTCTGCTGAATAAAACGGAGGAGCTGCTGGAGGAGATGAAGTGTCTGCGAAATTCTAAACAAAGTATGAATACTTAAAAAAATTGTTGTATCCTGTAGGATGAAATGCTATAATTGTTACGAAAATATTAAAAAAAGCGAATTCAAACGTTTAAGTAAAAACGAAAAAATATTCTCTTTATTTTCGTGAGATTGCATATATATGCAGCCTATACGGGGGTGGTTTTGGAAAGTATTTCAATTGACCCCCTATAATACATGTGGTATAATTTACGATATATATACTGGGACAGGATGTTTTCTGTCACAGAATTTTGTGCTTAGACCACAAGTACCCGAAAGAGGAAGACAGGATGTTGTTTAAGAAGAAAGCAAAGGTTTCATTACCTGAGATTATTGATATCCACAGCCATATACTCCCGGGGATAGACGACGGTTCCAGGAGCCATGACATGACCATGCATATGCTGGAGATTGCCAAGGCAGAAGGGATTACTACCATCGTGGCTACCCCTCATCACATGCCGGGCAAGGGATACACTTCGCCGGAACAGATACAGGACATGGTGGCACAGTTGCAGATAGAAGCAGACAATGCAGATATGGGGATTAAGATACTGCCGGGTAATGAATTGTTCTATCGCGAGGATTTGCTGGACCTTCTGGAAGAGGGACGGGTCATGGGCATGAACGGCACTGATTATGTATTGGTGGAGTTTGATGTGATGGCAGAGCGACCTTATATCCGCAATGCTATGAGAAATATTCTGGGTCTGGGGTACAAGCCCATTTTGGCCCATGCGGAGAGATATCCTGCCATATTCGGCAAGAATTATGAGACTATCCGCATCTTGCGTAAGCTGGGCGTACTGATTCAAGTAAATGCAGCCTCCGTGACAGGAGCAGTGGGCAAGGAGGTACAGAATCATATTCGCAAGCTTTTAAAAGAAGGACTGGTGGATTTGGTGGGTACCGATGCACATACGGATCGCAATCGTGCACCCAAGGTGCAGGAATGCATCAGCACACTGGAGAAGTGGTGCGAGCCGGAATATGTGGAATCGCTGATGTGGAAGAATGCAGCAGAATTGCTGAATAGTAACACATGATATATAGGGAGAAGGACCAATGGACGTAAACAATAGCAGAATAGAGAATGATGAAATTGAAATAGATCTGATGGAGATTGTGGCCATGCTGTGGCATTATGCCTGGATGATCGTAGCCAGTGCAGCGGTGGTAGGTCTTATTGCACTCTTGCTGAGCAAGTTTGTAGTGACGGAGATTTATGAATCCAATACTAAGATCGTTATTCTGAATAAGAGTAATAACAATACCATTACATATAGCGATATGCAGCTGAATACCCAGCTGACCAAGGACTATGCGCAGCTGATTAAGACCAGACACGTGCTGGAGACCGTTATCGAGACCTGCGGTCTGGAGGAAAGCTACGGATCTTTGGCAGAGAGAGTAGAGGTTACCAATCTTTCCGATACCCGTATTATCTCCATTACCGTATCCGATCCCAGTCCCCAGATGGCGCAGTATCTGGCCAGTGAGATTTGTACTGTAGCATCTGCTCACATCAAGGATGTGATGGATTTGGAAGCAGTAAACGTAGCGGATGAGGCAAATTTGCCCACATCCCCTGCCAGTCCGAATGTGGGTCAATGGACCATTTTGGGTGGCGCAATCGGCGCGTTTCTGTGTATTGCAGTGTTGATGATCCGATTCCTGTTGGATGATACCATCAAGAGTAGTGAAGATATAGAGAGATACCTGGGTCTGAGCACTCTGGCATTGATCCCTGTCAGAGGAGAAGAAGAGACAAAAAAGGGCGGCAGGAAGACAGGTAAAAAGACCGGCGCCGAATCGGAAAGTGCTGCAGTGGATGCCATGGTGGCCAAAATAACAAAGGGAGGTAACAAGTAATGCAGAATATCGAGTTAAATCATGAAGAACTGGATTTTCGCTCCAAGGAAGCATACAAAACCCTCCGAACCAATATTGAATTCTCCGGAAGTGACGTACAGGTGATTTGTGTGACCAGCTGTACTCCTAATGAAGGTAAGTCCAGTACTTCTTTTGAGCTGGCAAAGACCTTTGCCATCAATGGTAAGAAAACATTACTGGTGGATGCGGATTTACGTAAGTCCGTTATGCGCCAGAGACATAAAAAGGGTCGTGTAAGACTGGGTCTGGTGAATTATCTGGTGGGCCAGAGCAGCTTAGATGATGCAGTCTGTGAGACAGATGTGAAGAATCTGCATATGATTTTTTCCGGTCCAGTACCCCCGAACCCCAGTGAATTATTAGGTAATAAGAGATTTGTTTCCATGATTGAAAAGGCCCGTGGAGAGTACGATATCATCATCGTAGATACCCCTCCTCTGGGAAGTGTTATCGATACCGCAGTAGTATCCAAATGCTGCGACGGTGCGGTAATGGTTATCGAAAGCGGTGCCATCAGTTACCGCTTTGCACGCAGAGTGAAGGACCAGCTGGATGTAGCAGGTTGTCGTATCCTGGGTGTGATCCTGAATAAGGTGCATATGTCCAGCAAGGGATACTACGGCAAGTACTATGGTAAGTACTACGGCAAGTATTACGGCAAGTACTATGGCAAGTATTACGGCAACTACGGCGAAGATCTGATGGAACAGTAAGAGGACAAAAACATGAATAAAAAGAAAGCGCCATGGCTGATTTGCATGGTGATATTTCTGGTAGTGGCTGTGGGCTGCGGCATATGGCTGATCAAGGATTATCGGGACAGGCAGCAGGCAGAAGCATTGTATGAGAGTCTGTTGGCGGAACAGGCAGCGTTAGAAAATGCTGTTAAGGAAGAAGCGTCCGAAGTAGAATCCCGGGAACCTGAAGAACCGGATGTTCTGGAACAGATGGGGATTGAGGTGCCGGATAAGGGGCTTGATTTCGCTATTCTGCAGGCAGAGACCAATGCAGATATCTATGCTTGGATTTACATACCGGATACCAAGATTGATTACCCGGTATTGCAGCATCCGGATGATGACAGCTACTATCTGGATTACAATATAGACGGCAGCAAGGGATATCCCGGCTGTATCTATACAGAGTTGTGTAACAGCAAGGACTTTACAGACCCCCATACTGTATTGTATGGACATAATATGAAAAACGGCACCATGTTTGCCGGACTCCATGATTACAGAGATATGGAGTTCCTGGAGGAGCATCCTTATATCTACATCTACACACCGGACAAGACCTATGTGTACCGGATATTCGGGGCCTATGAGTTCAGTGCCGTACATCTGGTGAGAAATTTTGATTTATCAAATCCTGAGATTTTTCAGATCTATTTGGATGGTATCTTTGAGATAAGGGATATGAAGGCTAATATTTTAAAGGATATTGAGGTGAACAGTGAGGACTGTATCGTGACCTTGTCCACCTGTATTGCTAATAAACCCAATCAGAGATATCTGGTACAGGGAGTGTTACTGAATCCATGAAAGTGAGAATGCGAGAAGGAGTCAATAGAATAGTTGCCCGGGTACTGATTGGTATTGTAGTAGTGGTGGTTGCACTGTTGCTGGCATTTGTGGTTATGCAGCTCATGGGCAGACACAAGCTGAATCAGGCCAAAGTAGGTGGCAAGGCACCCTGGCTCCCTACAGGAGAGGATATCATCCTGGAGGCGCTGGATCCGGAGCTGGAGCGTGTCTGGCAGGAAGACTGGGTCCGCTATAACGGACAGATTTATGAATATAATGACAGTATCACTACTTTCCTGTTCATGGGAATTGATAAGCACAATGAGGTGCGAGAGGCCAAGAATGGTATTCTGGGCGGACAGTCCGATGTCCTGTTTTTGGTAGTGCTTAACGGCGATGAGAAGCAGGTAGACCTGATTGCAATTAACCGCGACACCATCTGTGATGTGGATGTGTATGATGAGGCCGGCAACTTTCTGGCTACCGTACCGAAACAAATCACCCTGCAACATGGTTACGGGGATGGTATGGAGCTGAGTTGTGAGAGGACCATGGCTACCGTGTCCAGACTGTTTTATGGTTTGCCCATACATGGATATGCCTCCATCAATATCGACGCTATACCGGTGATTAATGATGCGGTAGGCGGTGTGGAAGTGACTCTGCCCCATGATATGGAGTGGTATAAAAAGATAAACGGCACTAAGTTGCTGACAGCCGGCACCAAGCTAACGCTGAAAGGAAAAGATGCTACGTATTATATACAAAACCGTGATTGCGCAGAGTTTAACAGTGCCGGTGCACGACTGGAGCGCCAGAAGCAGTATTTGGAGGCCTATGCGGCAAAGGCTATTGCAGCCTGTAAGGAAGATATCACCGTGCCGGTGAAATTATATCAGGCAATCAACAAATATCTGGTAACAGATGTAACCATAGATGAAGTGACCTATCTGGCCACCACCGTACTACAGTATGATTTTTCCGGAGAGCATATCCACTCTCTGGCAGGGGAAACGGTGGCTACAGAAAGATTTGAAGAGTTCCATTTGGACGAACAGGCGCTTTATGACAAGATTATCGAAGTGTTTTATAGACCGGTGGAACTGGACTAAAGGATATAAGGCATCCGGGGCACGCCTTCGGAGCTTTATATAGATTTACACACGTAAATAGTGGAAGAAAGGAGGAAGATATCCGATGAAGAAATTATCTCTTGTAATCGCTGCAGTTTTAGCAGGTACCATGATTTTTGGTGCTTCTGCATTTGCGGCTGGTAGCTCTTCTACCACCACTACAACTCCTGCTCCCGAGCAGGTTACTGCAGCTCATTCTTACTCTAACAATGTGTCTACTGCAGCTGTAACTGTTGACGGCGTTGCCGCTTCCGTTACTCTGGAACCTGTAACAGAGGCAAAAGTAAACGAGGCTAATGCTCAGGCACAGGCTTTGGTTGCTCCTACTGCACAGGTAATGCACATGGTAGATGTAAAGTACAATGGCACTTTTGGTAAGGCAACCATCACTTTCAATGTAGGTGGTGTTGTTGCGGGTCAGAAGATCGCTGTTCTCCATCAGTTAGCTGATGGCAGCTGGGAAGTACTTACTCCCGATGCTGTAGGTAACGGTACTGTAACCGTTACTTTCACCAGCCTGTCTCCCGTAGCATTCGTAGCTTACGATGCTTCTGCAAAGACCGCTGATGTAGCTCCTTACGCTATGATCATGGCTATGATCGCAGTTATGGGTGCTGCTGTATGCGCAAAGAAGGCTTTTAACTAATTAAAATTATGGGATGCTCTTAACGGAGCATCCCGAGGATGCCCTCACGGGCATCCTCGTCCAAAAAAGATCCTCGAAAGAGGATATTAATCATGCATGATTAATAAGATTCTACTAAATGCAAGATACGTGTGATAAGTCGTCAGGGGAACATATTGTTCCCCTGCAAACCAAATACCAGCCCATCGAGTGCTGGTATTTGGTTTGCTATACGACTGAATGAGGAAATTATTGGATACAGGAGAATATCCCATGAGAAAGTACGAAGGTAAGGAACAGAAATTTCATATCGAACATTGGCATGTGATTACCGTGTATCTGGCTATCTATGATATGCTGGCAGAGTGTGCAGCATATTTTGGCGCGTTGTGGTTGCGGTTTGACTGCCGGTTCTCCATGATTCCCAGAGTGTATCTGGAAGCATGGGCTAAGTTTGCGCCTATCTACGCGGTGTTTTGTCTGGGAATATTCGTAATACTTCGTCTGTATAAGAGCATGTGGCGCTTTGCCAGCTATAGTGAACTGCTCAGGATATCCATCTCATCTGTTATCACTGCGGTATTCCATATCGTGGCTATCACAGTATTTTTTAAACGTATGCCCATCTCTTATTATATTATCGGTGCAGGGATACAGTTTCTGCTGATACTGGGGGTACGTTTCTCCTATCGATTCATCCTGCTGGAACGAAGCAGGAGAGCTCGGGCTTTACAAAAGAGTATGGCAAGCCGTGTAATGCTCATCGGTGCGGGCTCGGCAGGACAGATGATTCTGAGAGACCTGCATGCCGCCAAGGAACTGAATGATTATGTATGCTGTATCATCGACGACAATCGTAATAAATGGGGACGCTTCATAGACGGAGTACCCATTGTAGGCGGTAGGGATGATATTCTGCTGAATGTAGAGAAATTTAAAATCGAAAAAATCTTCCTGGCTATTCCCAGTGCCAGTGCCGCTCAGAGAAGAGATATTCTGGATATCTGTAAAGAGACCGGCTGTGAACTTAAGAATCTGCCGGGCATGTTCCAGTTCGTAAACGGTGCAATCACAGCAGGTCAGATGAAAGATGTGGATGTGGAGGATCTGCTTGGTCGGGAGCCGGTGCAGGTCAATATGGATGAAATTAGTGATTTTCTGGCTGGCAAGGTGGTGATGGTCACCGGAGGCGGTGGTTCCATTGGTAGTGAGCTGTGCAGGCAGATTGCCCAGAGAGCACCTAAGCAATTAATTATATTTGATATCTATGAGAACAATGCACATGCTATACAGCTGGAATTGGAGGACTCCTATCCGGAATTACATCCGGTAGTGTTGATCGGTTCCGTACGCGATAGCAGAAGGATACAGCAGGTATTTGCAGAGTATCGGCCGGATGTGGTATACCATGCGGCAGCACATAAGCATGTGCCGCTGATGGAGGTGAGTCCTTGCGAGGCTATTAAAAATAATGCCATAGGTACTTACAAGACTGCTTATGCAGCTATGTTGTACGGATGTAAGAGATTCGTGCTGATCAGTACAGATAAAGCGGTGAATCCAACCAATATTATGGGAGCCAGCAAGCGTATCTGTGAGATGATTATCCAGTCCTTTGCTCGTAAAATTAAAGAAGAAAAGTGGCAGAATATAAAGCCTTTGTACGTCCATGCCCAAGATGAGGATGGATGTATGTATCCGTTAAAAGAGTTGGGAATGACTCCCTGTACGGAATATGTGGCAGTGCGTTTCGGTAATGTGCTGGGAAGTAATGGTTCAGTTATTCCCCGTTTTAAGGAGCAGATAGCCAAGGGGGGGCCTGTAACAGTTACCCATCCGGATATCATCCGTTATTTCATGACTATACCGGAGGCAGCATCCTTGGTATTGCAGGCCGGTACTTATGCTGTAGGGGGAGAAATCTTCGTACTGGATATGGGAGCACCTGTGAAAATCGACAGTCTGGCCAGAAACCTGATACGTTTGTCCGGTTTACGACCGGATGAGGATATACAGATATCCTATACAGGACTGCGTCCCGGGGAGAAGCTGTATGAGGAGAAACTCATGTCAGAGGAGGGTCTTAAGACCACACCGAATCATTTGATTCATATCGGTAGTCCAATCCCTTTTGATACGGATACTTTCTTGCAGCAGCTTCAGAAGTTGATGGAGACAGCCTATGACGGGCAGGAAAAAGAACTGTGTGCGTTGGTAGAAGAAGTAGTGACGACCTATCATCCTGCGGGAGAAGATGGCTATGTAGGTGAGAGTGAAGTCTATGAGCAACAAATGAAGGAAGTAGAAGCACATCTCTATGAACAAGTTAAGGTGGCTGCTGTATAGCGCGGTGATTCTATCAGCGATTTTGTTATCAACAGGAATGTATAAAGATGGACTTAGCCGAGGAATGAGTATCATACTCGGCTATTGTCGTGTTTGAATCAATAGACTGAAAGTATATTGAGGCAAGAGTATGCATATAACCGTTTGAATCAAAAAAGTCTGGCTGGCAAGTGCTACTATGCATGGTGAGGAACAGATATTAAGGTGTGAGTCTTTTATTGCTTTTTTATGGAAGAGGAGTATTACGATGTTAAAGAAAAAGTTTGAACCATTGTCTTCAAAGGTGTGGCTATCCAGTCCTACCATGTATCCTGAGTCAATGGACTATATGAGAATAGCATATGAAACCAACTGGATGAGTACAGTTGGAGAAAATATTAATGAAGTGGAGAAAATGGGTGCTGAAAAAGTAGGATGCAAATATGGTGTTGCATTATCTAGCGGAACAGCAGCTTTACATATGGCAATGAGATTAGCTGGAGTAACTCGTAATTCAGTAATTTTCTCTTCTTCAGTGACTTTTGCGGCAACAATTAACCCGGCAATGTATGAAGGAGCTGTCCCGGTCTTTATCGATTCTGAATACGAGACCTGGAATATGGATCCGGTAGCATTGGAAAAAGCATTTGAACTTTATCCAGAGTGTAAGCACGTCGTATGCGCGAGCCTATACGGAACCCCGGGTAAGATGGATGAGATTAAAGCGATCTGCGATAAACACGGAGCTATTTTGATTGAAGATGCTGCGGAAAGCTTAGGAGCTACCTATAAGGGTAGACCGGATGGAAGTATTGGTGCATATAATGTAATCAGCTTTAATGGCAACAAAATCATTACCGGTTCCTCCGGAGGAATGCTTCTTACAAATGATAAAGAAGCTGCAGACAAGGTTCGTAAATGGTCTACACAGTCCAGAGAAAATGCGTCATGGTATCAGCACGAAGAAGTTGGGTTTAATTACCGTATGAGTAATGTAATCGCTGGTGTAGCCAGAGGACAGTTCCCATATCTGGAAAAGCATGTTGCAGAGAAGAAAGCAATTTATGAGAGATATAAAGAAGGATTCAAAGGCTTACCGGTACAGATGAATCCTTTTGATGCGATAAACAGTGAACCAAACTTCTGGTTAAGTTGTATGATTATTAATTCGGAAGCAATGTGTAAACAGGTACGCGGCGAACAGGAGGCATTATTTATTCCAGAAGAAGGGAAAAGCTGCCCTACAGAAATCCTTAACACATTGGCATCTATCAATGCAGAAGGAAGGCCCATTTGGAAACCAATGCACATGCAACCAATCTTTAGAAATCATGGTTTCGTAAATAGAGAAGGAGATGGTAGAGCAAGGACCAATGCTTATATAGCAGGAGGAGCGGTTGGAAAAGATGGGAAACCACTTGATGTGGGAATGGATATTTTCCATAGAGGATTGTGTCTGCCGAGTGATAACAAGATGACACAGGAGCAGCAGAATATTGTGATTGAGGTTGTTAGAAGCTGCTTTGAGTGATGTAGGTGTGGTAACCGATAGATATCAGCTGTGGAAGACCAGGTATAGTAAATGAACAAATTTCTCAAAATCAAATGGGTGAATGAGAACTAAAGGAGAATGACGAAATGATATGTGCAGACAAATATTTGCAAGGTAAGAAACTTCTGATCATGGGTGGCGGATCAGACATGGTAAACGTGACGAAGTTGGCTCAGAAATTGGGTTGCCGAGTGTTTGTGACGGATTATTATGACACACTTCGTTCTCCTGCGAAATTAGTGGCTGACGAAAGTGCACAGATAAGTATTGCAGATGTAGATGCAATTGTTGCTTATATACGTGAAAATGAAATTGATGGAGTACTCACTGGATTTACCGATTCATATATTGAATACTATTTAAAGGTTTGTGAGAAGGCTGGATTACCACATTATGGTTCTGAAAAAGCCTTCGGGATTGCTACCGATAAAATGCTGTTCAAAAGAGCCTGTCAGGAGAGTGGTGTAGGTGTTATTCCTGGAATAAATGCTTATCAATATGAAGCGGTGGAAGCGTTTGCAAATCAGAATGGATACCCATTAATGCTTAAGCCTACAGACAATAGCGGTTCTCGTGGGGTAATCAAATGTGAAAATCCAGAAGACTTAAAAAAATGTTATGAATATGCACAGTCTTTTTCTCAATCAAAAAACGTGATTGTAGAAAAGTTTATGGATTGTGATTCCATAGTTTCTTCATATCAATTTGAAGGGAATACTGCACGACTGTCTGCGTTTTGCGATCGCATTCAATACATTGCTGAAGAAGATGGATCGGCTATCACTAAAGAAGCACTGTATCCTTCACGATATTTAGATCGTTATCTTTCAGAACAGGATTCAGCCATGAAAAAGCTTTTTAGGGATTATGGCTTTTCAGATGGTATGGTTGGAGTCATGGGCTTTGTGGATAAAAATGGATTTTATATGTGCGAGATGACGTATCGCCCTAGTGGAGGTCATCACTATACTTTAATTAACGATCAAAACGGTGTGAATGGTCTAGCACTTTTGATAGAATTTGCGGTAACCGGTAAAACGGACAGTTACGACTCAACTAATGAAAATCCTGCTTTCCATGATTGCTGTGGAATGATTCATATTGTAGGACATCCTGGAAAGATGATAGATTCATTCTCTGGAATTGAGCAGATAAGTAATTTGGATTATGTGATAGAGGTGAGTCAAGGTTTACGAGCGGGAATGACCATTGGAAAGGATGGAACTACGGCACAAACACTTATTTCGGTATGGCTAAAAGCGAGCAGTTGGGATGAATACAAATTGCATGTTTATGAAATAAAATCTATGCTGAGTGTGCTTGATTCAGAAGGGAACTCTTTGATATGGGAATAAGTCGAAGAATTCAATGAAAATGACTTGATAAATAGTAGAAGTTGCTTTCGTGAGGTAAACGGTTCAGCAAACATGTAGTGCTTATCAATCGGTGTACTATTTTGAAAGAATTAATTTGTAGTAGATTGTTTCAAAAATCTGAGAGGAGTATAAGCGAGCAATGAAAGAAATTGGTGGTGAATACTACGATGTTCCCCAATGTGCAGATGATGTTGATAATAGAATATTCCCAGATTCCACACAATGGTTTCTATCCGGCAGAAGTGCGTTACAAGCAATTGTTAGAGAGCTTAAAGGGTGCCATACTGTTGCAATGCCGTCGTGGTGCTGCGATAGTATGATCAAACCCTTTGTTGATGCAGGGTTTACAGTTCATTTTTATCCGATACATTGGGAGAATGGACTGGTTCAGGAAATACAGTGCGATTGTGACGTGCTGTTCCTGATGGATTACTTTGGATATACATCTGTGGCACCGGATATGTCTTGTTATAAGGGTGTAGTTATCCGTGATATGACTCATTCGATCTTTTCTGCAAAATATACTGATGCTGACTATTACTTCGGTTCGTTGCGGAAGTGGTGTGGAGTTTGGACGGGTGGATATGTTTGGACAAAAGATGGTCAAGCAATAAGTGATGAAAGTAGCTTTGATGACTACAGTTACACAGTACTTCGTGAGAGGGCTATGCAACGTAAGAGCGATTATATCAACGGTATAACTGATGACGGAAAAGCCTATCTCGCTATTTTCAACGAAGCTGAAGAAGCGCTTGAAAATGTAGGTATCGTCCAAGGTGCTTGCCGAGACATTCTGGTAGCATTAAAACTTGATGTGGAATTTATCAGAACACAGCGCAGGAAGAATGCGGAAATTCTTCGCAAAGCCTTCCCGGATTGGCTGATATTCCGAGAGATGAAAGACTCAGATTGCCCGATGTTTGTTCCGATTCTTGTACCTGATGGTATGCGGAATGAATTGAGACAATATCTGATTAACAATGAAATTTACTGTCCTGTTCATTGGCCTGTGAGTGAGTATCATAAGCTGGGTGATAGATCGGGATATATATACGCAAACGAGCTGAGTCTTGTTTGTGACCAACGCTACACAAAGGAAGATATGAACCGTATGGTTGATACTATAAAAGCATTTTGGAAGGAGACGTAACAATGTTCACAGTTTATACATTAGAACAATCTGAACAGTGGGATTCTGTTGTGCGTTCTTTCAAAGAACACGATGTTTATTGGCTGAGTGGATATGTTAAGGCTTTTCAGATTCACGGCGACGGAGAACCAATGTTGTTTTTTTATGAAGACAGCGCTATTCGAGGTATCAACGTGGTTATGAAGCGTGATGTGGCGAAAGACAAGCATTTTTTGAATAAGATCCCAGAGGGGGAGTATTTTGACTTGGCTACACCGTACGGCTATGGCGGTTGGATCATTGAGTGTGAGGGAGACTCTGTTAATACTGAGGAACTGTTCAACACTTACAATGCATGGTGCGTGAAAAACAGCATCATTTCAGAATTCGTTCGATTCCATCCGATGATTAAGAATCATGAGTGTTGCTCGGAGTTCTATGAGGTTATCCAGCTCGGCGAGGTTGTCCACATGGATCTATCAAGCCGTGAAAGAATATGGGATAACATCATTAGTAAAAATCGAAATATGATTCGCAAGGCTATTAAGAACGATGTGAAGGTATACAACGGACGGTTTCCTGATATCTATAAACAGTTCCGGACCATTTACGACAGTACGATGGATAAGGATGACGCCGAGGATTACTACTACTTTGGTGAACAATTCTATGATTCTATACTTGAAGATCTTCCTCACAATGCACAGATATTCTGGGCAGAGAAGGATGGACAGGTTATTGCCGCAAGCATCATGCTGGCAACAAATGGTCGTATGAACTACCATCTGTCAGGCTCTGTTAGAGAGTTTAGCATGTTGGCACCAACTAATTTGCTTCTTTATGAAGCTTCGCTTTGGGGTAATGCGAATGGATATAAGACCCTGTATCTGGGCGGTGGTGTTGGATCGGGTCAAGATAGTTTGTTTAAGTTCAAGAGAGCATTTTATAAAGGTGACCTGAATCGGTTTTACATAGGTAAAAAGATTTTTAATCAAGAAAAATATGATGTGTTGTTGCAACTGAGGGAACCGATTGAGAGCGGGTTCTTTCCGAAGTACCGGGCTACGATTGATTGAGGAGGCAGTAAATGAATATTTTAATTATTGCTCCGCACCGAGATGATGAGATAATTGGTGTCGGTGGTACTCTGTTAAAGAGAAAAGCCGCAGGTAACAGGGTTACAGTTTGCATTGTAACTGCCGCTGCGGGATCTGAATATTCAGAGTTTGTAAAAACAGTTCACAATGAAATGAAGGCGGCGCATGAGTTTTGTGGTGTAGATCAATATTATGGTCTAACATTCAGGCCAAACGTATTGGAAAATTATCCTCGAAAAGAACTAAATAGGGAACTTCAGGAAATTATTGAAAAAGAAAAACCTGATGAAGTATATATTCCTTTTTGGGGTGATATGCAAAAAGACCACCGCATTGTGGCAGATGCCGCAATGGTTGTAATGCGAGCCAAATATGCGCATTGTCCTAGACGTGTTTATGCTTATGAGACTTTATCGGAAACAGGAATTAATATTCCTACAGAATCAAATACGTTTATTCCCAATGTTTTTGAGGATATTACAGAGTACTTAGATGCGAAAAAGGAAGCCTTTAGCTTTTTTAAATCTCAGGTTAGCGATTTTCCGGATTTACGGTCTCTTGAAAGTGTAGAAGCGCTGGCAAAATACCGAGGAGCTACAGTAAACACGAGGGCTGCAGAAGCATTTATGTTAATAAGAGAAATAAAAAAATGAGGGATTAGGATAGTAGAATCATGTATAATTTTTTGAAAAGAGCCTTTGATGTATTATTCTCGGTGATTGTACTTCTTGTCGCATTACCTATATTTCTTATCATAGCAATTGGAATAAAGGTGTCCAGTAAAGGACCAGTGTTTCATGAAAGTGAACGTGTCGGTCGAAATGGAAAAATGTTTAAGATGTATAAATTTCGGTCTATGCATCTGAAAGATGAGAGTGCTGTGGAGAACAAATACTTGGTAAATACGCAACGTATATTTCCGTTTGGGGTTTTCCTCAGGAAAAGTAAGCTGGATGAGTTGCCTCAGATGGTAAGCGTTTTATGTGGACACATGTCTTTTGTTGGTCCAAGACCTTATCCCAAGAGTGTTGTTGAGAGATTATATACTGGCGATAACAGTATAATTACCTCAGTACGTCCCGGATTAGCTTGTCTGGATAGTCTGTATGATTACAGCCATGGTGATCTCTTTGTTACGGATACGGAGTATTACAAAAATTATGTAATTCCGGTTCGTACAGAGTTGGCTAAGATGTATGTTGAAAAAAGGTCAGTGTTTTTGGATGCACACTGTATTGCTAGAACGATTATTCTTATAGTACAGATTGTCATTTTGAGAAAAAAGCATTTTAGATTAACGAAATATGAGGAACAAGCGCACAACAAGTTGAACCTGGAGTGGGTAGACAGTAAAAAGAAAGTAGAGGTATAAAGTAAATGGATTTTCACGGAATTAGGGTGTTGATTTTGGAAGGTTCTGGCAAACAAACGCATGCCATGATTCGTGGGTTAAAAGACATCGGATGTCATGTTTCCGTGTTATGTGGGTCAAAAAGCAATACATGTTATGTATCCAATCTTCCAGACAAAAAAATTCTTAAAGAAAATATTTCTACTCAGGATGACAATTATATTCCTTATTTGATTGAATTGATAAAAACCGGGGAGTATGATGTAGTAATGCCCATTGGAGAGATGAGCACCAATATTGCAACACAACATGAGGCGGAAATTACGAAGTATGTCAAGCTTGCCTGTGCTCCTAGAGACGCATATATAAAAGCGTTTAACAAGCAGATTACGTTTGATACAGCTATGGAAGTGGGTGTGCCTTGCCCCTATACAAGACACAGCAAGCAAAGTATTGAGGATTTCTTGAGTCATGCAAAGTTTCCAATCATTATTAAGCCTCGTCAGGGATTGGGTTCAATAGGTTTCCGTAAATTTGAGACAGAACAGGAGTTCCGTGGCTATTTGAGAGATCCTTCATTTGATGTTGAACAGTATGTGGTTCAAGAATTCGTTAACTTCGATAATCGAATCAGCACGAATATGTTTGTTGACCAAAAAGGAAACATATGCTCTGCATATGCTGTTGATGTCTTAAGATGGTTTCCCATTGATGCGGGTTCTGCCGTGTTAATTCAGACACTTGAGGCGGATGATGTACTTGAAAAGGGCAAACAATTATTGCGTGCTTTGCAGTGGCAAGGTTTTGCTAATGTAGGATTTATGATTGATAAGGAAACCGGCGAACCTAGGTTATTGGAAATAAACGGTCGAATTCCTGCAAGTGTAAAATTGGCATATATGTGTGGGTTCAATATTTCGAGGCAAATGTTGGAAATGGTGTATGGTCAGGATGTTATTCAATATGAGGATAACAAAAAATATGGAATGCGTCTTAGACACTTGGATATGGATTTAATGTGGTTTTTAAAAGCACCTAATCGTTTTAGTGCCAAGCCGTCCTGGTTCAGTTGGAAGAACACTAAAGAAGTTTTGTTTGATATACATGATCCGAAACCATTCTTTGTGCGGTTGTTTCAACGGACATTGACATTAAAAGAAACGTTACGGAAAAAGAAACATTAAGGTAGTCAGACGGTAATTTGCTTTAAAAGATTGAAAAATTTTGATTTTCTTGCCCGTTCAATCCTACAAAGTCAAGTCATACTACAGGATATATGATTATCAAAAGGAATAGAAAATGGTTTATTTATTTTGTTTTTGCATTTCAGTTTTATTTGCGCATTTAGCTAAAAAATCAAGAAGTCAATCAATGTTTGTGTTCTTTTCTTTGATTAGTATTGCAGTAACAGTGCTTTTGGCAGGGTTGCGTGATATTAGTATTGGTATTGATACTTCAAATTATTATTGGGGTTCGTGGTCTAATGCAATGTCTTTAAAGGACATGCCATTATTGGACTATGTCTTTTATTATCTGAAGTCATATGGTAAGTTTGAACCTTTGTTTATTTTTCTTATTGGTATAGTTGTGAGATTAACAGGAAACTATCAAGTTTTTTTGACGATAGTACATTTGATTATTATTTCCTGTGTTTATGTAGGCGCTTTTAGGATGAGTAAGCATGCATCACCTGAGTTGACTCTATTTTTATTTTATCTGTTTTATTATGGAAAATCATTGAATATATTCCGTCAGTATATGGCAATTGCAATCTTGTTTGCCGTAGTTGGCTATATTGAAGAACGAAAACATTTTCGCTATATCATTTTTGTAATAATAGCTACATTAATACATAACTCAGGAGTTGTAGGGTTATTACCGTTGCTGGTATTTAGAATACTTTACCCGATAAATGTAAATAAGCAGGTATCGTATTTTAGAAAAGTGATTACTTGCGCAGCAGTTGTTAGCGGAACAATGCTGTTTATTCCTGTATTTCAATTTTTGATTAATTTAGGAATTATTAGCCAAAGATATCAGTATTATATTGATGCAGAGAAAGCATCTTCTTATATAGTATCAGTGACCTTTTTGGTTGTGGAAGTTATAGTGATCCTCATTTTTAGGAAAGGTTTTTTTAAGAATAATACGTATACGGACTTCTATGTTTTTTCTGCGTTTGCTTTTTTGATGCTGTATATTATGGGAACGTCATTAAGCTATGGTAATCGGATCCCGGCGTACTTTTCCTGTATCAATATTGTTTCTGTTGGGATGTTGATTAATAGCCAGAATATGATAAGTAATAAAACAATGGTTCGTTGGGGGATTATATTGGTAGCATTAGTATATTGGTGGTATATGTATCCGTATAGCAATGCAGCTCGAACAATGCCATATTTACTCTGTTTCTAATGGTAATGTTAACAATATGAGGAAGAAGTTCTATGGATAAAAGAAAGACGGTTAAGGGTTTTATCTGGCGTTTTTTGGAGCGCTGCTCATCTCAAGGTATTACATTTGTGATTTCGATTATTTTGGCACGCTTGCTAGGGCCTGAGGCCTACGGGGTTATTGCACTAATAACCGTATTTACCAGTATTATGCAGGTATTTATTGATAGTGGGCTTAGTACTGCGTTGATTCAGAAGAAAGACGCAGATGATGTGGATTTTTCCAGTGTTTTTTGGTTTAATTTGGGGATGTGTCTGATTTTATATATACTTATGTATTTCGCGGCACCGTTGATTGCGAAATTCTATCAGATGCCTGACCTTACAGCATATGTTCGCGTTCTCAGTTTAATACTGGTTATTTCGGGGGTAAAGAGTATCCAGCATACATATGTTTCGAGACATATGCAATTTCGAATGTTTTTTTACGCATCTTTGGGAGGAATAATCAGCTCGGGAACTATAGCGATTTTTATGGCATATAGAGGCTATGGTGTTTGGGCTTTGGTTGTTCAAAGCTTGAGCAATCGGTTAATTAATACAATTATTCTGTGGTTCGTGGTGAAGTGGCGTCCTAAATTGACGTTCTCATGGATGCGTTTGAAAGGGTTATTATCATTAGGGATGAACCTTTTGGGGGCAAAGTTACTTGATACAATCTATCAGGATTTAAGATCCCTGCTAATCGGAAAAGTGTATAGTACTACAAGCTTAGGATATTATAACAAAGGAAAACAATTTCCTCACTTGGTTGTAAACAATGTTAACGTAGCCATAGATAGTGTGCTTTTTCCTACATTATCTAAGTCACAGGATTCCCGTGAAAAACTTCGGGCCATGACCCGTAGAGCAATCTCTATCAGCACATATGTCATGATGCCAATTATGGTGGGGCTTGCTGCTTGTGCAGAACCATTGATTAGACTTGTTTTGACAGAAACATGGTTGCCCTGTATACCGTTTATGCGAATATTTTGCATTACATATGCATTTTATCCGTTGGCAACGGCGAATCTTAATGCAATCAAGGCGTTGGGAAGGGGAGACTTATTCTTAAAAATGGAAGTTGTGAAGAAAGTAGTAGGATTATTAGCGCTGCTTATTACGACTCCAATAAGCATTGAAGCAATGTGCTATAGCCTGTTGATTACCACGTTTATCTCACAGTTGATTAACGCGCATCCAAACAAAACTTTGTTAAATTACCGCTATATCGAGCAAATAAGAGATATCTTGCCGCATCTCCTGCTTAGTTGTGCTATGGGAGTGATTGTGTATAGTTGTCGTTTTTTGGACCTAAACGATGGGTTTATGCTACTGATACAGATTCCTTTGGGAATTACAGTTTATGTTATTGGTTCGATTCTGTTTAAAATAGACAGTTATACATATATTTTGAAGATGCTTAAACAACTATTCCTAAAAAAGAAAGAAGATGAATAAAATGAATGATAATATTGCGGTCAGCATTATTTGTAATGTCTATAACCAAGAAATTTATGTAAGGGATGCTTTGGAAGGATTCGTTATGCAGCGTACAAACTTTGCTTTTGAAGTGTTGGTGCATGACGATGCATCCACTGATTGTACGGCAGATATTGTTCGTGAATATGAACAAAAGTATCCGGAACTGATAAAACCCATTTACCAAAAAGAAAATCAGTATTCGAAACGAGACGGAACCATTAAACGTCTTCAAGCTGCTCGTGCAAAGGGGAAATATATAGCTTTTTGTGAAGGTGATGATTATTGGACAGATCCGTTAAAATTGCAGAAACAATATGATTTCATGGAGCAAAATTCGGATTATACATTGTGTGGATGCAGTACCGTATGGTTAAACATGCTTTCAGGAAAAGTGAAAAATCTAAGTACAACCATCAATGACAGAGATGTTACGTTGGAGGAATTTCTGTCTCCGAAAAACAGAAGACCATTTCCTACGGTTTCTTTTTTCATGAAAGCAGAGATTTGGAAAGATCGTCCTGATTGGGGATTTCCTGTAGGAGACCTTCCGATGACTTATTACGCGGCTATGAATGGAAAAGTTCGTATGCTTGCGGATAATATGTGTGTCTATCGTTGGAATGCCATTGGCTCATGGACAAAGAAAAATGATGATGATGTTATTCGAGCGAATACATGTGCTAAGATGATTGTTGCTTTGGAAAATATGAATCGAGATACAGATTATAAGTATGATGAGTTAATCCAAAGAAAGATAATTGCACAAAAATATATGAAAGCACTGATGGATCATGATTTTGATGCGATTTTGAGTGAAGAGCTGATAAACGTATATAATAAAAAAACTTTTATTCGTCGTCTTTCCGATAGGATGCATTGTAAATATCCTAACCTTCATCGGAAAGTTCGATGGATTATGGGGCGGGCAGAGAATCGGTAAAAGGAAATTTTTTTTTGATACATCTCTCGTTTGAGAACTTAAAGTATATGGAATCATGGCCTTGGCTTGTGAGCCAGGGGGAGAAACAGTGGCATATGTTCCTGAGCAACCTGGATTGCCTACACCCCAGATAAAGTTTTTCTATGTTCCCTTAGTGAAGGGCTAAATCGTATTTCAGGTATTCGCTTGTGCGTAGAGCAAAATGGGGTTAGGTCGAATTAGGCTTATTTTCCGGTTGTGTTTGACGGATGAATTTCGATTGCTATAATGATTACTCAACTGCAGGAGTAGAGAAAACACCGATTGCAAAGTATATTGCTGATAGAGTGATTACATTACCTTTGTATGTAGATTTGTGATAGCATAACAAAATAGAATGTTGCAAATAAAGGAGGCTTGTCTGTGAAAAACGATGGAAATATCATAGCAGAATTACGGCGAGAAGCTGGATATACGCAGAAAACGCTGGCAGAAGCATTGAACATTACAGACAAAGCCATTTCCAAATGGGAAAGAGGTTTATCGTTTCCTGATAGGGCACTTCTTCCAAAACTTTCTGCATTGCTTAATGTAGATATCGATGAATTACTTTTTCGAGAGGAGAGATCTTTTTCAAAAAAGAAGTGGGCAGGACTACTCGATTTGCAAGATTATCACTTGGATTTAGCACAAACTGTGTACGATAAACCAATGGTTTACTTTATTTTAGTTCATTTCTTGCTGATGGATATTTATGATATCTATATATTAAATAATATGTCTAGGCAAAGTTGGCTGGAATGGAAAAATCTTGAACAAATTGGATTTCGGTTTTATCTCAATCCAAATGAATTCCCAAAGCAGAATCTTATGATAATGCAGCATCCCTGCTTTTTATTCGGTTCGGACTTAACTCATCGATTTCAAACTGCTATGGCCACTGATAAGATAACAAAATTTTGCCCTGAATGGGACATAACTCCTTTCTTGTTTTGTCCGGCAGAATATGCTTTCATGTACTTCAAAAACCCGTTATATTTGAACAAAAATGCAGTAGTCCGATCATTAGGAAGAGGTATGGTTTGCATACCGATGGATACTCCAGAGCAGATAAACGATGTTGCTTCCTTTGTTAGGATGTATCAGACGAATACGGGATTACCACTTGAAGACATAAACGAGATTGTAGAGAGAAAGAAACAAATTATTGAGGATGTTGAAAGTTAGTGTGGGTCAAACTTAAAGACTGACATAGTGGAATTTATTTGGTCATTTTTCTGGAAGGCGACAATAAGTCAAAGTCAATATTAACTAAACCGATAGTTGGTTGTGGACAAGCCGTACTAATGGTATAATGTTATGCATGAGTTTTGAAAATTGAAGTTTGGTGTAGTGATAAATAATCAAAACTACCAAGTTAGCAATTGATGGCTGTTTATGAGTAGTTATTCACAACACATTCAAGTAGAAAAACAGAAAGTAAACAAGAAGGAGAAATAAGAAAAATGCCTATCGAATTTTTGTACCTGTTGACGGTATTTGTTGTTGCCATTATAGGATTCTCGGTGCTGAAGAGACCAATTTACGAATGTATGTTGGCATCTTTCATCGTGTTGTTGATGGTGACCGGTACTTTTTTCAACATCGGCGAGTACATTCTGGACGCAGTTACCGAGTCCAGTTTGTATGTAATTATTGTTTTTATTGTGTCGGCGGCTTTGCTGTCGAAGACGGGAGTCATTGATGATTGTATAGCCATCATTCTGTCGATTTTCGGTCGTTTCCGTGGAGGTGCCGGCTTTGTAGCTATCATTGGTTCTACATATATGGGTTCGCTGTCAGGATCCGGCCCCGGTAATGTGGCGACTACTGGTGTATTTACCATACCCGCAATGAAACGTTCTGGATTTCCGGCGCATCTGGCCGCTAATGTCGAAGCGCATGCAAGTACTATGGGAAATATGATTCCGCCTGCCGGTATGATTGCCACTGCTTTTGCAATTTACGATGGGATGTATCCAGGCACTTACACAATCTCTCAATTTTGGGTAATCCTTTGGAGCATTGCAATTTGGTTTATTCTTGGACGAATCATCACTTTGTACTTGATGTGCCGCTATTACAAAGTGGAGGCAATGTGTAAGGAAGATATCCCAAGTTTGAGAAAATCACTTAAAGAGGGATGGAAAGCAATCTTCTTGCCAATTATTGTATTCTTTCCTTTCTTCATGACCTCTACTTTTGACGGTTTCTTTGTTTCTCGCTTGGGGACTGCTGGTTCTAGTGCATTTACCAATAGTATTCTGTTGTTTATTCCTGCGTTGATTGTCATCTGCGGGATTTTGTTGGGGGGTAAGGAATGCCGCAAGAAAATGACTGTCAGGTTTATGTTCGAGGATATCTGTAAGGGTATGCTGAAAGTCGTACCTACCGCATCCTTGGTGCTGTTCGCTTACTTCGTGAGTAATGTGCTGGGAAGCTTGGGTATCGAGAAGGCTATCGGTGAGTATATAGCTGCATTGAACATGAGTCAGTTTGCGTTGGCTTTGATTCTTCCGGTTTTCACGGCTATTCTTGGTATGCTGATTCCCGGTTCTACACAGGTAAAAATTTTTGGTGGCATCATCATCTCCGTTATTGCCACAGCCGGTGGAAATCCTATAATCGCTTGTGCAATGCTTCCTTGTATCTGCGGTGCAATGCACGGTGTAACCCCGCCGTATTGCACTTGTGTATACACAGCTATGGGTATTGCAGAAGCAGAATTAGGTCGGTCCTTAAAGAACTGTGCAATTTGGATATTTGTTCATTATGTTATGTCAGTCATCACGTTAATGGGCTGGCTCCCAATCTTTGGTCTGTAAGGAGGTCATGAAATGCGTGAAAAAATATATAAGATTTTGAACAGAATATATGGTCTAACTATGTTTGTAGCCTTTTTTGGTGGTGTTCTGCCGTTAATACCTTTTGTGATTGCGCTTATTATTGGTGGAACCGTGGGTGAGACTATTTCCACTTTCTTGTATAATAGCTATTATCCTTGGGTTATTGCCCTTGCGTCAGTAGCTGTGGTAATCGGTCTGATTGCTATGTATGTTGGAAAACAGTCTGCACTTTCTGCGAAAACGTTTAAACAGTCGAAATAGTCCTGTTATAATATAGCTATTGCAAAACTGCAGAGTACTGTATATGCAGATATATTGCTCTCCGTTGTTATGTTAATATGTGTATTTGCGATTGGTAATCTAACACTTTCTCCTATTTTGATATTGTTGCTTCAGATTGTAACAGGCATTATAGTTTATGGTCTGCTTTTGGTGATTACAAAACCAGCGCCATATAGGATGATAGTACAGCTTGTTAAGCAAAATCTGAAGCAAAACATCGGAAATTATGAGTAATGTTAAAAATATTCTATTTTATTTTTGAAAGGACTTGTTTTTATGCAATATGATTCATTAAAAGGAAAAAAACTTCTTGTATTAGGTGGCGGCTCTCAGCATTGTAAGGTTGTTGAAGCAGCGAAAGAGTTAGGAGTTCTAACATATGTTACGGATAATGTAGAGAATTCTCCGGCCAAAGCCATGGCTGACCATGCCTACATGATTAATGTAACCGAAACCGACCGTTTGGCAGAACTTTGCCGTGAAGAGGAGATTGACGGTATCGTCAGCGGTTGGTTTGATTTTGTACAGCCCTATTATCAGAGATTGTGTGAGAAAACCGGACTCCCCTGTTACGGTACCAAACAGCAATTTGATATTTTGACAAGAAAGAAAGACTTTAAAGATTGCTGTCTTACCCATGGCGTAGGTGTGCCGGCGCGTTTGACGCTTGAGGAGATGGACGACATCCTTCCTTTTAAGGTAATCGTTAAACCCTCAAACAGCCGTGGTTCTCGTGGTGCAACGATATGCAATACCAAAGAAGAGGTGCTGGCCGCTGTTGAAACGGCAAAAGAAGCGTCCTACGACGGACAGTATGTGATTGAACAATATATTGATCAAAAAGGTGCTTTTTGTGTTACGTATATGTTTATCAATGGCGAAGCTTATCTGGAACAGCTTTCGGATGCATTTTTCGGAGACAAAGAGTATGGTTTGGATCGTGTGGCGGTTGCCTATAGATCTCCCTCAGTAAGGTCTGAAGAGTTTATAAAAAAAGAAAACGGCAGAATCATAGATATGCTGAAAGCCATTGGCGTAGAGAATGGACCCTTTGTGGCACAGGGCTTTTTCACAGATGACGATGTACTGTTCTTTGATCCAGGCAGAAGATTTGCAGGTGGCGAATATGAGCGCGCTTTCAAGCGTACTACCGGGATTGATATTCCTAAGGCAATGATTACGTTTGCGCTTACCGGGGCTTATCCGGAAGAAGAATATGGTTTGAAGAAAGACAGTTATCTGCTCAACGGCAAAACCACGATTCGCTTGCAAATTAATGTCAGAGCGGGTGTAGTGGCAAGTGAACGGGGATTTGATGTTATTCAGAATTTCCCGGAAGTTGAATATACCGCATTTTATCATGCACCCGGAGACGAAATACTCGCAACAGGAAATACACATCAGCGCTATGCACACATTATTGTAGTTGCCGATAATTCGGAAGCTCTAAAGGATGCCGTAAAGAGGATTTACAGTGAAATCAAAGTTTATGATGAAAATAATGACAATATGATTGTTTCGCTGTTTGATCCGGAAAAAATATAAGATTAACAATCTGCCAATAAGATGCTGTTAAGAGAGGCAGAGATAATGATTTTATTTGCCGTATAGGGTCGCGGTGTTTACAGAAGGGAATCAGTTACAATGAATACTAAAATCAATGTTACACGCTCATCAATGCCGGAATTCCAGGAATATTGTGAAGAAATTAAAGAATTATGGGATAGTCACTGGCTCACTAATATGGGAGTAAAGCATAAGCAATTACAGGCAGAGTTGGAAGCATTTTTTCAAGTTCCGCATGTAACACTGTATGCAAATGGTCATCTTGCACTTGAAAACGCAATTGCCGCATTAAATCTTCCGCAGGGTGGAGAAGTTATAACAACACCATTTACCTTTGCATCAACAACGCATGCAATTGTTCGAAACGGACTCGTTCCGGTATTTTGTGATATAAACCCGGATGATTATACAATAGATGTAACAAAGATAGAGAGCTTGATAACAGATCGGACAGTTGCAATTGTGCCGGTTCATGTATATGGAAATATGTGTGATGTGGAGAGAATTGACTGTATTGCAAAAAGGTATGGATTAAAGGTTATTTATGATGCCGCACATGCTTTTGCCGTAAAATACAAGGGAGTCTCTTCTGCGTGTTTTGGTGATGCATCCATGTTCTCCTTCCATGCAACAAAAGTTTTCAATACCATTGAGGGCGGAGCGGTCTGTTTTAAAAAGGATGCGTGGGTTCAACTGTTAAATGATCAGAAGAACTTTGGAATACATGGTCCGGAAGAGGTTGCTTACGTTGGTGGAAATGCAAAGATGAATGAATTTCAGGCTGCCATGGGAATATGTAATTTACGTCATCTTGCTGAAGAAGTGGAAAAGCGAAAGAAGATAGTAGAGAGATACAGAGAAAAACTTTCCGATGTGCCCGGAATAAAATTAAGTATTCAACAAGAGGATGTTGAATCGAACTATGCATATTTTCCGGTTGTTTTTGAAGAATATAAATACACTCGGAATGAAGTATTCGAAAAACTGGCGGAAGCCGGAATTACTGCAAGAAAGTATTTTTATCCTTTGGCGAATTCTTTTGAATGCTATCGTAATTATCCTACTGCAGGAACAGAGAAAACACCGATGGCGCATCATATAGCATTAAGAGTTCTTACACTGCCTCTATATGCAGATTTATCTATTGAGGATGTGGATAGAATTTGTGACGTTATACTTAATTAGTATGACGAAATAGTAAATCGGGCAGAAATGCATACCAAAGGCAGTATAGAAAAATATTGCATTATGTGGTCAAATGTGTTATAGTCAAATAGTTATCGATTCAATAGGTTTTTAAAATGAAATGAATTCCGCAAGGAGTCGAGGGGGCATATTATCTATGAACATGAAACAATTTAAATATGTTTTGGTTCTGGCAAATGCCGGCAGTTTTGGTAAAGCAGCAGAAGAACTTGCTATTTCACAACCTTCGTTGTCACAGTATATTAAAAAGATTGAAAAGCAGGTTGGAGTGGAACTCTTCGACAGAACAGGCGGTAATGTAAGACTTACAGATGCGGGTCGTATTTATGTAGATGCCGGCAAGAAGATTCTTGATCTGGAGCATCAGATGCAAAGCAAGTTCTCGGATATTGTAGCATATAAGACCGGTTCTGTGGTTCTAGGAACGTCACCATATCGTTCCGCAGGGATGATGCCAACTATTGTGAAGAAGTTTCATGAGAATTATCCGGGGATGCATGTAGTAGTTGAGGAGATGACAACGGGTGAGCTTGTGGACGCTACAGAGCATGGACAGTTTGACCTGTGTTTGACGATTCTTCCTATTGATGAGAGAATGTTTGATTACGAGAAGATTATGGAGGAAGAACTGGTATTAGCGGTTCCGGCTTCCTATCCGGTATTT
This sequence comes from Acetatifactor sp., assembly GCA_045597105.1. Lineage (GTDB taxonomy): Bacteria > Bacillota > Clostridia > Lachnospirales > Lachnospiraceae > Acetatifactor. The sequence continues at coordinate 26,813 of JAZODQ010000039.1, forward strand.
CAGACAGAAAATGTAGAATACAGAAAATATCCGGCAATCAATGCTTTTCAGATCAATAATGAATCGTTCATTATGATTACGGAAAATCAGGTGATGCAAAAAGCACTTGATAATCTTTGTATTGATTATGGACTGAGTATAAAAAAGGTCGCGGTTGTAAAGAGCCTGGAAGCCCAAATTGCTATGGTGAGAGCAGGAGTGGGCGTGGCGCTTGTGCCAACCGGAATCGACAGATTTTGTGCAGATGGAGAGGTGCAGTTTTATTCCTTTAAGCAGGAACTTCCCAGGCGGGAGGTGGTTGCTATGTGGAGGAAAGACAGGCAACTCAACCAGGCAACCAGAGACTTGCTTGCTATTATGAAGGAGATTGCGTGGTAAAACCATTGTACGAAGGAACTTTCTCAAGTAAATAGAATTAAATAAAGTGGAAAGCTTTTTGTCGGCCGACACTTTATTTTTTACAAAATACATAATCAAAAGATTATGATTTAGATAGGAAAACAATCGACCAGAGAGACGATATTATTCGCAAATATGCGATTGATATAAAAAACAAAAAGAAAAAGGGAGGATTTCCAATATGCCGTCAGCATTTCTTTACTTAGGCATTATGCTTGCAGTGATTATGGTATGGTTTATGTGGCTGAAAAGACCGGTATATGAAGCCGTTCTGATTAGTTTTATCGTACTGCTTACTGTTACAGGCACATGGACAAATGTCGGTTCATATATCGACACAGGTCTTAAAACATCATTACTTTATTCAATGACAGCGTTTGTAGCGATGTCCATTATTTTGACGAAGACGAAGATTATTGACAGTTGTGTTGCTATTATACTGTCACTGCTCGGACGTGTTACCGGAGGTGCGGGATACGTTTCCGTAGTTGCCAGCTCTTTCATGGGTGCATTGTCAGGCTCCGGTCCCGGTAATGTTATGGCTACAGGTGCCATCACCATTCCTGCAATGAAGAAGTCAGGATTCCCTGCAGAACTTGCGGCAAACATCGAAAGCAACGCATCCTATATGGGTAACATGATTCCCCCTTCCTCCAATATCGTTGCAGCACTTGGAGCATTTACTGCACTATATCCTGAAAGCAATTTGACACAGGGACAGTTCTGGATTGTTCTTTGGGGAGTTGCGCTTTGGTTTGTACTTCAGCGTATTCTTATGATATTTGGTTTTTGTAAGTACTATAAGGTACAGCCGATGGCAAAGGAGGATATTCCCAGTTTGAAGCAAACCCTCAAGGAAGGCTGGCAGGGGCTTTTATTGCCTGTAATTATTTTGCTTCCGTTCGTGTTGGATTATCTTTTTAAGGATACTTTCTTTACAGAGAGACTTGGTGCAGACGGCGCAAAGTACTTTTCAAGTAGCTTGCTTCTGTTCATTCCAGGTATTGCTGCAGTTTACGCTTGCTTAATTGCGAAGGAAAAGCCTACGCCTCATAAGATTGCAAAATGGTTTGCAGATGGTGTTAAGACCATTGCTCCTGCAATCGGTGTATGTGTATTTGGTTATATGATCGGTGCTTTGTTTGCTGAGTTGAATGTAGCGACAGAGATGGAAATGTTTATCACAGATATCAATTTCAGCAAACTTGGACTTGTTATTTTCCTTTGTGCTTTAACCTGTGTACTGGGTATGGTTATTCCCGGTTCTTCACTTGTTGTAATCTTTGGACCTGTGTTCATTACAACGCTTGCATCTGTAGGTGTTAATCCTATTCTGGGTGCAGCAATGCTTCCATGTATCTGTGGAGTTATGTGCGGTATCACACCTCCTCTGGGCCTGGGTATGTATGCAGGTATGAGCTTGGCAGAATCTGATTTTAATAAGACATTCAAAAATAATTTGTGGTGGGTAGCCGCACAGTTCATTATGGAAGTTGTTGTTCTGATGGGCTGGTTGCCAATCATTGGATTGTAAGGAGGGGATCTTGATGAAAGAAACATTGAAGAAAATATCTGATGTTTGTAAATTGATTTTCGGATACGGTATCATGATCACACTCTTAGTTGGTGGTTTGACATTTTTGGGGTATCTGGTTGCATTATTTATTGGTGGTGAAACAGCTACCGCAATCTGTACTTTTATTTATAAGCAGGTGGTTCCCGTAATGATTTATTGCAGCACATGCATGATTCTCTTTGGTCTCGTGACAATGTATCTTGCCGGCGAAAAAGCGCTGACTTCTGACAAGAAAAAAGCAACTAAAGAAGAGGGCGAGAAATAAAACGGGAATTCCAATCAAAATATATTACACTAAAAAGCAGGTTCGATCCGAATCTGCTTTTTTTGACACTATCCTGCTGAGATTCTGAATTATCAGTAAAAAGCAAGTAATTTATAATGTATTTGACACAAAATAAGGGGAATGATAAACTGTTTATAAGTTATTTGCGAGAAAGGGAGCAAGATAAAAATGAAGAAACTGTGTTTGATATTAGTAGCCATAATGGTATTGAGTGGTATTGTCGAACCCATGAATGCATTGGCGCAGACACCTCAAAATGTACAAGGTCTTTATGGCGATTTAATCAGTGAAAATACATGGTCAGAAGGGATTCTCAATCCTTATTTTAAAGGAAAAGTGGATGAAGAAGCTGTTAGAGCGGAGAATCTTCTTTGGCAGGAGTATTGTAATTCAGGTATTGCAGTATATAGTATGGATGCATATTGCGATACAATGGAAGAAGCACAAGCGTACGTTAGAGAAAAGATGGTTGCACGTGTAAATTCCATAACAGTATATCTGCCTGCAGCATTACAAACAGAGAATACGTTTAATACATTGTGGCAGGGGGCAAAAGCGCATTCAGAAGACGGTACCGGTCAGGAAGGCGATACATTAGAATTTTCATGGACTTATTTGAGCTATTCTTATGGGCGAAGCGGTGCTTATTACAGATATACATTTAATCTGACATATGATACGACTCTGGAACAGGAAGAAGCATTGACAGAGGCAGTAAATAAAGCTTTAGCCGATATGAATTTGAACGGTAAGTCCCAGTATGAGCAGATAAAAACAATCTATAATTACATCTGCGATAATGTAGATTATGATTACAGCTATACAAAGTACTCCGCATATAATGCGATGATGGACCATACTGCGGTATGTGAAGGATATGCTATGTTGTTTTATCGCATGTGTAAAGATGCGGGACTTTCGGTACGAATGATATCCGGTATAGGTAACGGAGGTCGTCACGCATGGAACATTGTTAAGATTGGTAATGTATATTACAATCTTGATGCTACATGGGACGGACAAGGTACTGTAACAAATGACAATTGGTTTTTGAAAAACGCAGAGGACTTTGTAGACCATGCAAGAGATGCGGAATATGATACAGAGGCATTTCATGCTGCGCATCCTATGTCTAAAACATCATGGGTAGATAGCGGTAATTTTGCACCGGCGTTGAAGAAAAATAATCCAACTTATACATTTGAAGCAGAAGGCACTTCAGTGACTACAAAAGCAAATCAAAGACCTAAAATACTTATTTTTTATGAACCGAGTAGTAATTCCAGTGCCAGAACAATAAAGAGTATTGCAGATTCAGATATTACGGATGTAGACATTTTTGCCATTGAATATAAGGATTCGGCAGCGGCAGATATAGAAACGTTTATAAAAAATTATGGAAGTGAAAAGATTCAGTTTGTGGGCAAGTGTAAAGAATCCACCGGCCGCAATGTGATGTGGGAGTATGCAAGATTGGGAGGTTTTCAAAATAGTGTATACATTCCGGTAATTGCCTATATCGATGCGGATAATGTACTGCAGTTAGTGACACAAAATATTAGTACTGCAGGAGAGGTGAAAGCATATCTGGATTTTTATTGTAAAGAAAGTAGTATTGCGCTAGAGATCAGCAAGCATCCGGAATCACAGAAAGTAGTTCAGGGTGAAGTTGCGGTATTTAAAGTGGAGGCAACAGGAAATAATTTAAGCTATCAGTGGCAGTTTAAAACAGCTGGTGCAACCCAGTGGAAAGACTCCGGTATGGCGGGGGGCAAGACGAACAGCATTGCGGTACAGGGCACTACAGCGCGAAACGGCTATCAGTACCGTTGTGTGGTCACTGACGGAAGCGGTAACAAGGTGACCAGTAATGCAGCAACTCTGACAGTAGCACCTGCAATAGTAATCACAAGCCAGCCAGCAAACCAAAGTGTGGCAGAAGGAGATAGTGCAGTATTCAGGATAGCTGCAACAGGAAACAAGTTGAGTTACCAGTGGCAGTTTAGAACCTCATCAGCAGGTACATGGGTCAACTCCGGTATGGCGGGTGCAACCACCGGTAGCATCACGGTACAGGGTACTACAGCGCGAAATGGCTACCAGTACCGTTGTGTGATTACAGACGGAAGTGGCAACAAGATCACCAGTGACGGAGCAACTCTGACAGTGGCATCTGCGATAGTAATTACAAGCCAGCCTGCAAGCCGGAGCGTGGTGGAAGGAGCTAACGCCGTATTCAAGGTGGAAGCAACAGGAAGCAAGTTAAGCTATCAGTGGCAGTTTAAGACAGCAGGAACGACCCAGTGGACGAATTCCGGAATGGCAGGCTCCAAGACAGACAGCATTACGGTAAAGGGAACTACAGCGCGAAACGGTTATCAGTATCGCTGTGTGATTACAGATGGAAACGGCAATAAAATTACCAGTAATGCGGCAGCACTGACGGTAGAATCCACGTTAGCCATTACAAGCCATCCTGCAAACCAGAGGGTGGCGGCAGGAACTAATGCAGTATTCAAGGTGGAAGCAACCGGAAACAAGTTAAGTTACCAGTGGCAGGTTAAGACTGCCGGTGCAACCAAGTGGACAGATTCCGGCATGACAGGCGCTAAGACAAACAGTATCACGGTAAAAGGAACAGCAGCCAGAAACGATTATCAGTACCGTTGTGTAATTACAGATGAAAATGGTAATAAGGCCATCAGTAATGCAGCAACTCTGACTGTAGCATCCGCGTTAACGATTACAAGCCAGCCTGCCAGCCAGAGCGTAGCAAAAGGAGCAAATGCCGTATTTAAGGTAGCGGCAAGCGGAAACAACTTAAGCTATCAGTGGCAGGTTAAAACCTCCGAAGCAGGAGAATGGAAGAATTCCGGCATGACAGGTTCCAAGACAAATAGCATCACAGTACAGGTAACTACAGGGCGAAACGGCTATCAGTATCGCTGCGTGATTACAGACGGAAGCGGCAACAAGGTAACCAGTAATGGGGCGACGTTGATAGTGGAGTAATATTTTGGCTGAACTGTTTCATGAAATAATAAGTATCATATAATAGCGTGGTGTCCGAAAGGATACCACGCTATCTCTATGTTATAACCTGTTGAACGTTTGCGTAGCCGCCAAGTTAGCAATTACGGGTCGGCCTGCAAAGCAGAGTGTAGCGGAGGGAGTAATAGGTTAGAGGAAGCATCGTGGATAATGAACGGTGCCTTTGCATGGAAAGGAGTCTGAATAAAATAATTATTTTTCTGTTTTTTGCTTATATTGCTATACTATATGGATTAAGTGTGATAAAATAATGGTATATTTCGGGTTAGAAAATAAATTGTGTGACAAAGGAGAAAGGGATATGTGCAAAAGAAGAACTATGTGTGCAAAGAGAATATGGCACATGGCAGTAATATCATGGATGATGATTTTATTTTTTTCCATGATCATGCCATTAGAGGTATCTGCCGAAGAAGTAAGAACGGGAACTATAGGTTACAACAATGGTATTACATGGACATATGATGTAAACGAAAAGATTCTTACAATAACCGGTGAAGATAGGGAGTTGCAGGGAAATTATGAAAAGGGGAGTTACTTTAATGATGTATGTAGTGATGTGGAGGTCGTTGTATTAAAAGATTGTACACTTATAGGAAACGTTAACTATATGTTTGCTAAGCTGACCTCTTTGAAAAGAGTTGAATGTGATAATGTGAATACTGAAAACGTAACTTATATGGACGGTATGTTTATGAATTGTAACAATCTGACCAGCATTGATACAAGTGATTTTGATACTGGAAATGTAGCTAGTATGTGGGCAATGTTTTCCGGGTGTAGTAGTTTGAGTAGTCTGGATGTAAGTTCGTTTGACACTTCTAAAGTAACTAATATGGGTAGCATGTTTGCTACCTGCAGTAGTCTGGGGAAGTTGGATGTAAGTGGTTTTGATACCGGCAATGTAACTAACATGAATGGTATGTTTGCAGATTGTAAAGGTCTGAGCAGCCTAAATGTAAGTGGCTTTGATACATCCAATGTGACGAATATAAGTTTTATGTTTTCTGGGTGCAACAGTTTGTCTAATCTGGATGTAAGCGGCTTTGATACATCAGATGTAACAAACATGAGTGCGGTGTTTCAGAGCTGTAACAGTTTGTCTGGTTTGAATGTGAGTGGCTTTGATACAACCAAAGTAACGGATATGGGTTTTATGTTTTCTGGGTGCAACAGTTTAAGTGGATTGGATTTAAGCAACTTTGATACATCCAATGTAAAGAATATGAGCTACATGTTTCAGGGATGCAACAGTTTGAGTAGCTTGGATTTAAGTAGCTTTGATACGACCAATGTAACAAATATGCGAAGTATGTTTAGCGGTTGTATTAAGGTGATAGAGTTGGATGTAAGCGGCTTTGATACAACAAATGTAACGGATATGCGTGGAATGTTTTCCTGGTGCGAAAGCATAAATAATTTGGATGTAAGTGAATTTAATACAACAAATGTAGCAGATATGAATAACCTGTTCGCAGGTTGCACAGACGTGACAAAGCTGGATGTAAGTGGCTTTGATACAACCAAAGTAACGGATATGGGTTATATGTTTTATAATTGCAGTAGTGTAACCGATTTGGATGTAAGCGGCTTTGATACAACAAATGTAACCAATATGAATAATATGTTTTCTTGGTGCAACAGTTTGTCTAATCTGGATGTAAGCGGTTTTGATACAACAAATGTAACCAATATGTATGGTATGTTTATGGATTGCGCAGGTCTGAGCAACCTGGATGTAAGCGGTTTTGATACAACAAATGTAACCAATATGTATGGTATGTTTTACGATTGCGCAGGTTTGAGCAATCTGGATGTAAGCGGCTTTGATACTTCCAAAGTAATGGATATGAGTTATATGTTTGCAGGTTGTAGCGGTATAACAGATTTGGATGTAAGCGGTTTTGATACAACAAATGTAACCAATATGAATAGTATGTTTTCGGGGTGTGCAAGTCTGAACAGTCTGGATGTAAGCGGCTTTGATACAACTAAAGTAACGGAGATGGGGCATATGTTTTCGGGGTGTGCAAGTCTGAATAGTCTGGATGTAAGTGGCTTGGATACAATAAATGTAACGAACATGGAGGGAATGTTTTCTTGGTGCGAAAGCATAAAACGTTTAGATGTAAGTGGATTGGATACATCTAATGTAACAACTATGTCCAACATGTTCGCAGGATGTGAAGCTGTGACATGGCTTGATGTAAGTGGCTTTGATACATCCAATGTGACGGATATGAGATTTATGTTTTATTGGTGTGTAAGTCTAAGCAACCTAGATGTAAATGGCTTTGATACAACAAATGTAACAAACATGGCGGGAATGTTTTCTGGGTGCAACAGTCTAAGTAGCTTGGATGTAAGTGGCTTTAATACATCCAATGTGACGGACATAGGTAGTATGTTTTCTGGGTGCAATGATTTGAATAGCCTGAATTTAGGCGGTTTTGATACATCCAATGTAACGAATATGAACGGCATATTCGTTGGTTGTAGTAGTCTGACGAGTCTTGATGTAAGTGGCTTTAATACATCCAATGTGACGGACATAAGTTGTATGTTTTCTTTCTGCGAAGATTTGAACAGCTTGAATTTAGGCGGTTTTGACACATCCAATGTAACGAATATGAACAGCATATTCAGTGGTTGTAGTAGTCTGACGAGTCTGGATGTAAGTAGCTTTGATACTTCGGAAGTAACGGATATGAGTTATATGTTTGCAGGTTGTAGCGGTATAACAGATTTGGATGTAAGCAGCTTTGATACAACAAATGTAACCAAGATGAATAATATGTTTTCAGAGTGCGCAGGTCTGAGCAACCTGGATGTAAGCGGCTTTGATACTTCCAAAGTAATGGATATGAGTTATATGTTTGCAGGTTGTAGCGGTATAACAGATTTGGATGTAAGCAGCTTTGATACAACAAATGTAACCAATATGGCTGGTATGTTTTCGGGGTGTGCAAGTCTGAACAGTCTGGATGTAAGTGGCTTTGATACCTCCAAAGTAACGGATATGAGTTATATGTTTGCAGGTTGTAGCGGTTTAACCGATTTGGACTTAAGCGGCTTTGATACATCTAATGTTACCAATATGACATACATGTTTTCAAGATGTAGCGGTTTGACAAACTTAGATATAAGCAGTTTAGATACTGAAAAAGTAGAGAACATGATGGCCATGTTTATTGCCTGCAGTAGTTTGAGTAATCTGGATGTAAGCACTCTGGATACATCCAATGTGAAGGACATGAGTTATATGTTCCATAGTTGTAGTAATTTAAGTAGTCTGGATACAAGCGCATGGAATACTTCAAATGTAGATACTATAAATTATATGTTCTTTAACTGTGAAGACCTTGAAAGTTTGGATATAAGCAGTTTTGATACATCCAATATATCCTATATGAATGGTGTGTTGACCGGATGTACCAATTTGAATTGCATTAAAACTCCTAAAAACATGAAAGAGGGTCAAAGTATAGCATTAGTAAAGGCATTAAAAGATCCTCAGGGCAGAGAGGTCATGGAGTTAACAACGGATGTATGCGGAATGATTTTGAAAGATAAGGTTGTTCCCGCCCTTATGATTACCGGTCAGCCTGCAAATCAGAGCGTAGCAGAGGGTGAGAAGGCCGTATTTAAGGTAGAAGCAAGCGGAAATAATATAAGCTACCAGTGGCAGTTTAGAACATCATCTGCAGGCGCATGGACTAACTCCGGCATGACAGGTTCCAAGACAAGCAGTATCACCGTGCAGGGAACCACAGCTAGAAACGGTTATCAGTACCGCTGCATCATTACAGATGAAGGCGGTAACAAGGTGACCAGTAATGCAGCGACTCTGACATTGGCACCTAAGTTAGCTATTACAAGTCAACCCGTAAGCCAGAGCGTGGCAGAAGGAGAGCGTGCAGTATTCAAGGTAACTGCAACAGGAAACAAGTTAAGCTATCAGTGGCAGGTTAGAACCTCAGCTACAGGTACATGGAAGAACTCCGGCATGACAGGCTCCAATACAAACAGCATCACCGTACAGGGAACTGCAGCCCGAAACGGCTATCAGTACCGCTGCGTCATTACAGATGAAAGCGGTAATAAAGTAACCAGTAACGGAGCGACTCTGACACTGGTATCTAAGTTAGCCATTACAAGCCAGCCTGTAAGCCAGAACGTGGCAGAAGGAGCTAAAGCGGTATTTAAGGTAGAAGCAAGCGGAAGCAAGTTAAGCTACCAGTGGCAGTTTAGAACCTCCGCAGTAGAAGAATGGAAGAACTCCGGCATGGCAGGTTCCAAGACAAACAGCATCACAGTAGAGGGAACTACCGCAAGAAACGGATATCAGTACCGCTGTGTGATTACAGACGGAAACGGCAATAAAGTGACAAGTAATGGTGCAACTCTGACAGTAGCCCCTGCGTTAACGATTACAAGCCAGCCTGCCAGCCAGAGCGTAGCAAAAGGAGCAAATGCCGTATTTAAGGTAGCGGCAAGCGGAAACAACTTAAGCTATCAGTGGCAGTTTAGAACCTCCGCAGTAGGAGAATGGAAGAACTCCGGCATGGCAGGTTCCAAGACAAACAGCATCACAGTAGAGGGAACTACCGCAAGAAACGGCTATCAGTACCGCTGTGTGATTACAGACGGAAACGGCAATAAGGCGACCAGTAATGGCGCAACTCTGACAGTAGCCCCTGCGTTAACGATTACAAGCCAGCCTGCCAGCCAGAGCGTAGCAAAAGGAGCTAATGCGGTATTTAAGGTAGAAGTAAGCGGAAGCGACCTAAGCTATCAGTGGCAGGTTAAGACCGCCGGTGCCACCAAATGGACAGATTCCGGTATGACAGGTTCCAAGACAAACAGCATTACCGTACAGGGAACTACAGGGCGAAACGGCTATCAGTACCGCTGTGTGATCACAGACGGAAGCGGCAACAAGGTAACCAGTAATGGAGCGACGTTGACCGTGAATTAGGACTTGTGCAGAACATTTTAATAACAATAAGTGCTATATAACAAATGGCGTGGTGTCCGAAAAGGATACCACGCCATTGGCATGTTATAAGATATTGGGTTATTTAATCTCTTCTAAAAATATCTCTCGTATATATCTTCTCAGCTACATCATCTAATTCTTCATCATATCTGTTGGCGATGATTGCCTGAGACATTTTTTTGAATTTCTTCAGATTATTCACTACTTTACTACCGAAGAAGGTTACACCATCCTGCAGGGTGGGTTCATAGATGATTACGGTAGCGCCTTTTGCTTTGAGACGCTTCATAACACCCTGTATGGAGGACTGACGGAAATTATCGGAGTTTGCTTTCATGGTCAGGCGGTAGACACCGATGATGACCTCTTTTTCCATAGCCATATCCCAGCTGCTGTTAGCTTCATAGGCACCGGCGATTTCCAGCACACGACTTGCGATGAAGTCCTTTCTGGTTCTGTTGGCATCTACTATGGCAGACATCATATTCTGGGGAACGGCTGCGAAGTTCGCCAGCAGCTGTTTGGTATCCTTGGGCAGGCAGTAGCCGCCATAGCCAAAGGAAGGGTTGTTGTAGTGGGTACCGATACGGGGATCCAGACAGACACCGTCGATGATCTGCTTGGTATCCAGGCCCTTGGACTCTGCATAGGTATCCAGCTCATTGAAGTAGGAAACACGCAGCGCCAGGTAAGTATTGGCGAAGAGCTTCACAGCCTCTGCCTCCGTATAGCCCATGAATAAGGTATCGATATCTTCTTTGATGGCACCCTGCTTCAGCAGCTCCGCAAAGATGCGTGCGGCTTCCTTGGTCTCCTGGCTACAGGATACGATGATACGGGAGGGATATAGGTTATCATACAGGGCCTTAGATTCACGCAGGAATTCCGGGCTGAAGATGATGTTATTAGTATGGAATTTCTCACGCACGCTTTGAGTATAGCCTACAGGTATGGTAGACTTGATGACCATGATGGCATCAGGATTAGTCTGCAGTACCAGCTGGATGACAGCCTCTACTGCAGAGCAGTCAAAGAAGTTCTGTTTGCTGTCATAGTTGGTAGGTGCCGCGATGACCACATAGTCTGCGTCCTTATAGGCTGTGGCGCCGTCCAGGGTGGCGGTCAGGTCCAGCTCTTTTTCTGCCAGATATTTTTCGATATAGTCATCCTGGATGGGGGAGATGCGGTTATTAATCATATCTACCTTTTCAGGGACGATATCTACTGCTGTCACATGATGGTGCTGTGCCAGCAGGGTTGCGATGGATAATCCTACGTAACCGGTACCTGCCACCGCAATATTGTATTTTTTATTCAGAAGAGGGTTGGCAGTGCCGGCCTCTTTTTGGTCTGTTACGAATAAGTCTGTGATATCGAAATCCAGGGATTCACTCAGTGCATGGAGCTGCTCGATGGAAGGCAGGTATTCCTGATTCTCAATCTTGCTGATCATGGCTCTGTGGATGCCGGTGGTTTCGCTGAGCTCTGCCTGAGAGATGCTCTGTTCCTTTCTCTTGGCAACAATGGTTTCTGCTAATAGTTTCTGGGATAATTTTTTCATAAGTTCATTTTCCTTTACTCGTTGGTGCTAGGTTTGTCGTTACTAGGCATAGAACTACCATATGTATGATTACTATATGGCATGTTATCACATATGACAAGGAATTGCAATAGTAAATACATAATTGTTTACGTGTGTCATTGTGAACGACAATGGTTCGGGTGTATGTGCAGGATGGGGAATAAAGTGTACAACCCTTGCATAATATGATAATGGTACTTTATTGAGCGGGAATGGTAGCCATATGGTGGCGCAGCGCGGCAGAGGCGCTCTCGGCGCGGATATAAGCATTTGTGGTTGATAGCTGAAGGAGGGAACCGGTGAAAATCGTAGTGATAGTGGGAATCGTAGCATTGATACTGTTGGATGTGTTTTTGTGTTATCAGGTGCTGAGGGCGGAAGCAAGGGGTGAGATTGGCAGAGACTGGGGAGCATCATCTGCCATGGACTGCAAGAAATCCGGGAAGGGGCAGGGACCGGACGGTGATGCAGGCAGATGAGGAAGTAGTGAGAGTATGGTGTAAATGAACGGCCGGGGCGCCTTAGGGCATCCCAGCCTTGATATATCAGTTATTTTCTTTGGCAGCAAGCAGAGCTCTCAGACGGGCAATCTCTGCGTCTTGTTCAGCCAGCGCCTGGTCCTTCTCTGAAAGCGCCTGGTCCTTCTCTGATAAAGCCTGATTACTTTCAGCTAAAGCCTGCTCCAGCTGCGCTATCTTACGGTCAATGGAATTCTTCAGTTTTCGCATATCATCACGGGCACGACTTTTTTCGCGGGCAATCTCGTCCGCATTTAGTTCAAAAAGAGCCTGTGAAGCTTCGGATAAATATTCATTATGTGTAGCCAGCATTTTTATCTCCTCCCATGTGGTAGCCTTGAAGATACGTGCCCAGAAATCGATTAGGAACAGTTTGTCTTCATCAGTGGCCTGTTTTATTTGAGTTAAGTCTACCACACAAAGCTCAAACTTGTCACTATAAATCCGACCGGTTTTCTGGTTTATCAGCTTGTAATGGGCATAGAATTCACTGGAACCTACAAAGGGGGGATAATCAAGAAAACCGATATGTATGACCGGCAGCGCTTCCCGATAGTCCTGTCCCTTGTATAACTGGTCGTAGCTGCGGCACAGGTAGCTCAGGGAACGGTCTTCCCAGTTTAGCAGGTTCACTACCTGCATCTCCAGGTTTAACAGGGTGTGATGGTTGATTTGCACTTTGATGTCCAGTATGAAGTCCTTGGCATCAAAGCTTTCACCCAGCTCAATGGGGTTAGTAACAGCGATGGAGGTGATATCCTCCGGATTAAGATGCAGTAGAGCGCTGACCAGGCCTGTTAGCACTTTAGTGTTCTTTTGTAAGACGGCCCGAAACATGTAGTCGTTGGTAAAACCGAAATCGATAGGGCCGGTAGCCTGTTCAAAACGTGTAATGTTAGATGTGCTTTTAGACATGAAGTCCCTCCTTATGTAGTTTGAAATAATAGTGAAATATCCGGCGAATTGCCGAGAGAAAAAAGTTCCGGAATGGGAACTGATGGAGTGATTGTAACATAGAAGGAGAAGAAAGTACAGGCTATATATAGTCTTTTCATGAAAGACTTAGACTTTTTACGAAAGACTATATATGGTCTTGAAATCAAAAATTCTTTGTGCTACACTCACCCTACGTATAAATTTTGATATTTATGTGAGGCAAAGTAGATATGTGCAAGGCATTGACGGAGATGTTGCAGGACGAAAGGTCTGAGGGAATTGAACAGGGCATCGAACAGGGAACTTTGATGACTCTGGCTGCACTGGTAAGAGATGGCATACTTTCTTTTAAGCAGGCTGCTGACCGTATGGGGGTACCGGAGGATGAGTTTCGTGAGAGGATGCGTAGTGTGTAAATAAAAAATATATGAGGGATATATTCTCTTTCAAAAATGAAAAAATGATTGTAATTCGTTTTTTGCTGTGCTACACTGCATCTGTAGCACATAAAAGTGATGTGCAGATGTCAGCCCAAGGGAGCTTGGAGCTACGAGGAGGAATTGACCAATGAAAATTATTAAAACAGCTGATTACAATGAGATGAGCAGAAAAGCTGCAAACATTATTGCAGCGCAGATGATTTTAAAGCCCAATAGTGTATTGGGTCTGGCTACCGGTTCTTCACCCATCGGAACCTACAAGGAGCTGATCAAGAAGAATGAAGCAGGCGATATCGATTTTTCTGATATCACCACCGTGAATCTGGATGAGTACAGAGGACTTCCCAGAGACAACGACCAGAGCTACTACTATTTCATGAATGATAATCTGTTCAATCACGTAAATATCGATAAAGCAAGAACCAACGTACCCAACGGTATGGTGGAAGATGCAGAGAAAGAGTGTGGCGATTACGAAGCACTGATTAAGGAATTAGGCGGCGTTGACTTACAGTTATTGGGACTGGGCCACAATGGTCACATCGGTTTCAATGAGCCCTCCGATGAATTCGACAAGGTAACACATTGCGTAGACTTACAGGAGAGCACCATTGAAGCTAACAAGCGTTTCTTTGCTTCCATCGATGATGTGCCCCGTCAGGCATACACCATGGGTATCGGTACCATTATGGCTGCTAAGAAGATCCTGGTAGTGGTAAGCGGCGCTGACAAGGCAGAAATCGTTAAGAAAGCTTTCACCGGCCCTGTAACCCCTCAGGTACCTGCATCTATTCTGCAGATGCACCCTGATGTAACAGTTGTGTGCGATGCAGAAGCATATAAGTTGATTGAAGAATAATAAAGAGTAATAAAGAAAGGGAGGTACTTCACGTTGTGAAGCACCTCCTTTTTAGGTTCTTAAGACTTTCTTTCGTTGCACCCGTTTGTAAATAATGGTATGATAAACGTATTACGGGTCTGCATAGAAGCGGCAGACGGCAGGAGAGCGCCTGCGGAAAGGAAAGGTTCCTTAAATGAAGAAAGCATTGATTACAGGTATTACAGGACAGGACGGTTCTTATTTGGCAGAATTATTGTTGGAGAAGGGATATGAGGTGCATGGTATCGTGCGTCGTGCGTCCATTTCCAATACACAGAGAATCGACCATTTGATAGAGGCAGGTGCCATTACCCTGCATATCGGAGATTTGACTGATTCCTCCTCCATTATTCGTATTATAGGTCAAGTGCAGCCTGATGAAATATATAATCTGGCAGCACAGTCCCATGTGCAGGTATCCTTTGATGCACCGGAGTATTCCGGAGATGTGGATGCACTTGGCGTACTGCGTATATTGGAGGCAGTGAGGATCCTGGGCCTGGTGGACAAGACCAGGATTTATCAGGCGTCCACTTCTGAATTATATGGTAAGGTGGAGGAGGTTCCTCAGCGTGAGACCACACCTTTCCATCCTTACAGTCCTTATGCGGTAGCGAAGCAGTACGGTTTTTGGATGACCAAGGAGTACCGTGAGGCATATGGCATGTTTGCGGTGAACGGTATTTTATTTAATCATGAGTCTGAGAGACGCGGCGAGACCTTTGTAACACGAAAGATTACGCTGGCAGCGGGACGTATTGCAGAGGGGCTGCAGGACCATCTGGAGCTGGGCAATATGGATTCCCTGCGTGACTGGGGCTACGCTAAGGATTATGTGGAGTGTATGTGGCTGATGCTACAGCAGGACAAGCCGGAGGATTTTGTTATTGCTACCGGTGAACAGCATACGGTGCGGGACTTTACGGAGAAGGCATTCGCAGCTAACGGTATTACACTGCGCTGGGAAGGCAGCGGTTTGGAGGAAAAGGGATATGATGCAGCCACAGGACGTATGCTGGTATGTGTAAATCCTGCATGGTTCAGACCCACAGATGTGGATAATCTCTGGGGAGACCCTACGAAGGCGAAGACGGTACTGGGGTGGAACCCTCAGCAAACCAGCTACGAGGAGCTGGTGCGCATCATGGCAGAGCATGACAGAAAGCTGGCACACAGAGAGGCTGTACTTAAGTCTGCAGAGGCATAAGAGCCGGAAACGAGGCTATTGCCCTGATAAAAGCTTATGTGGCTGAAGGATGAGTTCGGAGGAGAATCCCATGATGGAAAAAAATGCAAAAATATATGTGGCAGGACACCGTGGTATGGTGGGCTCTGCCATTATCAGATGTTTGGAAAAGCAGGGGTATACCAATATTATTACCCGCACCCATGCAGAGCTTGATTTGTGCAGACAGGAGGCGGTAGAGGCTTTTTTTGCACAGGAAAAGCCGGAATATGTATTTCTGGCAGCCGCTAAGGTAGGCGGTATTGAGGCCAATAGTAAGGCCTTGGCTGACTTTATGTATGAGAATATGATGCTGGAGATGAATGTTATCCATGCGGCATGGCAAAATGGCTGTAAGAAGCTGCAATTTCTGGGTTCCTCCTGCATTTATCCCCGTATGGCACCTCAGCCGATGACAGAGAGTTGTCTGCTTACAGGAGAGCTGGAGAAGACCAACGAAGCTTATGCTCTTGCAAAGATTTCAGGACTGAAATATTGTGAGTTCCTGAATAAGCAGTACGGTACGGATTATATTTCCGTGATGCCTACGAATTTGTACGGACCTAATGATAATTATCATCCCACTCACAGTCATGTACTGCCGGCATTGATACGTCGCTTCCATGAGGCTAAAGAGACGGGACTTCCCTATGTAACCTGTTGGGGCGACGGTAGTCCTTTAAGAGAATTCCTGTATGTGGATGATTTGGCAGACCTGTGCGTATTCCTGATGAATCACTATAGTGGCGATGAAACTGTGAATGCAGGAACAGGTAAGGAACTGAGTATTAGGGAATTGACGGAGCTGGTGGCAAAGGTAATCGGCTACGAAGGCGAGATTCGTTGGGATACTTCCAAACCAAACGGTACCCCCAGAAAGCTTTTGGATGTAAGTAAGAGTAAGGCTCTGGGCTGGAGCTACAAAACAGAATTAGAAGATGGTATACGCTTAGCATATGAGGATTTCTTAAATAATCCTATGCGTGCAGAACGGTAAAAAGGACGTTGCCCAGCGCAATTTCCTATAGATGAAAAAGAACCCGCTTGATAAGCATTGATAAGATGCCTATCAGGCGGGTTTTGTTTAGAATTTAAACGTATCTTTGATACCGTTCCACTTCTGGTCCTTGTCACTTAAATTCAGCGCTGTACCGTCAGTCAACGTATATCCTTCAGCACTTGCGGTGCCCTGATAATCACCCTGCAGCTGGGGCCATGCAATACCGATTTCCGGGTCGTTCCATGCCAGACCGCCTTCGTCGCCGGGGTGGTAGAAGTCCGTACATTTATAGCAGAACTCTGCGATGTCGGATAATACCAGGAAGCCGTGTGCAAAGCCTTCGGGGATGTAGAACTGCTTTTTATTCTCTTCGGTCAGTTCCACGCCGAACCATTTGCCGTAGGTTTCGCTGTCACTGCGCAGGTCTACTGCCACATCGAACACGGAACCTTTAATGACGCGCACCAGCTTGCCCTGAGGGAACTGCTTCTGGAAATGCAGACCACGCAGTACACCTTTTACGGAACAGGACTGGTTATCCTGCACGAATACCATGTTCAGACCGGCTTCTTCCATATCTTTCTGATTGTAGGTTTCCATGAAATATCCGCGGCTGTCACCGTGTACAGCAGGCTGAATGATGCACAGGCCCTCTATGCCACCTACATTCTTTTCTACTTGAATCTGTCCCATAATGTATTCCTTTCTATCGGTTGCCGTACATTTTTTCGTAGTAGTTCTGGTATTCGCCGGAGATGATGGTCTCCCACCATTCCTTGTTGTCCAGATACCACTGGATGGTCTTCTTGATACCGTCTGCAAACATGGTTTCAGGCAGCCATCCTAATTCGTTGTGAAT
Source organism: Acetatifactor sp. (assembly GCA_045597105.1). Classification (GTDB taxonomy): domain Bacteria; phylum Bacillota; class Clostridia; order Lachnospirales; family Lachnospiraceae; genus Acetatifactor. The sequence continues at coordinate 44,564 of JAZODQ010000039.1, forward strand.
CTTGGTAGGGTCGATGGCATAACGCATATCGTGTCCCTTTCTATCGGTTACATAGGTAATCAGGCTTTCAGGCTTGCCCAGTTCCTTGCAGATAATCTTAACGATATCGATATTTTTCATCTCATTGTGACCGCCGATATTATAAACCTCGCCTACACGTCCCTTGTGGATGATCAGGTCGATAGCTTTGCAGTGATCCTCTACATATAACCAGTCACGTACATTCAGACCTTCGCCGTATACGGGCAGGGGCTTGTCGTTCAGTGCATTTGCAATCATCAGGGGAATCAGCTTCTCAGGGAAGTGATAGGGGCCGTAGTTGTTGGAACAACGGCTGATGGTCACAGGTAAACCGTAGGTTCTGTGATAAGCCAGTACCAGTAAGTCAGCACCTGCCTTGGAGGAGCTGTAAGGGCTGCTGGTATGAATGGGGGTCTCCTCAGTAAAGAACAGGTCAGGTCTGTCCAGAGGCAGGTCACCGTATACTTCATCGGTGGATACCTGATGATAACGCTTGATGCCATACTTGCGGCATGCATCCATCAGTACTGCAGTACCCTTGATATTGGTATCCAGGAATACTTCAGGATTTTCGATGGAACGGTCTACATGACTTTCTGCTGCGAAGTTCACTACCATATCGGGATGCTCTTCTTCGAAGAGCTTATAAACAGCCTCTCTGTCAGTAATGGACTCTTTTACGAAACGGAAGTTAGGATTATCCATTACGGGGGCTAAGGTGGACAGGTTACCTGCATAGGTCAGGCAGTCCAGACAAACGATACGATAGTCAGGGTATTTATTTAACATATGAAACACAAAGTTGCTTCCGATAAATCCGGCACCGCCGGTTACAATAATATTCATGTGATTTTCTCCTTTTCTGAATAAAGTGTAATGCTCATGCTTAATAAAGCTGCTCTCTGTACTTGCCGTCCAGTACATCCTTTAAGTACTGGCCATACTGATTTTTCTTCAGTACTTCATATACCTTCAGCACATCTTCCTTGCTAATCCAGCCGTTTAAGTAGGCGATTTCTTCCAGACAGGCAATCTTTCTGTGCTGATGCTGCTCTACGGTTTTGACAAAATTGGTTGCCTCCACCAGACTCTCGTGAGTACCGGTATCCAGCCAGGTGAAGCCCTGTCCCAGCAGTTCTACATTTAACTGCTCCTGCTCTAAGTAGATGCGGTTTAAGTCAGTGACTTCCAACTCGCCTCTGGCAGAGGGTTTCAGGTTTTTTGCATAGTCAACGACTTTGTTGTCATAGAAGTATAAGCCGGTTACGCAGTAATTACTCTTAGGCTGTGCGGGCTTCTCTTCAATGGAAATTGCCTTGCCCTCAGCGTTGAACTCTACGATGCCGAAACGCTCGGGATCATCTACATAGTAGCCGAATACGGTTGCACCCTTGCCGGATTCTGCATTTTCTACAGCCTTGCGGAGACGCTTCTTCAGACCATGGCCTGCAAAAATATTGTCACCCAGTACCATGGCTACGGTATCATCACCAATGAAGTCAGCACCAATGATGAAAGCCTGTGCCAGTCCGTCAGGGCTGGGCTGTACCGCATAGCTCAAGGACACGCCAAACTGATGACCGTCGCCCAGAAGCTCCTTAAAACGGGGAGTATCCTGGGGAGTGGAAATGATCAGAATCTCACGAATGCCTGCGTTCATCAGAACAGACATGGGATAGTAGATCATAGGTTTATCGTAAATGGGAAGTAACTGTTTGGAAGTTACCATGGTCAGGGGGTAGAGACGAGTGCCGGAACCACCTGCTAAAATAATACCTTTCATTGTAAGTCCTCCTGTTAATTCTTTTTGTGTTATCTTGCTTTTGAATGCATTATAAAAGGTGACGCTAGGTCACCTTCAAGAGTTTTTTTCAAAAAATTTTAATCTTAAGAAAATATTCAAAATTGCGTGCAGTTTGGTGCTGCTAAGAAGAGTATCGGTAAAAGGGTAGTATTCTATGTATGAGCCTGCTTATGACAGATAAAAATACCGGCATCCTTGGTAATGCGCAGGCCCTTACCTGTTCGCTGCTCCACAAAGCCTTTGAAGTCCGCATAGCGGTCCAAAAGGATGCGGTTTTGATTGCCGTGACAGGAGAGGATATATTCAATCAGCGGTTCACAACGATTCAGTTCAATGGCGTCCTCGTAAATATGCTTTTGCACAAGTGCAAAGCAGGGACGCAGAATATCCTCACCGTTTTCCAGGCCAAAGCTTTCGTAGAGAGCTTCTGCACTGAGTACGATATTTTTATCGAAAGCCTGCACCAGCTCAGTGATTTCTTTCATATGGCGGGGCCCATAGGTGCTGCAGATAAAGCGTCCGCCGGGACGGAGCACTCTGCACACTTCTCTGCATACCCGGGCAATATCTTCACAGTAAAAGAGCACATGTCCTGCAATCACCAGGTCAAAGCTTTCGTCCGGATGGGGGATACGGGCGCAGTCAAAGGATTCGAAGGAAAAGTTCGGGTGCTCTTCACCAATATTTCTGCGCACGTCACGGATCATGCCATCGGAGATATCGGATAACAGGATATGGGTATTGGCAGGCAGTGTGTCCAGATGATCGGTCCATAAGGCACCGTTTCCACAGCCGATTTCCAGTACATTCATGCCATCCTGTATCCGGCAGTGCTCATAAATCCAGGGAAACCACCCCTGGGGATTGACAGAATAATCCCGATGCAGTCTGATACGGGCAGAAATATTGTTGGCATTCTGGTACTGGTTTTTCAGACTTTGCTCCATACCTGTCAGATGAATCAGTTCAAGCATACTGCTCCAGTCGACTTGCCGGTCAGTTTCTAGGGCTTCCATGGCATCATCAATGGCACCTGCCACCATCTGCATTTGCTCCATACGCTCCTGCACCAGTTTTTTTTGTATATTCAGATTGTTCAACAGGAAATGATAGTCTGTCTCAACCATAACCATTTCCTTAATTTCCTCCAGGGAAAAGCCCAAGTACTTAAGTAGCAGAATTTGCTGCAGACGTACCAAATCCGCGTCCGTATAAAAACGGGCGCCGTTTTGGTTTACATAAGTGGGCTTTAGCAGATTCTTTTTATCATAAAAGCGAATGGTCCGCAGACTTACATGAGCCATGCTTGCGAATTCGCCTGAGGAATAATATCCCGGTAGTTTCATGGTAGTAGCCTTTCTTAAGAGGTTCTGCTCTGTATTTTATATGCTACTTATATTATAAAGGTGACGTAACGTAATGGCAAGCCTCAAAAGTTGACTTGTGTCTTTTCTACGGGTACAATATCTTTAAACGACTGTTGTAAGGTGATGTTCTTTCGACCTTGAGACATTTGATGTAGTAATGGCATGAGAGCATACGACAGACTGCCTCTATGAGTATTATATTTTGTTCGAACTTGGCAACGGATAATTATGTCTCTTTACAATTCGCGTAGTATCATACCGTTGTCTTAGTGAATGCTCGTAAACAAGGCCGCGCGACATGGAGGTCGCGCGAGCACAAGAGGTACAGGGATGTACCTTTTGATGCGTGCCTGTCACTCTTGCACTATCCTTACGTGCATTCACTTAGACAACTGATGGCACGGAGTGAGTAAAGAGACATAATTATCCGTTGCCAAGGAGAATGTTATAGCGTGTGTAGGCAGGCTGTTGAATGCTCATGGATGGAAGATAGCACATAAAGGAGTGAGGGATATGAAATTTTTGCATACCTCGGACTGGCATCTGGGAATAACCTTCAGAGGCCGGGAGATTGAAGAAGATCAGGAATATTTCATAAAGCAGATACAGGACATTATTGTGGCTGAGCAGGTGGACGCAGTGCTGCTGGCTGGTGATGTTTTTGACAGGAGCGTGTCCCCGGCATCGGCGATTGCCATGTATGACAGGGTCATGACTCATATATGCGGAAGCCTAAATGTGCCGGTGTTGTTGGTAGCGGGCAATCACGATGGTGCCCAGAGATTGGCATCCTGTAATGAATTGCTGAAAAAGGCGGGCCTTTACATTGCAGGCTCCCTGACCCGGGAAATGCAGCCGGTGACTATGGAAGATACGGACATTTATCTGCTGCCCTGGTTTTCTTTAGAAAAAGTGCGAGCCCTATATCCGGAGCGCGCAGAGGAATTACAGACCCTTGAGGCGGCATATGAACTGGTATGCAGTGAGATACGTGCCTCTTTTCAACCGGAGCGAAAACACATTTTAGTAGCCCATGCTTTTATCGTGGACGCAGAGACTTCCGTCAGTGACAAAGCGGCGGAAGTGGGGGCGGCAGCAGCGGTCAGTGCCCATGTATTCAGGGAGTTTGATTATGTGGCACTTGGACATATACACAGACCGCAGAATATTACGGAGAAGATACGCTATAGTGGGACGCCAATGCCTTATTCCTTTGGCAAGGAAGAAAAACAGGAGAAGTCCGTGACGATTGTTGACACGGGTGTCACAAAAGAGGCATGGCAGAAGATTTATCCCTTAAAACCCTTACATGAGAGATTGACCATACGGGGCACCTATGAAGAGCTTTGTGCTGCCATGAACGGGACACTTACGGAGCCGCAGAGAATGGGGTATGTCCGTCTGGAGGTTACAGACAGCTATGTGGGCATAGAGGCCTTTGCTGCCTTGCAGGAGGTATATCCCAATGTGCTGGAGGTGGCAGGCAAGAGCTTTGAACAGGAGGATTCCCGTATCACCATGAGTCTGGAGGAACTGGAGGCCAGAGAAACAGACCCGGTACAGATATTTAAACAATATTTCAGGGATATCAATCAGGAAGAACCCTCAGAGCATTTCATCCAATTGTTTGAGGAAGCAGTGGCTGATTATGAGAAGGAGGTGTCAGAGTCATGAAACCACTTCGTTTGAGATTTGGAGCATTCGGTCCATATAGGGAGCCTCAGGAGATTGATTTTACAGACCTTTCACGAAAGGGTTTGTTTTTAATCTGCGGTGAGACAGGAAGCGGGAAGACCATGATACTGGATGCCATCACTTTTGCACTGTACGGCAAAAGCTCCGGTAATATGCGGGATGAACTGGAGGCACTGCGCTGCAGGCAGAGTGATTGGGGCGAAGATACCTTTGTGGATTTTGAATTTGAAATCAGTGGCAAAAACTATCGATTTGAGAGAAGATTGGAATGTAAGCGTAAGAATTTGTCACAGTCCCAGAATGTGTATTTAAAAAATAAGGAAGGAATCTATGACCCCTTGTTTGAAAATTGCAAAAAAGGTGACATGGATGCCATGGCAAAAGAATTGCTGGGTCTGGACTATGACCAGTTCAGACAGGTTATTATATTGCCCCAGGGTCAGTTTGAGAAATTGCTTGTCAGTGGTTCGGAAGAAAAAGAAAAGATATTGATGAGCATTTTTGGCGTGGATAAATGGCAGAAGTTGGCGGAGCATTTCTACAGGCATGCAGAGGAACGGGTGGCTGCCCTAAAGCAGCTGCGGGATAAGCTGCTGAACAGTCTGGCGGAAGAGGAGTGCAGTACTTTGCCGGAATTCCGGGAGCGGATAGGAGAGCTGGAGGAGCAATTAGAACAGGAGGAAGCAGCATATCTGCAGGCGGACTATGATGGACGCAAGGCGCAGCTGGAAAAACAACGTGAGCTGGGCAGGGCTTTTATGCAGCTGCATGCCTTAGAAGAAAAATTAAAACAGGTGGAAGACCGGGCGCCCCAGCAGAAGGAGCGTATATACCGTAAAGAACAGGCAGAAGCCGCAGAGGTACTGAGGTCGGTGTTTGAGCGTTTGGAGAGCCTGCAGGCAGACAGTGTCCGCAGACAGAAGCAGGTACAGAACGGTAAAAAAGATTTAATTGTTGCACAGGAGCTTGTGACAAAGGTACAGAGGCAGCAGGAGGATTTGGAAAAGCAGAGCAATGAAATGGAGGAGCTGAGCAGGGAAAGGCTGATTAACGGTCAGAAAAGAGATATTTATCAAAATATGGAACAGTTACAGCAACGTGTTGAGGTGCAAAATAGGATATGGAAGCAGGAAGAGTCCTTGCTTAACCAAAAGCGCACAGCGCTTGCCACTGCAGAACAGCGGGCGCTGGAGCTGCGGGAACAGTTTGAGGAAGGCGCTGCTCATCATAAAGCATTGTTAAACAGTTATGTATCCAATATTGCAGGAATACTGGCCAAGGAACTGCAGGATGGGGAAGCCTGTCCGGTTTGCGGCAGTACACATCATCCGGCTAAGGCACTGGTGCAGGAAGGCGACATTTCCAAGGAAGCAGTGGATGGAGCCAAAAGGAAGGCGGATGAAATATACGAATGGCTTGGGGAAGCCTTAAGCGCAGGCAGTCAGGCAAGGGAAGCTATGTCTGCACAGGAGCAGGTGTATTTCGCGGCAGATAACCAAAAAAAGGCATTGGAGGCAGAGCAGGCAGTTGCAGGAGAGCGTTTGATTCAGGGTATTCCTGACTTAGCTGCATATGATAAGTGGATGGCGGCTGCAGATAAGCGTTTGCAGGAGTATCATACGAAGCTGGCAGACGTGCAGGAAGCACAGAGAATGGCCCGGGAGCAGTTGGTTGTCTGCAAAAGCAATCTGGAGAATGCAGAGCGTGAACTGGAAGCTGTTAATGTACAGTTAAAGGAACAACAGATACAGCTGAAAGAAGGTATAACAGCACAAGGATTTATAGATGAGGAAAGTGCACGTCAGTCCATGCTACAGGACGGTGAAATGAAGCAGCTATGTAGCGATATTGATAAATACGTGGCAGAACATCATTTATTGAAAAAACAGGTAGAGGAAGCACTGCATGTGCTGAATGGAAGTACAGAACCTGATATGGCCGCCTGTATGCAGGAATTGCAGGCACTGGAGCAGATGAAGGAAGCTTATATCGGCAGGAGGGAAGCAGGTATTCAAAGTTTGAAACGTAAGCAGGACAAGGCACGGCGATTGCAGGAAAGCTATGATAAGCTTGACAGACAGTGGACCGGTGCAGAGACGGATTTTACTTTTGCCAAAACCCTGCGTGGGGATACCGGTACGGGATTGCAGCGATATGTTTTGGGCATTATGTTTTCCTCTGTTATCGTGGCGGCAAATAAGATGCTGGAGCAGGTGCATGACGGCAGATACAGGCTTTATAGAAGCGATGAGCGAAGCAAGGGTTCCAACAAGAGGGGGTTGGAGCTGAAAGTATATGACAGCTTCAGTACTGAGACGGAAGGGCGTAGTGTAAAGACACTGTCCGGTGGAGAAAAATTCCTGGTATCCCTGGCGTTATCCATCGGTATGTCTACTGTGGCACAAAAGAGCGGTATCAGGATAGAGGCCATGTTTATCGACGAGGGCTTCGGTTCTTTGGATCAGAATTCCATCGAAGATGCCATGGGGATATTGTCCGGTATTCAAAAGTCAAACGGACTGGTGGGAATTATCTCTCATGTACAGGTATTGCAGGATAATATTCCCGGCAAGCTTCAGGTAGTGAAAGCCAGAGAAGGAAGCAGAATTGTTTCAAATATTGGTTAAATTTTAAGGAATGAAGGGTTCACAGGGTGCACATACTGGTAAGAAAGGTGTAACCTATGGACCTTTTTTTCTTTAAAAACGCAAATTGTTGGCAGAAAATGACAAATTGTAGGGAAAATTAAAACAACTTTTGTATAAAATGTCGGATTTGCTTGCTTTGTAAGGGGTTTTCCTATATCATAGAGGGTAGTAAAAGAAAAGGAGATTTTGTAATGAGTGAACAGAACAATTTTAAGCCTTATGTTCCTGCTGACAAGGTAACCCCTGAGATTACACTTACTTCCGTTAGTATGGGTATCCTGCTGGCAGTTATATTCGGCGCAGCAAACGCGTATCTGGGTCTTCGCGTAGGTATGACTGTATCGGCTTCTATTCCGGCAGCAGTTATCGCTATGGGTGTTATCCGCGTGATTATGCGTAAAAACTCCATTCTGGAGAGCAATTTTGTACAGACTGTAGGTTCTGCCGGTGAGTCTGTTGCGGCTGGTGCGATCTTTACACTTCCCGCACTGTTCTTATGGGCAGCAGAGGGCAAGATGGACAAGCCCGGTATTGTAGAGATTACATTAATTGCTTTATTGGGAGGTTTATTAGGTGTATTCTTCATGGTACCTCTTCGTAATGCATTGATTGTAAAAGAGCATAGTACATTACCTTATCCTGAAGGAACTGCATGTGCAGAGGTTATGCTGGCAGGTGAAGAGGGTGGCGCAAATGCGTCCACCGTATTTGCAGGTATGGGTATTGCAGCAATTTTTAAATTCGTTATCGATGGTTTGAAGGCAGTTCCCAGTGAAGTGTCTGTGAGAGTAAAGGGTTATGCCGGAGAAATCGGTACCCAGATTTATCCCGCAGTATTTTCCGTAGGTTATATCTGTGGTCCCCGCATCTCTTCCTATATGTTTGCAGGTGGTTTGGTGAGCTGGTGCGTACTGATTCCTGCAATAGTATTGTTTGGCGAAAATCTGATTCTTTATCCCGGAACTGAGACCATTGGTGCAATTTTCGCAGCAGATGGTGCAGGCGGTATTTGGGGCAGCTATATCCGTTATATCGGTGCCGGTGCGTTGGCTTGTGGCGGTATCATCAGTCTCATTAAGTCTCTGCCTTTGATTATACGTACCTTCCGTGATGCTTTAAAGAGCATGAAGGGCGGCATCGGCGGTGGTCAGTTACGTACTGAGCAGGATATCAGCATGAAGCTGGTATTTGGCGCGATTATAGCATGTACTTTACTGGTTTGGCTGGTACCTGTTATTCCCGTAAGTTTGATTGGTGCAATTATTATTGTTATTTTTGGTTTCTTCTTTGCTACCGTATCTTCCAGAATGGTAGGTCTGGTAGGAAGCAGTAATAACCCTGTATCCGGTATGGCAATTGCGACTCTGTTGATTGCAACCCTGATTTTAAAGGCAACCGGAGATGGTGGCGTACCCGGTATGCAGGCAGCAATAGCAATCGGTTCCATTATCTGTATCGTTGCTGCTATCGCAGGTGATACTTCTCAGGATTTAAAGACCGGTTTCTTATTGGGGGCAACTCCCAAAAAGCAGCAGTATGGTGAAGTTATCGGTGTAGTAGCTTCCGCGCTGGCAATTGGTGGTACTCTGTACTTGTTGGATTCCGCATGGGGCTTCGGTACGGATGAACTGGCTGCACCTCAGGCTACATTGATGAAGATGATTATCGAAGGTGTTATGGAAGCAAATCTTCCCTGGGGGCTGGTATTTATCGGCGTATTCCTAGCACTGGCTGTTGAAATCATGGGTATTCCCGTACTTCCTTTCGCAATCGGTGTATACTTGCCGGTACAGCTGAATGCATGTATTATGGTGGGTGGTATCGTTCGTCTGTGCTTCGACAAGATGAAGAAGGATGAAACTACCAAGAAGAACATTATCAGCGACGGTATCCTGTTCTGCTCCGGTATGATTGCAGGTGAAGGTCTGGTAGGTATCCTGCTGGCACTTCTGGCTGTATTCGGAGTTGGCGAGATGCTGGATATTTCCGGTGTGCTGAATCTTCCTAACGCAGTTTCTAATATTGCAAGTATTGTGGTATTTGCACTGCTTGTTCTGTGTGTACTCAAGTTCTCTATCTGGAAAAAGCGTAGTAAGTAGGATTTTATATGAAACAGAAAAACAAAGTACAATCTGAAAATTATCTGGAGAGAATTCCTAAGCGTCCGGATGGGATGGAATGGACCGCGGATGAACAGGGAATCGTAACACTTCAGGTGGAAAACAAAGGCTGGGTCAATAGGATGGCACAGAAGCTTTTCAAAAAGCCACGTATCAGTTATATTCATCTGGATGCCATGGGCAGTTTTATCTGGCCCTTACTGGATGGTGAGAAGCGTATCATGGATTTGGGTGAAGCAGTGGATGAAAGGTTTGGAGAAGAAGCAAAGCCGTTATATGAGAGACTTGCCAAGTATTTTCAGATATTGGATAGTTACCATTTTATCGAATGGGTGAATAAGTAAAACTGCGGAGGACCGTTATGGTCCTCCGTTTTTTTCTGGCATTTATGAAGTGCCAACATATACATTAACTACACTTTACTCATTCTCGGGCACGCTTTCGCTACCTAAAAAAGCGTTACGTCACTAGGTTCGTGAGGAACCTCACTAAGTGACGACGTTTTTTAAGTACCCGAGAGATGAGCAATGTGCAGTTAATGTATATGACAAGGCTGTAAAAATGACATAAAAACAGAGGACTATAACGGTTCTGCTAGGGTTTACATTGACTTATGTTGGGAGATGGGGTAAATTTTAAGTGAGTATATTTAGTTATCGGGTAGAGGTTATAGTACGAAGAGGTATGGTATGAAAGAGGAAGAATCCTTTGTTTTATTGGAGGGAACTTGTCCGGTGATGTTGTCTGCGCCTCATGCGGTAGAGCATGTCAGGGAAGGCAAGGTGCGGTATCAGGAGCCGCAGACGGCAGATTTGGCGAAGGCACTTCATGCAAGACTTGATTGTCCTATTATTTATAAAACAGCAAATGAAGGGGATGATGCCAATTATGATGCTGTTTCCCCATATAAACAGGTATTGGCGGAGTATATCCGAGAGAAAGACATACAGTTGCTACTGGACTTGCACCAGATGGCAGGTTTCCGGCAGGAGCAGATATGTATCGGTACCGGCAGATTTGCAAATATTAGCGATAAATGTTTTGTGGAAAGGTGTGTTGAAATCTTTCAAGCCAAGGGGCTTAAGCATGTAAGCGTGGATGCTCCTTTTGCAGCTACCTATCCTTATACGGTATCTTCACAGATACACAGGGAGTGCGGGGTACCTTGCATACAGATAGAAGTCAACAGTAATCTGTTGATGGAAGGACAAAAGGAATATGCCCGGATAGCAGTAGAAAGTGCGTTGGAGGAAATCATATATTTAGTACAAGGTAAGGAGTAAGGGGTTATGGGTAACAAAAGAGAGACGAGAGTAAGCATTATTGATCATGCGGATGCAGTGCCGGATTTGGTACTGACCAGGGGGAAAAAGAAGAAAAAGGGAGTATTAACTTTTGTAAAAACAGTGGGAGTTGATACCAAGTCGGTGACAGGAGTTTACAAATTAAATGTCATAGAGGTATCACCTCAGGTGCACAGTCTTTTACCGGCAGATGCAGTATTCGTACTGGTGAATCCTTCAAACGGTAAATTTGATCTGGTGGAAGTGCTGGTAAATGAAGAAATGACGGAGGTTGCACAGGGGGCATCTGTCATCCGGACGGTACCGGCAGTGAGGGAAAGACTGGGTTATAGCAAGGAGCATAAAACCTTATATTTGTGTTCTCTTACCTGCAGTCGCGTGTTTACTACGGTGCGTCGTCAGAGTCTGGATCATGTAAAGGACGATAATTTAGTCATGTCTGCAGAGTCCTACGATGTTTTCATTAAAAATGCTCCTTATCAGTTGTTTGATGTGGTGAATAAGGAGACGGGAGCCAGTATTTGTCTGCAAAAAAAACATATTATCCGCTCGGATAAGTCGGAAGGAAGAGATTATCTGAAAATGAATCGTAAGCACCGTATCTTTCTGGGTCTGGAAAACAGAGAGCGGGGAGCGGAGCAGAAAACGGAAGTATATATCAGACCTGTATTGGACTCCTTTGCGCGTACAGGTATTGTAAGCCCATGGACGTTGTTTACACGCTTTTTTGTAGGGAAAAGTGCACTTTCCCTGATGTGCAGACGTCCCTATGAATGTGATGAAAATACCAATGTGGTGCGTCTGACTAATTCCAATATGAAGCTGCTGGGCGTGGAAGAAATTGATAGTGTAATTCTTAGGCATCATATGAAGAAAGTAAAATGCCGCGTGTTGGAATTAGATGATAAAGACACATTTGAAGAAATAAATGGTGATGTGCCGGCACCGGCAGATTTGGCAGTCGGAATCCCGGCCCATGTGCGCAAGCAATTAGGACTTAATTTTGTCAATTGTGCAGTCAAGATAGAGCGGGATACCAATTTCCTGTTCACCAAATCTCTGCCGGAACAGATTATTCCGTTGCTATTGACTTTTGCTACATCAGGTCTGGTGTTGAATACGCATATTATCTGGGAGATTCTGTTTGCTATTGTAGTAGTGTATTTGAATCTTTCGTCTAAGCGGCATATGCGTTGCAATTAGTAATAAGATGGCAGAAAGAGATTTTAGAAAGAGGTAGTATGCCGTAATACGGCAGAATAGGAACATGAAAAAGGGTTGGCTGGTAATTAACAGCTTTGTAAAGCATGATAAGTTTTTTGAGATATATAATATGCTGCTGGCAGCAGGAGAGAAAAAGAGCGTGGCGCTGGAACTGAAGACCACCACGGATTTACTTTTTGAGGTGGGAAGCTCTATGGAAGAATTAGAGAAACCGGATTTTGTATTGTTCTGGGATAAGGATATTTATCTGGCACAGAGACTTGAACGTCTGGGACTGCATGTGTTTAATTCATCCAAGGCGATTGAACTATGTGATAACAAGATTCTCACCGCTATGGCGTTGGAGCAGGCAGGGGTGCGGACGCCTAAGACAGTAGTGGCACCCAAAACTTATGAGGGTACAGGCTATAATAATCGTCTGTTTCTGGAGAGAGCAGAGGAACTGCTGGGATTTCCCATGGTGGTGAAGGAAGCCTACGGTTCCTTTGGGGCCCAGGTATATCTGGTGCAGAATCGGGAGGAACTCTATGGACTGGTGGATAGGATTCACCACAAGCCTTTCCTGATGCAGGAGTTTATTGCTGAAAGTTACGGTAGGGATGTGCGTGTGAATGTGGTCGGTGGCAAGGTAATTGCTTCCATGCTCCGTCACAATGAAAATGATTTCCGTTCCAATATTACTAACGGAGGCAGTATGGCACAGGTGGAGATTACAGAGGACCAGGCTAAGCTGGCTATTCAGGCATGTGAAGCGCTGGAACTGGATTTTGCAGGTGTGGATGTATTGTTCGGACCGGAGGGGACCCCTATTATTTGTGAAGTAAACAGTAATCCTCATTTCAAGAGTACCTGGGAATGTACGGGTGTAGATTTGAGTGAGTATATTATGGAGCATATTGTGGAGACAAGCAATGGCATATAAAGGGTGGTTGATTTATGATGAAGCCGGATGGATGCGTAACAAGTGGTTTGCGGAGCATCTGGCAGAAAGTGGACCGAAGTACGGGCTACAGCTGGAATTAAAGGTATTGCCCACGGACGGAATGGAATGGCGAGAGTCAGAATCAGATCTACAGAGTAAGATTCTTCATCAAATAATAAGTGAAGGAGAACAGGCTGAGGCGCCGGATTTTGCCATTATGCGGGTAATTGCTCCGGATTTGTCCCGGGTGCTGGAGGCAAAGGGCATTCGATTGTTTAATAATGCCCGGACAGCCGGTATTGCAAATAATAAATGGACTACTTATGAAAAGGCCCTGCAGTGGGGACTGACGGTGCTGGAAACGAAGCTGTTGGGTAAAACCGTTAGAGAAGAATGTGGATGCGATGCAGCCGCAGAATGTAGCGGACTGTCAGGAAATAGGTTGACATATCCCCTGGTTATCAAGGCTGTGGCAGGACATGGTGGCAGTCAGGTGTATTGGGCGGAGGATGCGATGCAGCAGGAAACAATTTTGCGGGAGTTGTCAGAACAGGGACTGACCGCTGAAGAAATCATTCTGCAAAGGCCTTGCTCTGAACCGGGCAAAGATATGCGGGTATATGTACTGGGAGAAAAGATTTATCAGGCAGTACTTCGCTGGTCATCCCGGGATTTTCGAAGTAACTTCTCCCTGGGAGGAGAAATTGCACTGACAGAAGTGAACGATGAACAGCGTACTATAATAGAGCGCTTATACCAAGAACTGCAATATGACTTTGTGGGCATAGATTTCATTTCTCATAACGGGCAGTGGATACTGAATGAAATTGAAGATGTAGTTGGCACCCGCATGCTTTACCAGCTTACAGACAGAGATGTGGTGCAGGATTATCTGGCATATATTGCGGCGCAGCTGCGAGTGCCATCTTCTTATATTATTCGTGAATAATAATAGTGGTTAGAGCCTTTTGCTGGGAATCGGCAGGAGGCTTTAATTTTCCGTTATTGAGTAATGCTTTTATACAGTGAAGGATGAACCAGCCATCTGCATGAAAGGTAAACTGCAAGCAATATTTCTGCGTAGTGAGCAGATGTTTCGGAGTCACTGCTAAAACGGAATCAATATAAGACTTGCGCAAAGCATGAAACTCTTCCTTATGTTTTTCACGGATTTTGTCACCTATAGAAATTAGGGTATTTTTTATGTCTTTGCCATTGATATAGACACACTGCCAAGTGGCGTTGTGTTTTCCATCTGGTGTGTTTAGCATTTTTAGATATCCTTTTTCAACCAGATAAGCATATTCATCAGCTCTGAGTTCGGTATTGTTTATATGGTGCTTAAGTAGTCTCAATGCGTGTTGGGCATCAGATTGGTAGGTGTCACCAATACGCTGACCGGACCACTCGGAATCAATTTGCCATAAAGTCAGGTCTTCGTTTCCGTTCCAACAGGGACCGTTCCATTTTTGGATGCAATCAGCATACATAGGAGGAACTGCATCTGTATTAATTACGGATGCGCAGCAGATATTTTGTCCACCATCCGGTCTGATGGTAGCAGCTTCTTCAAAGGAGATGGAGGAATCCATCTGGGGTTCGCCACTGTGAGCGGCAATATAAGGGATCAGTGACCACAGGAAGAAGTTTTTGTCCTTTAAGTACGCATCTGTAGATGTGATATCTTCGGTGATGCCACCTGTGATATTAGGATTGTCCCAGATGTCGGCATTGATTAGTTCATCATATAATTCATTTGCAAAGATTTCGGCAGCTCTTTCATACATTTCATCATGCAGTCTGTTCTGTTCGGTTGTAGCTTCATCCAGAAGAATATTGCAAAGATATTTTTCACCTTGTTTGGTGAGAAAACCGTATTCCTCAAGATATTCAGCTTCGCTTTCTACATAAACGGGAGATACGCCCAGTGCATCTGCGATTTCATTGATGGTTTTGGGTTCCTTCCAGACAGCATATGCGATGTTCTGGGTTAATGGACTTCGGAAGAAGTTCCCGTTATCACCTTTACTGCCGACGGAACCGTTGGTTCCGCATATAGCAAAGCGAATAGGATTAAATTTCAGTTCATTTGATGTTCTCATATTTTCCATACCTCTTTTCAGCTCTTTTTTTGCTTCAAACAGATGCCATTTAATGGTACCAACCGGAATACCTAATTCTTCAGCAATTTCATTTTGCTTTTTATTTTCATAGTAATAGGCGATTACGATACGGCGCTGTAATTTGGACAGATAGGCAATCTCACTTTGCAGTTTTGATATTGTTTCCTGCATGATATAATCGGATGCAATATCTGAACGGCTGTCGCAAAGAATCTCAGCGATTTCATCGATGGAAGCACCCATGAGATGTTGCTTGTGGTCACGATAATAATTACTGAGTGTATTGTGTGCGATGGTCCATATAAATTTGCCCACATCCGTAATATCGTCCTTTATAAGCAAAGTGTGGAAAGCTTTGATAACAATTTCCTGGGATAAATCTTCCGCGTCCTGTAAGCTCTTGCATCGTTTTAAAGCAAACCCGTAAATTGGATTTAGATATTCGGTTATTTTTTTTTCGGCATCTAGTCTATTCATTTGTTTTTACTCCTTGAAAGCTGCTTTCATACATATAGACACGGGAAGTTGAAAAAGGTTGGAAACTTTTTGGAAAATTTTTAAATCTAGTAAAAAAGTGAAAATAAAACTGAAAATAGCACGGTGAACAGTCCGGCTACCGCAATGGAAAGACTGCTCATGGCGCCTTCCACTTCACCCATTTCCATGGCTTTGGAGGTGCCCATGACATGTGAGGAGGTACCTATGGCAATACCCTTGGCAATGGGTTCATGGATGCGGAAGAGTTTGCAAATGGTAGGACCGATGATATTGCCCAGATTGCCGGTAATAACGATGGACGCTACCGTAATCGCCACGATGCCGCCAAGCTCCTCAGATACCGCCATGCCAATGGCAGTGGTGACGGATTTGGGCAGCAGGGTTACATAAATCTCATGGCCCACACCAAAGAGCGCGGAGAGAGCCAGAATTGTTACGGCGCTGACCATAACGCCGGAAACGATGCCTGTCAGAATGGCAAGAATATTTTTTTTCAGTAAGCTGAACTGCTCATGAAGAGGTACTGCCAGACACACAGTGGCAGGGGTGAGCAGCCAGGTGATATATTTCGCACCGGCGTCAAAGGTTTTGAATTCCACATCAAAGAAGATTAAAAACAGGATAATCACTGCCATGGAGAAAATCTGTGGATTAAAAAGCGGGCTTTTCAGTTTCTTTTGGATGACAATTCCTAACTGATAGGTGAACAGGCAGCTGACGCCACCAAAAAACAAGGACTGGGATAATAAATCATTCATCATGCTCATTGCAGGACACTCCTTTCTCAGCGGTGTTGGGGCGGCCATGCCGCAGCAGAAACTGTGTCACATGTCCGGATGAAACCATGACAGTAACGGTAGACAATACAATGATAATTAGTAGTGGGAATATAATAGGTCGTAGTGCATCCCATGCAGTAATCAACCCCACACCTGCGGGGATGAACATAATTGGCAGGATTTTCAAAAGAAAATGTGCAGTTTCTTTGATGGCAGAAAGAGGCAGCAGGCCGGTTTCCAGTGCTACAAAGAGTATGACAAGTCCATAGATGCCTGCCGGAATGGGCAGGGGAATCAAAAAGTGTAATATTTCCCCAATAAAGGTTATAATGAGAATAATCATTAATTGTTTAATATACTTCATGGTAACCGTCCTTTTCCATATTCTGAATATATTTATTTCTATTTAAACGTGTGTAAATCCAGAAATTATGATACCACTATTTCAGGATTTGTAAAGAAGTGGAAGACTTGCGTATCCAAAATGTCTGGAGTATAATGATAGTAAGTTATGACTTACCACTCAAGAGAGTGGTGGAAAGTGAGAAAATATGCAGCATTATGCAGTTACAGGTATGAGCTGTGCGGCTTGCAGTGCCAGGGTGGAAAAGGCAGTTGCCAAGGTGCCCGGTGTGGAGGGCTGTGCGGTCAGTTTGTTGACAAATTCCATGAGTGTAGAAGGGGATGCCACACCTGAACAGATTATACAGGCTGTAGAGTCTGCCGGATATGGTGCGCGACTGCAGACAAGAGAGCAGAGTCCGGAAATCGGAGAACGGGGAAGTAGTGTACAGGATGAACCTTTTGCGGATAAAGAATTATCCGGTATGAAAAGAAGACTGGTTGCCGGTCTGATTTTTTTGGTAATACTGATGTACTTTTCCATGGGACATGCCATGTGGGGGTGGCCGGTACCGGAATTTCTGGCAGATAATCTGATGGCCCGGGGACTGCTTCAGCTTTTGCTGACGGCAGCAGTCATGGTGATTAATCAGAAGTTCTTTATAAACGGTTTTAAGGGGCTGATGCATGGCGCACCTAATATGGATACGCTGGTAGCCATTGGAGCCGGTGCAGCGTTTGGTTACAGTACCTATGCATTGTTCGCCATTTCGGATGCAGTGATGCGTGGGGATATGGAACAGATGCATAGCTATGGGCATGAATTCTATTTTGAATCCGCAGCCATGATACTGGTTTTGATAACAGTAGGAAAGATGCTGGAGACTTATTCCAAGGGAAAGACCACGGATGCACTACGCAGCCTCATGAGCCTGACGCCGAAGACTGCGGTGGTGCTGCAGGATGGTCAGGAAGAAGAGGTTCCTATTGAACGCGTGCAGAAGGGCCAAATATTTGTGGTTCGGCCGGGGCAGAGTATTCCGGTGGATGGCGTGGTTATTTCCGGAAGCAGTGCAGTGGATGAGTCGGCGCTTACCGGGGAAAGTATTCCTGTGGATAAGCAGTCCGGTGATCCGGTGTCTGCGGCCACCATGAATCAATCCGGCTATTTGCAATGTGAGGCAACCGGAGTTGGCGAAGATACCACCTTTGCACGGATTATACAGATGGTGAGTGATGCGGCAGCTACCAAGGCACCTATTGCTAAGGTGGCAGATAAGGTTTCGGGTATCTTTGTACCGGTGGTAATTGTTATAGCGCTGGTGACCTGCCTGGTATGGCTACTTGTTGGAGAAAGTATGGGATATGCACTTGCCAGAGCTATATCGGTATTGGTAATCAGTTGTCCCTGTGCACTGGGGTTGGCCACACCGGTGGCCATTATGGTAGGCAACGGAGTGGGAGCCCGAAACGGTATCCTGTTTAAGACTGCTGTGGCGCTGGAAAAGACCGGTCAGACCGGAATCGTTGTTGTGGATAAAACGGGGACGCTTACCACGGGACATCCGGTAGTGACGGATATCCTGCCATGTGATGGTGGTGAGGAAGAGTTGCTTCGTATGGCATATATACTGGAAAAAGGCAGTGAACATCCCTTGGCAAAAGCTATAGTGGAATATGCAGAGCATAGAGAAGCAGGTGACTGTACGAATGGGAGTAGAAATACAGGAGTATCAGCCTGTGTGCCGGAATCTGTGGAAATAACGGATTTCAGGAATTTGCCGGGGAATGGAGTGGAAGCTACACTACGTGGCGAGAAATTGTTAGGAGGCAATCAGACCTGCGTGGAGAAACAGGTTGTGATAGATGGAGAGATTCTGATGCGGACGCATATTTTAGCCGGTGAGGGTAAGACGCCTTTGTTTTTTGCGAAAGGTGACAGATTGCTGGGTGTGATTGCCGTGGCAGATGTGCTGAAAGAAGACAGTGCAGAGGCTGTAAAGCAGCTGCAACAGATGGGGATGCATGTAGTGATGCTTACCGGAGATAATGAACGGACGGCACGTGCCATCGGCAAACAGGCGGGCGTGGATGAAATAATTGCAGATGTATTGCCGGAAGGTAAGGAGCAGGTAGTGCGCAGATTGAAGGAACAAGGCAGAGTGACCATGGTTGGAGACGGTATTAACGATGCTCCGGCGCTGACAGTAGCTGATATGGGGATTGCCATAGGAGCAGGTACGGATATCGCCATAGATGCAGCTGATGTGGTGCTGATGAAGAACAGACTGCTTGATGTACCTGCAGCCATACGTCTGAGCAGGGCTACTCTTCGCAATATACATCAGAATTTATTCTGGGCATTCTTTTACAACTGTATCGGTATACCTCTGGCGGCAGGTGTGTTTATCGGCGTATTGGGCTGGCAGTTAAATCCCATGTTCGGTGCGGCTGCTATGAGTCTTTCCAGCTTTTGTGTGGTGACCAATGCACTGAGATTGAATTGGGTCAGGTTGTATGATAGTAGCAGGGATAAAAGAAAAGGGACAAAGATAAAGGAGAAAAAAGAAATGAAGAAGAGGATGGTAATTACAGGAATGATGTGCGGACATTGTTCCGGCAGAGTAAAGAAGGTGTTGGAAGCCCTTCCGCAGGTGGATGAGGCGATAGTCAGCCACGAGGACGGTACTGCCATAGTGACACTAAACAGTGAGATTGCAGATGAAGAGTTGAAAGCTGCTGTAGAAGCACAGGATTATACAGTAGTATCTGTGAGCTGATGAAAGAAAACGTTGATAGCCTGACAAAAGGATAGATTAACAAATGGGGCCGTAAGGCCCCTGTTTTCTGTTTTTGGACAGAAAGAGACCCGACAAAATAATTTGCCGGGTCTCTTTATTGGGGAAGTATCTATAAAGGGGAGTAGTTAGCTATTTTAGTCGATTTTTGGTTTCTTCCAAGGCATCGATGACCTTATCACACCACTCGTCAAATTCCGGATCAGGAATCTGATACTCGGGATGATTCAATATATAATCTAAAGCTTGCTTCAAACCTTGTTTAAAAGGAATGTCCGTATGGAAACCGGGAACAGCCTCTTTTAACTTGGTGTTGTCAAAAACAACTGTGTTGGCTTTATCTCCGATTAAGCTACCTGTGAAGTCGTATGGTCCGATTTCTGCTAAGAAAGCAGATGATACATAATAAGGAACCAGTTCGACGTTCATTTGCTCTGCTATTGTCGCATATATTTGATTCCATGTCAAGCTTTCATCGGCGGTAATTTGATAAATTTGGCCAATTGCTGAATTATTACCCATCAAACCGATGAATCCTTTGGCAAAATCACTATTATGAGTGAGGGTCCAAAGAGATGTGCCGTCGCCGTGGATGATAACAGGCTTACCTTCACGCATACGTTGAATCACCTGCCAGCTACCATTGTCACCGTGTACTCCCAGAGGAATACTGCGCTCATCATAGGTATGACTGGGTCTGATGATTGTAACAGGAAAACCTTCCTCATGATACATTTTCATCAGATAATCTTCACAGAGAATTTTATTTCTGGAGTATTCCCAGTAAGGATTCTCCAAGGGAGTTTCCTCTGTGATGCGGTAATCAGTTACAGGCTTCTGATAAGCGGAAGCAGAACTGATATACATAAACTGCTTGGTCGTGCCTGCAAACAGGCGATAGTCGCGTTCCAGCTGTTCGGGAACGAATCCGATGAAGTCACATACAACATCAAAGGAATAATCCTTTAGTAGCTCCGCACAGGCAGGTTCGTCAGATATGTCGGCTTGGAGCACCGTGACATTTTCAGGTAAATCTGTATTACGATTTCCACGATTGAGGAGATACAACTCCCAGTTGGCATCTGCAGCAAGTGCTCTGGTAATGGCCATGCTGATGGTGCCGGTGCCGCCAATAAATAATGCTTTCATCTCAGACATCCTTTAAATATTTTATCTTTTGTGTTTTGTAAATTTGTCTTTTGTAATTTGTAAAAGTTATCTTTCGTATACTAAGCGTTTGCTTTGATGATTGTATTATATAACGTCTGTGGTGGGGATGCTAACAATTCTTTGCGTTGTCCTTTGCATTATTTGTCATATTTTGCAGTGAAATAATATTGTTAGAACTTTTGGAGCCACTTTTGTTAATAGTGACTAAAATATATAGTGAAAGACATATAATGTTTGACAATTACTGACAAAAAACTTAAAATATAAGTATCCGATATGTGTAGGATAAGTAAATGGATGGAGGTACAAGTGACATGAAGAAGAAAATAATCGGACAGACAGAAAAACTTAACCGGATCATTAAGCGGACAATTATCATTGTTATAATTGCGGCAATATTATTACTGGCTACAACAATTACCTCTATGGGAGATTCCAATCTGGCTGGGACCATGGCATCCGTTAGACAGATTATAGCGGTGGTAGTGATTATTTATTTGATATATGAGCTTTTTGTTGTAATCAAATTTGCGCAGAAGGAACTGTTAACACCAATTCGCAAGGTTTCCGAGCAAATGACCGCATTGGCAGAAGGTGACTATAGCCGCCAGTTGGACATGTATGAAGATGAAACAGAAGTAGGTACTATGGTGGCTTCTATTAATATTATGAAGCAAAACACCCATAATGTAATCGAAGAAGTGACTGAGAATCTGGAGCGTATGGGTAATGGCGATTATCGGATTGTTCTTGAAAAAGAATATGTGGGCGACTATGCGAAAATTAAAGATTCTTTTGAAATGATTGGTGAGAAGATGAGCACTACCCTGCACTCCTTAAAGACAATCAGTGCGCAGATCAGTTCCGGTTCCGAGCAGTTATCTGATGCGGCACAGGATTTGGCAGGCGGCTGTACTTCGCAGGCGACACAGATTGCAGATATTGTTGAGGCTATGCAGGAGATGTCCTTAAGCATGGAGAATAATGCAAAAGAGGCAGTGGCAACCGTGGATCTTGCGACTACCGCAGGTGTTACTTTGATGGCAGGTAATGAAAAAATGAACGAGCTCAGAGAGGCCATTGAAGAAATCAGTAAGTGTTCCGAGCAGATTGTTACAATTATTAATACAATTGAAGACATTGCATCCGAGACGAATCTGTTGTCCCTCAATGCAGCTATTGAAGCAGCCAGAGCCGGTGAAGCGGGCAGAGGATTTGCAGTTGTTGCTGATCAGGTAAAGAACCTGGCAGAAGAATCTGCAGTTGCAGCAGGTAGAACCACTAAGCTGATTGAGACCACCATTGCGGCGGTTGAAAAGGGCAGAGTGATTGCAGATGAGACAGCGGCTGACATGAATGATGTTATGCTGAATGCAAAGGCTTCTACCGAAAAGATGAACGGTATCGCAGAGCTTTTGAGTGATGAAGTGGCTCGTATCGAAGAAATCAATGCAAATGTTAACGCTATTTCTGAAGTAGTTAATAATAATTCCGCCACATCTCAGGAAACTGCAGCAATTAGCCAGGAGCAGATGGCGCAGGTTGAGACCATGGCACAGATGGTTGACCAGTTCGTAATTTAATACATAAGGACTTCCGGCCCTGCCGCCAATGCGGTGGGGCTTTTTTCCTGAGCCCAATCTAATCTTCAGTTATTCTCTTTCTTCCTCCCACAAATCGCCTGGGTCTGTATGCAGCCATACTATATTTTTAACTCGCTGCGCGCCATCAGTTGTCTAAGTAAACGCAGCGAATTTTCTGGAAGAGGGACAGGCACGCATCAAAAGGTACATCCATGTACCTCTTGTGCTCGTGCGACTTCCGTGTCGCACGGCCTTGTCTGAGTGCGTTTACTAAGACAACGGTATGTCGCTACGCGAATTGTTGAAAATATAGTATGGCTGCATACAGACCCAGGCGATTTTCAGAGTGGAAGAATGTAGAGAAAAATTTAGATAATTTTGTAGCATTTGGGCAATCAGGATTGTATTATCAGTGAAGGAGGTGGGAAGATGCACCGAGAATCATTTTGCGCAGATGATGAAAAGAGCACAATTAAAAAATATTCCAACATGGTGTATCGCCTGGCGTATTCACTGCTAAAGACAAGGTGTGATGCAGATGACATACATCAGGAGGTATTTATAAAGTATTTAAGTAGGAGACCGGTATTTGAGAACGAGCAACACGCAAAGGCCTGGTTCATCAGAGTAACGGTTAATATGTGTAAGAATTTCTGGAAAAGTGCCTGGAGACAACGGGTAATCGCTTTGGAAGATTTTCGGGATGAGGCTACGCAGGAAGCGAAGGCGTCTGAATTGATAGAGACGGTGAAGCTTCTGCCACAGAAGTATAGGGTGGTCATTCATCTGTTTTATTATGAGGAGATGAATGTGGAGGAGATTGCACAGATTCTTGGGCTGAAGTCCTCCAATGTGAGGACGCAGTTGACCAGAGCCAGAAGGAAATTAAAGGAAATGTTGAAGGAGGATATATAATGTTTATAAATGAATACAGAGAAGCATATGATAAAGTCCTACCCGAAGAAAACAGTATAGAACACATTTTTGAACATATGCAAGAGGAACAGAAAAAGGTCAGTGCAGTACGCATGCTACGTCCGGTACTGATGTGTACGTTAATGTTTTCACTTGGCGTTTTTTTTGTAACACCTGTTATGGCAAAGAACATACCTGCAGTATACTCCGTCTTAGAGGAACATGCACCATCTCTGCTGGATTATATTCTGCCGGAGGAACATGTTTCTACCAAAGCAGGAATCACCATGCAGGTGGAGGCTGTATCCATTGTTGAAAATAATGCGGAGATGGTAGTGTCTTTTAGAGATGAGGACGGTTTTGACTATATCAATGGTCCGGTAGATATGTATGACAGCTACAATCTGGCATGTTACGGAGGAGACAGTAATGTTGGAGGATGCTATTTTCTGACCTATGATTCAGAAGCGGACAAAGCTTATTTCAAGCTGAGTCTTACCTCTTTGGAAGGAGAGTTTGGTGGCACATGTGAGTTTCGGGTGAGTCAACTATTAACAGAGAAGTCTGTAACGCAGCAGGATATCGATGTGAGTAATATATTGTACGCTCCCAAGCTGAAAGCAATATACGCAAGCGGAGGTAGTGGAGTAAAGAGAGAGGTTACGAATAAGCAGTTCGGTGAAGAGGGGATATTTGACCCCAGACCGGCCTATAGGGTGATGGATTTGGGCACACCTTCGGAGAATTTAATAGAGAACTTAAAGGTAACCGGGATTGGTTATAGCGATGGTGTGCTTTCTGTACAGTTTTGCAGGGGAAACTTCTCCGAAGCGGACAGGCATGTAGATATCAGGCTGCTGGATGGGGAAGGGAATGACAGAATCCCTGACGGTAGTGTAGGCTGGCAGGAAGAAGTTGCAGGTGAGCCCCTGTTATTTGAGGAGCAATACTTTCTTGTAGAAGAGGAGGAATTGGAACAGTGCAAACTGTACGGTATATTTTATATAACGGAAGGTTGCATAAATGGTGGCTGGAAAGTAACCTTCCGTATGTCCGGAGAGGTACAATAATTTTTAAAAAAAAGTTTTGACGTGGCGCCGGCCATGTGCTATCATCATTCTCATAATATTAGGGAGTAGTTCGCATTTGTTTTCCGCAGAGAAGGTGGATTCGCTTTGCGGTACAGATGTTGTGCTTTTCGTCATCACGTTGTCAGGCAGGCGCGGTATGATTTGAGCATACCGGGTTATACTGTTAGGGACAACCGGGTAGTACACTGTAGGAACGAGACTTTTATTGTACATAGCTGTGCAATAAGGGTCTCTTTTATTTTGCATAAAAGCAGATGTACGTGAAAAGAGACCTGAAGCATTGCAAGTATATCTTGTGTCCCTGAAGGGACGGGTGACGGAAAGGAAGGATATTGTATGAAAGAAGCGTATTGGAACAAAAGCGCAGAGGAACTGAAGGAAGTGTTTCAGGTAGGGGAGGCCGGCCTTACGGCGCAGCAGGTAGAATGCATTCGTAAGGAAAAAGGCGAAAATGTATTGCAGGAGGGAAAGCAGAAAAGTATCTGGCAGGTATTTTTAGGACAGTTTTGTGATTTGCTGGTGCTTATTTTGGTCGTAGCAGCAACCATATCTTTGTTTTCAGGAAATATGGAGAGTACCATCGTTATATTGGCGGTGCTGGTGCTGAATGCCATATTGGGAACAGTACAGCATGTAAAGGCACAGCGTTCTCTGGAATCATTGAAGCAGTTGGCGTCGCCCAGGGCAAAGGTGCTTCGAGAGGGAAGCAAACAGGAGATTCCTTCAAGAGAAATTGTACCAGGGGATATTGTATTACTGGAAGCAGGGGATATGATAGTTGCAGATGGACGCATTTTAAAGAATTTTTCACTGCAGGTTAACGAAAGCTCCCTGACCGGTGAGTCTGTAAATGTGAATAAATCCGATGAGGTGCTACCGGAAGAGGTGGCATTGGCTGACAGGTTGAATATGGTTCATTCCGGCAGTCTGGTAACCTATGGACGTGCAGAGGTATTGGTTACGGCCACAGGTATGGAGACAGAGCTTGGCAGGATTGCAGGATTGATGAATGCGGCAAAGGAGCGTAAAACACCGCTTCAGGAAAGTCTGGATAAGTTTAGCGGTCGTTTGGCTGTGCTGATTCTGATTATTTGCGGATTGGTATTTGCACTATGTATTTATCGGGATATGGAGATTTTGGATTCCATGATGTTTGCGGTGGCACTGGCTGTGGCTGCCATACCGGAAGCATTGAGTTCCATCGTAACCATTGTGCAGGCACTTGGAACCCAGAAGATGGCGCGAGAGAATGCCATTATCAAGGATTTAAAAGCAGTAGAGAGTCTGGGCTGTGTATCCGTGGTGTGTTCGGATAAAACAGGTACATTGACGCAGAATAAAATGACCGTACAGGAAATATATGTGGACGGTACGGTATTAAAACCGGAGGAACTGAATATATCCAGTCAGCTCCATAGATATCTTTTGTACAATGCAGTGCTGGATAATGATTCCAGTATCGTAGATGGCAAGGGGATTGGTGACCCGACGGAATATGCCCTGCTTGAAATGTTTCGTAAGGTTAAAACGGGAAAAAAAGGATTGCCGGAAACGAAAAGTTTTCATGAAGACTTTTTAAGGCAGAACATGGAGCGTTTGGAGGAGCTTCCCTTTGACTCTGACAGAAAACTAATGAGTGCCAAGTATCATCTGCACGGGGTGCCTACCATACTGACCAAGGGTGCAGTTGATGTATTGCTTGAGCGTTGTGACGGGGTTCGATATGAAGATGGGATTCGTCCTATGACAACACAGGAGCGGGAAAGAATTGAAGCGCAGAATAGGATATTTTCGGAAAACGGATTACGTGTGCTGGCATTTGCATATAAGGAGTCTGATGAGCCGCTCAGCTTTGAAACAGAGCATCATTATATATTCCTCGGACTGGTGTCTATGGTGGATCCGCCCAGACCGGAGGCTGCTGTAGCAGTAGCAGAAGCAAAGGGAGCGGGTATTAAGCCGATTATGATAACCGGTGATCACAAGGTGACGGCGGTAGCCATTGCAAGGCAAATAGGTATCTTTGCAGAAGGTGACATGGCGGTAACCGGTCAGGAATTGGACGCCATGACGCAGCCGGAACTGGATGAAGCGATTCCGCACATATCTGTGTATGCCAGAGTGTCACCGGAGAATAAAATCCGTATTGTTGAGGCATGGCAGCGCCGCGGCAATATCGTGGCAATGACCGGGGATGGTGTCAATGATGCACCGGCGCTAAAGCGTGCAGATATTGGTGTGGCCATGGGTATCACCGGTACGGAAGTGTCCAAGGATGCGGCGGCGATGATTTTATCAGATGATAATTTTGCCACAATTATTAAGGCTGTAGCCAACGGAAGAAATGTATACCGCAATATTAAAAATGCAATTTTGTTTCTGTTATCAGGTAATCTGGCAGGTATTTTGTCAGTGCTCTATACCTCTGTTGCAGGCTTGCCCGTCCCCTTTGCGCCGGTGCATCTGCTCTTTATCAACCTGCTCACAGACTCGCTACCGGCTATTGCTATCGGTATGGAGCCGGCGGATGAAAAACTATTGAAGGAAAAGCCCAGAGATCCCAAGGTGGGGATTCTGACAGGGGCTTTTGTGAAGTCTCTGACAGGCAGTGGTATATTGATTGCGCTGGCGGCCATGACTGCTTACCATATGGGACTTAAGCAGGATGCCGGGTTAGCATCCACCATGGCATTTGCTACATTGACCCTTGCCAGACTGTTCCATGGTTTCAGTTGTCGTAGCGATGAGGCACTCATACGTGTCGGTCTTTTGTCTAACAAATTCAGTATAGCTGCGTTCCTGGCAGGAGTAGGATTCCTTGCCCTGGTACTTTTTGTGCCCGTATTGCATGGTGTATTCAGTATCGTTCCTTTATCCGGCCAGGAAATTCTGATTGTTGCGGGTCTGGCCTTTGTACCCATGTTATTAGAGGAGATTTATCGCTTTTTCAAAGGTTAGAAAAAGTAGATATTTCCTGCATTTTACAGGCTATAAGCCCATGCCTTTCATTGACAGTGATTTGGGGGTGTTGTATACTGAATTTATAACTGTTATTTGTGTTTTGGGGTACAATTGGAGGAATTATGGCGTATAGAATACTTGAGATTGATCCATATCTGGCACCATATGAAAAAGATATTGAGCTACGTATGGATAACTATGCGAAGAAGAGAAAAGAATTACTGGGAAAAGCCGGAAGAGTAGCTGATTTTGCAAACGGCCACAATTATTTTGGTTTTCATCGTACTGCGGAGGGCTGGGTGTATCGTGAGTGGGCTCCGGCAGCAGAAGCAATGTATCTGGCAGGTGATTTCAATGAGTGGAATACCCGCAGCCATGCTATGGAGAAGTTGGAAAACGGTGTATTTGAAATATGTCTGACAGGGCAGAATACCTTAAAACCCGGTCAGAAGATACAGGCGATTGTAATACACGAAGGACAGGAACTGAGACGTATACCACTCTATGCTACACGCGTAGTGCAGGATCCGGTAACATATATGTGGTGCGCGGAGTTAGAGGAGCCCATGGTGGCGTTTCCCTGGACAGATGCCAATTTCCGTCCTCAGGAGACACCTCTTATTTATGAGTGCCATATCGGTATGGCGCAGGAGAGCTATCGTGTAGGTACGTATCGTGAGTTTACGGAGAATGTATTGCCTCGTATCAGGGAGCTGGGTTACAATACCATCCAGATCATGGCGATTATGGAGCACCCTTACTATGGTTCCTTTGGCTATCAGGTGTCCAATTTCTTTGCGGCATCCTCACGTTACGGCAGTAGCGAGGATTTAAAGGATTTGATTAATACTGCACATGGTATGGGGATTGCAGTTTTACTGGATGTGGTACACTCCCATGCGGTTAAAAATACCAACGAAGGTTTGAACTGTTTCGATGGTACAGAGTACCAGTTCTTCCACAGTGGTCCCAAGGGCGAACACAGTGCCTGGGGCACCAAGCTCTTTAATTATGGTAAGAACGAAGTATTACACTTTTTGCTGTCCAATCTGAAATACTGGATGGAGATGTTCCATTTTGACGGTTTCCGTTTTGATGGTGTGACTTCTATGCTGTATCATGATCATGGTCTGGGCAGTGCATTCAGTAATTATGATATGTATTTTTCCATGAATACGGATGTGGAGGCTGTGACATATCTGCAGCTGGCCAATGAGCTGATTCATGAGGTGAATCCTTATGCGATTACAGTGGCAGAGGATATGTCCGGTATGCCGGGTATGTGTCTGAAGATAGCGGACGGCGGTATTGGCTTTGACTACAGACTTTCCATGGGTGTTCCTGACTTGTGGATTAAAACATTGAAGGAAACCCGTGATGAGGACTGGGATATGAATAAGCTGTGGTATGAGTTGACCGGTCGCAGACCACAGGAAAAAAACATCGGTTATTGTGAGTCTCATGACCAGGCGCTGGTAGGTGACAAGACCATTATGTTCCGTTTGTGTGATGCAGAGATGTATACTCACATGAATAAATTCGGAGGCAGCATGGTAATTGACAGAGGCATCGCGCTGCACAAGATGATTCGACTGCTGACAGCATCCCTGGCAGGAGAGGGTTATCTGAATTTCATGGGTAATGAGTTCGGACATCCCGAGTGGATTGATTTCCCTAGAGAGGGCAATGGCTGGAGTTATCATTACTGCCGCCGTCAGTGGAGTCTGGTGGACAATACCGAGCTGCGTTATGAAGAACTGAACCGCTTTGACCAGATGATGGTGAAGCTGCTTAAGAAGGAACAGATACTTGCGAAGTCTGCAGAAAACAGGTGGATACATCAGGCTGACAAGGTACTGGTATATAATAAGGGAAACGTGGTATTTGCTTTTAATTTCAATCCTGCACAGTCCTTTGAAGGTTACTTCATTCCTGTGGCAGAGAAGGGCACTTACGACGTGCTTCTGTCCTCTGATGACGGTATTTTCGGAGGGTTCGGCCGTGTAGATACGGTGTATCAGTATGAAGCACGTGAAGGTGGGGACGGACGCATTGGTTTCCAGTGTTATCTGCCTACCAGAAGTGCTTTGGTATTTAAGAAAATATAAAGACATTCATACAAACAAAAGGAGACAGGTGTGAACTGTCTCCTTTTGTTTGTATTTACGATAGTCTCTTGAGCAGCATATCAGGATTTGAAGCATAGGTCAGCGCAGTTTCCCGGCTGATTACATTTTCACGGTACAGTTTGAGCAGACCGGCATCCATGGATATCAGGCTATCGCTGTTGGAGGAATATAAAACGCCGTCTAACTGTGGAATTTTGTTTTCGCGAATAATGTTGCGTATGGCGGGGGTTACCACCATAATCTCGAACACGGGAACCATATTACCATCTAAAGTAGGTACAAGCTGCTGGGATACCACGGCAGTAAGTATCATGGAAAGCTGTGCGGCTATCTGACGCTGTTCAACGGCCGGGAATATGTCGATGATACGGTCGATGGTATTGGCAGCTCCGATGGTGTGCAGTGTTGAGAGCAACAAATGACCGGTTTCTGCGGCAGTCATGGCTACGCTTATGGTCTCATAGTCGCGCATTTCACCTAAAAGCACTACATCCGGGCTTTGACGAAGTGCTGCACGCAGCGCAGTGACATAATTTTCGGTATCCACATTAATCTCACGCTGGCTGACAATACTCTGTTCATGGCGATGCAGATATTCCAGAGGATCTTCCAATGTAATAATATGTTTCTTGCAGGTTTTGTTTATGCGGTCAATGATACATGCCAGAGTAGTGGATTTACCGCTTCCTGCGGCTCCGGTAATCAACACCATCCCTTTTTTATGTTCGCCGAGACGAATGATTTGTTCGGGGATATGTAGCTCTGCCGGATCGGGCAGTTCAAATGTAATAATACGAATGACTGCTGAGTAAGTGCCTCTTTGCTTATAGGAACTGACACGAAATCGGGATAGTCCCGGGATTGCAAAGGCAAAATCATCATCGCCGGTATGTTCCAATGAATGAATGTCCCGCTTGGCCAGGGTATAGATTTCTTTCACAAGTGTCTCGGTCATGAGAGGTGCCAGTTTTTCGGATTCAGCCTGTTGTATGACACCGTTTTTTCTGATAGAGATAGGGAGTCCTGCTACGATAAAAACGTCAGAGGATTTGCTGTTAACAGCATGGGTTAAAATTGTTTGGATATCCATAAAATCACCTTCTGTCTATTAATTAATTGTTATTGTTCGCCATGTTTCAATACGATAGAATCCGGTGGCGTTAGTAGCATCATCATAGGGCCATTCCAGGCTTACCCGGGTCAAAAGGACCTGATTGTCATCGATTGGAATTTGCCAACTGAGCGTGGGCATGTGGCTTCCTTCTTTCAACTCAATAGGAATACCCTGCAGTTCAGCGTCCAGAGTATCCGCTACCAAACTGTAAAAATGTTGCCTGTCGGAAACCTTGTGTGCCGTCTCAGACAGAAACATATCCAGTTCATGGAGTATGTGCTCCGATTGGTTGGAGGCACTGTAGTAGGCTGTCTGGTGTGCGGCCAGTTCCCGGCTGAAGGAGTAGTCACTCTGTGCACCTGACAGGGTCAGTGTGGCGAATATGGCGATGCATAGTACTAAAAAAATCACCAGTAAGGAAGAGGCGCCCGGATTCATAAAAGTTGCTTGTACTTTTTTAGGATTCATTTGCCACCTCCCGCTGTATATGATGTACGACCTGTAGTTCGTATACAGTCTTGTCATTTTTCAGGTCAGTCATCCGTATATCTGCAGACAGCATATTGTCTGTAAAGCCGGGCATAACAGTCAGTTTATATAGTCCTTCCGACTCCGTACAAGGAGCAAAGGTCTGATCATAATAAATGTTAATAACAGAAGAAATTTCCCCGGTTGCATGGGGATAAACCAGATCAAAACGTTCGTCCATAATGTCAATATCCGTTGACGTGGTGATAAGTTCTGCGACCCCGGCGCATTCATTGATTGCCAGCTGTAGTGTCTGGGCGTCCTTGCTGAGTAAGTGTGCCTTTACAAATATTTGTACACAGACAGCACTTGCAATCGAGAAAAAAAGGATTGCCAAAATCAGCTCCAGCAGGAAAAGTGCAGAGGCTTTGGTTCTGTTCGCTTGTTTCATATTAATTTTACCTTTCTGAAGTGCTGCGCAGTCCTACAAGGGTGGATACTATATGACCGTTAGCATCCTTGGTTGATATACGCAGAAGACGGTCAGAAACTTCTTCCATGCGCAGATTCTGTACCTGAAGTATGGTTTTTCCTGCGGATGCCGTTGCTGTCACCCCATTTTTGATAAAAAGTTCCTTCAATTGATTCTCATATACGTAAATATATGTAGTATAACCTTCACGTTCATCAGTATGTGTCATAATCAGTGCATCACAGCCATCAAAGGTTCCCAGTAAAATGCAGTCGGCACTGTCATTTTGGTGTATTTTTTCGCTGATATAGGACAAAGATGTGCGGGAGGTATCATTCAAAAACGAAGAGGCCGTTGTGGATTCATAGATTCTTGTAGCAAGCAATATAACCACAACAGCGGAAATCGTAAATAACAAAAAAAGTATGATTGGAAATAGCAAATCAATCATATGATTTCGGCGGGAGTTACTACGCATGAATCAGTCCTCCTTTTCGATGATGGTAACATCAGGATAAATATTACTGCCCTGCATGCGATAGTCTACGAAGAAGTGTTCCCTGTCGTATGTGAGACCGTATCGCTCTGTAAGAATCGTTAAATTGTCCGGATAATGTCCTTCCGTAGCATAATAGTGCACAATGTTACGATTAATTGCATTTTCCAAATGTTCCTTCTGTCGCTTGGTTGTGTTTTCAGATACGGAGGAAAAGCACATATAAAATAATATAATAATAATCAGAAAACAACATAGGGACGCAAGGAGCTTTCCGTCGTAGTGCTGTTTCTTGTCATATTTAAAAGTGGTATGCCTTGCCATAACAGTTCTCCTTATCAGATGCCGGACATAATACCGATTAACGGTAACATAACTGACATCAGGATGATACCGACGAACAGGGACAGAAGAATCACAAGGGTAGGTTCCAATATGGTTAGGAAGTTATTGATGCGATTGTCTACTTCTTCCTGATATAATGATGCAATTCGCTCCATCACCCGGTCCATGGTACCGGTCTTAGCGCCGATGGATGCCATGCGTGCGTAGATACCGGAAAAGATACCGGCGGTATGAATGGCGTCATATAAATCTTGGCCTTCATCCAGTTCTCTATAACACACGTCCAGTTTTTTCTGAAAAAGAGGGTCTTCATTCAAAGAACCGGTAAGCTTCAGACTTTGATCGGTGTCCAGACCGCTGCCAAGGGTAAGTGCCATGCCGCCGGCAAATCTGCAGGCAGCAGTATTTTCAAATACAGAGCGTAAAACAGGTAATTTGTAGCACAGACCGCGCATCAGCTTTTTGCCGGGAGTAGTATGTGTTGCAAAAAAAGAAAAAAGGACGATGAAGGCGAGTAGTATGATAAATACTATGGAGTAGCGGTTTAATACATTGCCGATATTCATAAGCGCCTTAGAAAAGCCGGTCATCTCGGTGCCCAGTTGAATAAATACCTGATTAAAGATAGGCATAACTTTTACTAATAAAACAATGATAACCACAATCATCATACCGGACATAATCATAGGATAGGTAATTGCACTTCGCAGACTTTGGGAAATAGAACTTTCCCGCTCATAATATGTGCACAAATGTTCCATTACGTCATCCATAGTACCGGTTTTTTCACCAATATCAGTCATTTGTAACATATACTTGGGAAAACGGCCTGTGGCGGCCAGTGCATCGCTGAGATTGCCGGTTTCCAACAGATGGTCATAAATAATTTGCAGAAATGCTTTTTCTGCTTCATCAGTAGAATCTTCCAGCATAACAGAAATACCTTCCAAGGAAGAAATGCCTGATTTCAAAATCAGGGCAAGCTGCCCACAGAAGATGGAAATATCACTATTGGAAAAAGGGATGGTTTGTCTGGGATTTTTATTCATAATCAGCTTTTACACCTCTGTATCATTATATATTAATAGGAGTATTTTACCATATAATTGGTGCCATCACCAATGTAATCGCCTACCGCATTACGATTGTTATTGGCGGCAAGAGTAGGGTCCATCAGGGACCAGTTTTTGCCATCAAATCGAATGATGCCGTCCACCCATCCGGTTTCCGCCAGATATACGCTGATCCAGGCATGATATGCGGTGCCGGAATATCCGACTTCCAGTTTGGTAGGAATGCTTTGAGAACGTAAAAGAGCAGTCATCAAAGCGGCATAATCAAAACAGATACCGGTACCTTTAGACAGTGTAGTGTCCACATCCGGTACATAATCTGTAGGAAGATTAGCGGCAAGTGCCGTGTCATATGTAATGTTTTGGATGATATATTCATACACCCTGCATACATAATCCAAATCGCCGGAAGAGGCATTGGACAGTTCTATTCCCAGTCGTACTGTTTCACTGTCCCGCGTATATTGGGAATATTGATTGGGATACAGAAATGGTTTGAATTCGTCATTTAACCGGACTTCTATATCCTGTGAGAAAACCATGCCGTATAAATCATCATAGGCATTTTCATAGATGTCTATATGGTAGTGACCATTCCCACCTGACAGTGGAAATGTTTCATAGGAGTTTCCCAGTAGGGTATAGGTATATATTATGCCGTCCGGTGTGGTAACCTGTACCTTGGATTTGGCAGCTGTGCCGCTGTATTGAATCATCAGATAGCCTTCTGATGCATTGGATATATCGATGGAAGCTAATTCGTTTCCATGAATAATGTCCCCCGTAGCTTCCGGCAACAAGAAGTCATAAACTGTTTGCCGGGGTTGCTTGTTTTCCTGCAATGGGGAAGAACATCCAACACAAAAGGAGACTGCAAGGCAAAAGAGTAGAAATGCATAAATAATGTGCTTGTTTCTCCTCATGCGATGCAGCCTCCTTTCTTATGTAACATTTGTAACAAGAGTACGGCAAGTGTTATTGCTTGTCCGTAGTAGTAATCTGAATAGTTTCGGTGGTATATTGCCGGTTCATTAATATGGCCGTAACAATCAATTCTCCGTCAGTACTTGTGTTGATATAATATGTGGACTGTCCGGCGTCCGTTACATAGAGTGGTGTGCCGTCCAGATAAACCATAACTTTACGTACGGGAAGCAGACTATCCACCTGTATCATATAAATAGAGGGATATTCGGGAACTGTGTTTTCTGTCACGGTAATGGTTGGTGTGATAAAGAAAACAGGCAGTATGAAAAACAATATAATTATAGCAATCAGCAATGTTTTTTGCAATCCGAAACGTTCCTTGTGGTAGTTGTCACAGGAGGTCAGAACCTCCAGTGGAACGGAATTTCCCTCGTTTCCGCATGCGCTGAATACGTTTTGCAGCATTTGGTCAGCAAGGGACGGATCCAGAGTTTTATTCGGTGACTTTTTCTTTATAAAATTCATAAACATGTACACCTCCTACCCATATACTTCCAAATGCTTCCTTAAGCGATTTAAACCATTGCTCAGGTGGCGTTTGACAGTACTTTTACTGATATTCATAAACTTGGCGATATCATCTATTTTCAAATTGTCATAATATCGTAGGATAATGGCTTCGGATTCCGAAAGGGGAAGAGCCAGAACCTGATTTATAATGTATTTATTTTGCTCATCATCCATGAAATGTTCCTCCGGGGTCTGTTTGCCGGTATGCAGATTGTTGATGATATCATCGTCAAACTGTAAAATGTCATCCGTAACCCGGTTTTGTTTCCGTTGCATGTTGAAACATACGCGAAAGCAAATCTGGTTGAGCCAGGAGATGAAAAGAGAGGGCTCTTTTAACGTGCTTAGATTTTTCAGCGCCAATATATAAGTCTCCTGCAAAGCATCCTGTGCCAGATAGGAATCTTTCAGGTATTTATATGCAAAGGAATATTGTTTTTGATAGGTAGCAGCATACAATTCTGCGAAAGCATCATTGTTACTGTTTTGGGCCTCAATAACTAATTTGGCCATATATTCATAATCCAAATTAGGCATATATGCATCTTCCTTCTGTTATGTAATAAGTTATTGGTTACGGGGGATTCTACTGTTGGCAAGGGCAATCAGTTCTGTCAGTGACTGTACATTTTCCTGTTCGTTAGATGCGATGCCAAAGCTGTATTGTGCCGGTTCGTTCTGTTCATTCGCATTATAGGTTGTAATCTTTTGTTCAATTCTGGAAAGCAGAGTTTCAATCTTCTCCTGAGATCCCTCTTCAAATATAGCAAGGAATTTGTTTCCGCCGTTTCTCCCCACAAAGCATAAATCCACGGATGTTCTTTTTAAGATGTTGGAAAAATTACGGATGAGTCTGTTGCCGCAGTCGTGACCGTATAAGCGATTGGTCTCCGTAATATTTGTCAGCTCAAACATGATACAGCCGATATTGGAGGGGAGTGGTTTGTTTTCATATTTTTCAATTAATACATCACAACTGTATCTGTTGGCAATACCGGATACAGGGTCGGAATGGAGTGCACGGCTTAATGCATAGTATTCCTGTTTGATAGATGCATACTGGCTGAAGTCTATCAGTAAAAACAGAAAGGACAGCCCCATCACTGCCCAAAGTATACCGCAGAGCAGTTTGACATGTACATTGGTTCCAATCAGATGGTAGAGTTCTTCATTTGTAAAAATGACCATCAGGCCAAGTCCTGCAATGATGAAGAAAATGATTAATTGTATTGTTTTCACTATTTTAAAAAGCTTCATACGCATAAATCTCCTACTTATTGTTATATATCTTTAAATATAGCATATTTATTGCGGAAAAACTACTTTTTCGACCGGTTTGAAAAAAATAAAAAATTTTTTTAAAAAATATGAGCCATTTTGACAAAAAGGTGTGTCTTATTTAGTTGGAAGTATAAATAGCACTTTAGTACGAGTATATAGGGCTGCTTTTTTGGACAAGGAGAAGAGATTATGAGGAAAAGTTTAAAGAGATTACTCGCATTTGCATTGGCAGTTGTGCTGCTGGTAACCTGTGGCGGTATACCGGGAACTGATGCCAAGTGGACGATTCAGTCCGCTGCACAAAGCGATGGAGAGGTTTACCCGGCATATTTCTATACATTGCTTCCCGGTATGTTGGAAAGTGATATGGCCGGTGCCACACTTGATACATCCGTATGGAATGCTATGGGTGTAGGTGGGCTGAAAAATGCTCCCGGCATGGATTTGCATGATTCTGCAGTATATGCAAGAGGAACCATAATTCCCAGAGATAACTATGAGGTTAGTGCTCCGGAGCAGGATTCTTATCTGCCTATATGGTTTAATAATAAACTATATACATATGATCCTACCGGAACTAAGGATGGTACGTATAGTGTTGTGTGGACCCGTGTAATTGTATCATACGGCATTAATTATATTGTAATTGGTGATCAGGGTAAAAGAGTGGTGCACCCGGAGCTTTACGAAGTAGACAAATCGTTTAACGGAACCAAACCCCCTACTTTTCATGTAGACGGTGTTGCAGTGATTCACGATGATGCTTTTTGTAATATAAAGTATTGGGTAATGGAAGCAGGCGAAGCCGAGTATACTTTGGAAGCAGGTCATACCGGCGTTGTTACAAAGGGGACAAAGGAAAGTAACCTGAAGGTGCCTTCCATGACGGCCAGAAAGACAGTAGACGGTTTAGGTTATGTTTTTGACGGCTGGTATGATGAAAACGGAAATAAGGTTGACTTTACCGGAGACGGTGTCATTAATGCAGATAAGAATTATTACGGCAGATATGTGTTAAATAACGAGGTAACCATAACTGCGTCTTCAGCAAATAAGGTTTACGACGGTACGGCATTGACAGATGCTGCTGTAAGCTGGAGCGGTCTGCCCGATGGTTATACCGTGACTGCAACCATGGCTGCAGATTCTACAATTACCAATGTAGGTGAAGCAGTTAACAAGATTGCTGAAAATGGTTACGTGATTAAGAATGCATCCGGAAAGGATGTAACAGCTATATTCAATAATGTAACAACAGAAAGCGGAAAGCTGACAGTAACAAAGCGTTCCGTAACACTTACTTCTCCCACGGAGAGCAGAGTATACAATGGTAGTCCGTTAACCAATGATAAAATAATGGTAGGCGGTGATGGCTTTGCAGAAGGAGAAGGCGCAAGCTATGATGTAACCGGCAGCCAGACTTTGGTAGGAAGTAGTGAGAATACTTTTTCCTATACTTTAAATGCAGGTACACTGGCAGAAAACTATGAGATTTCGACGACAAACGGTACATTAACCGTAACAGACAGAAACAGGGATGATTTGCTGAAAATTGCAGTAGAAGCAAAGAGCGACACCGTGAAATATGACGGTGAAGAAAAGCAGGTAGAGGGTCTGGTTAAAGATTCCTATACTGTAAATGGCGAAAACTTTACTGTAGAAGGCTTGACTGCGTCTGCAGCAGGAACGGATGCAGGTGAGTATGAGGTAGTAATAAACGGAACCCCTGTTATAAAGGATGCAAACGGAAATGATGTAACTGCACAGTTTACGGTAGAGAAGAAGAACGGAACCTTAACGGTTGAAAAGAGAGTGATTACCCTGACATCTGCAGATGCAGAGAAGGTATATGATGGTAACGCATTGACCAATGATCAGGTTATCGTAGGTGGTGACGGATTTGCTACAGGAGAAGGTGCAACCTATGATGTGACCGGTAGTCAGACGCTGGCAGGAAGCAGCGAAAATACCTTTACCTATACTTTAAATGCAGGAACAGATGCAGACAATTATGAGATCACTACAGTAAACGGAACGTTAAACGTAGAGAACAGAGATGAAGCGGATTTATTTAAGATTACTGTTGAGGCATATGATACAACCGTGAAGTACGATGGTACTGAACAGACGGTAGCAGGTATTAAGGAAGATACCTTTGTAGTGAATGGGCTGACCTATACAGTAGAAGGACTGTCCGCTGAGTGTAAGGCAACAGATGCAGGCAGCTATGATGTGGTAATAAGCGGAACTGCAATCGTAAGGGATGCAGCAGGAAACGATGTAACAGCTCAGTTTGCAGTAGAGAAGAAAAATGGCACTTTAACCATAGAAAAAAGAGTGATTACCCTGACATCAGCAGATGCAGCAAAGGCATATGATGGCACTGCACTGATAAGTACTGATGTGACTGTAAGCGGTGACGGATTTGCAGCAGGTGAAGGCGCAGCCTATGATGTAACCGGTAGTCAGACTCTGGCAGGAAGCAGCGAGAATACCTTTACCTATACCTTAAACAGCAATACCAAGGCAGAGAATTATGAAATCACTACAGTAAACGGAACCCTGACCGTAAGTGCGGCAGATGCAGTAGTGGTAACCATTACAGAGAAAAGCGGAAGCTATACCTATGACGGTACAGCAAAGACCGTAAGCGGTTATGAGGTGACCAGTACCAATGCACTGTACGGAGCAGATGATTTCAGTTTCAGCGGAGATGCAACAGTATCCGGTACGGATGCAGGCACCTATGAGATGGAATTAAAGGCAAGTGATTTCGTAAATACCAACAGTAACTTTGAGAATGTAAGCTTTGTAATCGTAGACGGAAGCCTTACCATTGCTCCGGTAGAGAACGTAACCGTAACCATCCTGGGAGACAGGGATGCAGTAACCTATGACGGAAGTGAAAAGAGTGTACAGGGCTATGAAGTAACCATAAATAATGCACTGTATACAGAGAATGACTTTACCTTCAGCGGAGATGCACTTGTAAGTGCAACAGATGCAGGAAGCTATGCAATGGGCCTGCAGGAAGCAGACTTCGTAAATACCAACAGTAACTTTGCAAATGTAACCTTTACCGTAGTAGACGGACAGTTGGATATTGCAAAGCGTGCAGTAACCATAACCAGTGCATCCGCAAGCAAGAATTATGACGGAGCAGCACTGACCAAGGCAGAAGTAACAGCAGTAGGATTTGCAGCAGGTGAAGGTGCAGCCTATGATGTGACCGGTAGTCAGACAGAAGTAGGAAGCAGCGAGAATACCTTTACCTATATCTTAAACAGCAATACCAAAGCAGAGAATTATGATATCACTACAGTAAACGGAACCCTGACCGTAAGTGCGGCAGATGCAGTTGTAGTAACCATTACAGAGAAAAGCGGAAGCTATACCTATGACGGTACCGCAAAGACCGTAAGCGGTTATGAGGTGACCAGTACCAATGCACTGTACGGAGCAGATGATTTCAGTTTCAGCGGAGATGCAACGGTATCCGGTACCGATGCAGGCACCTATGAGATGGAATTAAAGGCAAGTGATTTCGTAAATACCAACAGTAACTTTGGAAGTGTAAGCTTTGTAATCGTAGACGGAAGCCTTACCATTACACCTGTAGAGAATGTAAATGTAACCATTGTAGGAGACAGCAATGCAGTAACCTATGACGGAAGCGAAAAGAGCGTACAGGGTTATGAAGTAACCATTAATAATGCACTGTATACAGAGAGTGACTTTACCTTCAGCGGAGATGCACTTGTAAGTGCGACAGATGCAGGAAGCTATGCAATGGGCCTGCAGGAAGCAGACTTCGTAAATACCAACAGTAACTTTGCAAATGTAACTTTTACGGTAGTGGACGGACAGCTGGATATCGCAAAGCGTATGCTGACCATCACGGCAGCATCTGCGACCAAGTCCTATGACGGTCAGCCTCTGACAGAGGAAGCAGTTACTTATGATGTAAATGCACTGGCACAGGGTGACAGCGTGGAAGCAACTGTGGCAGGCAGCCAGACCGATGTAGGTGTGTCAGAAAACAAAGTAAGCAGTTATGCAATCAAGAATGGCAGCAAGGATGTAACGGCAAACTATGATGT
>JAZODQ010000040.1:0-54437 GCA_045597105.1 Acetatifactor sp.
TACAAATTGCCATACTACGTTTTAAATACCACCTTTTGGCACCCTAATCCCATATCTTAACAAAGCGCCGCCTATAGCGACGCTTCCTGCATTTTCATAAAAGTGTAAGCAAAACGATAAGCCGGGTTATGTCGTGAATAATCATCTATCTAGTACGACTGTTACCAGCCGCATCAAGCGACCTACCTGAAAGCAGACCGGGCCGGCCTATTGCTCTCTATTTGGTCTTGCTTCGGATGGGGTTTACATGGCTTCGCCCGTTACCGGACGAACGGTAGTCTCTTAAGCTGCCTTTCCACCCTTACCGGGGAAAATACCCCGGCGGTATATTTCTGTTGCACTAGCCTTGGAGTCGCCTCCACCGGACGTTATCCGGCATCCTGCCCTATGAAGCCCGGACTTTCCTCACCTGCAAATGCAGCCGCGATTATTTGTCTTACTTACACGTATGTTATTATATCCTGTGACATCCAAAAAAACAAGTCAGACTGCAAAATATGTGTAGCCGCTTGCATTACTCAATTCCTAACTGTTCATGGATAGCCTCCCGGGCAATCACCCACTCGCCCATCTCACTTTGCGCGGAATTCATCCTTTCCCGGTACCGTTTTGCCTGTTCCGCATTTCCTGCGTCACTATATGCTTTATAAAGAGAGGCTGCCTCATAATACTTCGCCACACCGTAGTATTCTTTCATATCAGCATCTTCTTCATGTCCGGCTTGAATATTTCTATGATAATACTCTACAACAGTATCATAATTCCCATCTTTTATTGCATAATAAAAGGAATCCTCATCCGCACGCCACATAAAAGTACTATGTACGGATTCTATCGCCAATGCAAGCATGATAACCAATACCAGGCACAGTACAATGATTACTATATTCAGTATGGTGGCGATAATCTTCTGCCTATTCAACTTTGATTTATTCTGCATGGCTCAATCTCTCCTCTATCAGTACGGCTCGTTTACCTCTGGACATTCCGGGAAGGGTGACTAAATCCTCCTGCGTCAGTCCGCAATATGTCACTAACAGCGCATGAATCTGCTCCTGCATCTCCTCTATTACCCGACGATCCTTCTCCGAGTCCCCCACATAATTGTAGCCCTCTTCGTCCCATACCTTGTAGAAGTAGTCCAGATGTTCTGAAAGCCTTTGCACAGTATCATTATAGTAAGAATCACTATAAGGATTGAATAACTGCATAATATTGCCATATACATATCTGTAATAATTGGACGCATATATAATATCAGCATATTCCTCATAGGCTGTATCGTACGTTTCTATGCATTTTTCGGAACAAAACATGGAAAAGGCATAATAATCCCTATCCTCCAGATACTGCTCCATTATTTCCTTATATTCTTCTACATTACGGGAGGCCTTACCCTCCATTATGCTTCTTTTGATGCTGTAGCTCTCCTCCACCAAAAAGGCAGATAATGCGATTAAAATCACTAAAACAACACCTATAATTGCGCGCACCGAAATTCCCGCATAGCCCTTCGTAACGGAATAAACCTCCTGCCTGGTTCCCTCAAACTCCCGTTTATAACGATTCATCTCCCGGATATGGTCTACTGCATGCTCATTCAACGCATCACAATAGGGACATACCACATCCTCCAGGGACAAATTCCCTCCACAACTTATACATTTCATTGTTTTGTTCTCCTCTCCAACCAGCCCGCTATGTATTTCTCACAAGACTTAAATGAAATTGAACCGTAATTCTCCTGCAGCTCTTTTTCAAAAGCTGCCAGTTCCTCCTCTGTAAAGTCCCATCTGTTCTCCCAATCTGTAAGCACCATTTGGACGTAGGGTTCCAATTTCTGCAGTTCTTCTTCCGGCATGCTGCTGTTTTGCTCCATCCATTTTGCACGAAAACCAAAGTACAGCAAATCCTCATAGTCCCAATGGGTAAGCTCTGCCCCTGACTTTTCCAACTCCAATATACTCTCTACATGTAAAAAGCCGTGTAATACGGAACAAAACTCCCAATGCTCCCAGTCATATATGGGTGCATCCTCCTCACATGCCTTTTCATAGAGAACTAATAATTCTTCATATTCTCCCTGCTCATAAAGCTCATTTAATACAGGGTAATTCTTAAGTTGCCATTCATAATCCTTCCGTCGGTCCCTATCCTCGTTATAATACATAAAACTGACTGCAAATAAGAGTCCCACCACTGCTGCTATAATGATCAGTACGCTTATTGTAAAACGTCCCTGCTTCTTCAGTTCCTTTTTGGTCTCTTCCATGGGCGCCTGTCCCAGTGCTGCCATATCACTGCGCACAGCTTCCAGCTTCTCCATATACTCTGCCTGCGCTCCTTTGATACTGGCATTTCCGCAATAGGGACACTCCGGCAGCATCTCATCAAACTGCGCCCCGCAGGAGGCACACTGTATCATATTACCCTTCTGATTTTCACTTACTGATTCATGCATGGGTAGTTCTCCTTATTTCAAAAGCTGCATAAACTACTCCGGTAATTTATGCAGCTGCTTCGTCCTTCTACTAATTTAGTCTACTACACATTAAAACAGCTTCCGCCCACAAACTCCCTGCAAATAGAGTTATTCGGCAGACTTTCACTTGTCACACCCAGGAAATAGTCTAAGAATTTTAACAGTCTCTTAGCCTCATAGTATTCCGGAGCACCCTTAGGAATCTGGAACAGCAAAGGCTCCGCAAACTGTTTCAACACTGCCAGTTCATAAATCAGCACAGAGTTAAACATTGCATCCGCTTCTTCCTGGAAGGGGAAGATATTTTCCTCCTCACCTCTTCTGACGGAAGGCCACATTTCGATGGTTCTTCTGGCCTGTGTTCCGCGGGTGCGTGCATCTCTGACCATACGTCTGAGCAATCTGCCATCAGTAGTGGGTATGCGGTTATGCTC
This sequence comes from Acetatifactor sp., assembly GCA_045597105.1. GTDB lineage: Bacteria > Bacillota > Clostridia > Lachnospirales > Lachnospiraceae > Acetatifactor. The sequence goes on from JAZODQ010000040.1 coordinate 2,917, forward strand.
ATCTACATTTATATTGGTAAGTGCACTGATATAAATCTTATACTTACTCTCATCAGGCAAAGTGTAAGAGGTCTTTTCATTCAGACCATGGATACCTTCAATTACCAGAATATCATCCGGGCCCAGTTGCTTATAATTGCCTCTGTATTCACGCTTACCGGTCTTAAAGTTAAAGGTGGGAAGTTCCACTCTCTCTCCGGCTAAAAGCCTGGTCATATCCTCATTAAATTTCTTTACATCAATTGCTTCCAGACATTCAAAATTATAATCACCGTTTTCATCTCTGGGTGTCAGCTCACGATCTACGAAATAATCATCCAATGCAATAGGATGGGGCGTCTTACCCAGTGTACGCAGCTGTATGGAAATTCTATGGGAAAAGCTGGTCTTACCGGAGGAGGAAGGTCCTGCGATCATGACAAACTTTACATTTCCACGATTCACGATGTCCTTGGCTATCTCACCGATTTTTCTCTCCTGCTCTGCCTCCTGCACCAGTATCAGCTCACTTAAGGAACCGCTGCATATCTGGTTATTCAGCTGGCCTACAGTTTCAATGCCCACTTTTCTACCCCATTCTTCGGATTCCTTCAGTGTCCGGAACAGCATCTTGCTTTCTTTAAAACTTTCTACCTGTTTGGGATTCTTTCTCTTGGGTAACAGAAGCATAAATCCGTCATCATAGGCAATTACATCAAACCACTTAATATAACCTGCATTGGGCAGCATAAAGCCATAATAATAGTCCTTATAGCCCTCCATCTCATATACATTTACAAAGGAAGTTCTGCGGTATTTAAACAAATCTACCTTATCCATGCATCCCTGCTTTGCAAAAAGATCCATGGCTTCATCCAAAGGATAGGACTTCTTCATAAAGGGCGTTCCTGCTTCCACCAGCTCCAGCATACGTGCTTTAATCTTTTCCGCATTCTCTGCCGTAGCAGGAATACTCGCTCTTGGATTGATATAGTGTCCATTTCCGATGGTAAAGTCTACACGGCATTTTCCGGCACTTTCCTGTCCGAAAATATCATATATACTCTTCATAAAAAGCATGGTTGCAGATCTGACATAGGTCTTATACCCCACTGCATCCTTCATGGTAAAAAATTTCAGTTCACAATCCCCTGACAGTTTTTTAAACAGTTCGCGAATCTTACCGTCTACTGCCACCAGCGCGATCAGATTCTCATATTCCTGCTGATATTCTTCAATAATTGTTTCGTAACTTGTTCCCTTGGGATACTGCTTCTCTACACCGTTTATCTTAACTACTGCCATATACTCTTCCTCCAGGATTTATTCTCTTTTGCTATTTACTGTTTCTCAAAAAAAGCCGACGCACGGTCTATCAGGGCTTTCTCTGCCTCCAGTTCCTGCAGACGTGCTGCGGTTCTGAACTCTTTCTCTTCCAAGGCATCCTGCTTTGGTTTTCCGTTTTCCTCCTGCACACACTCCGTGCTGCCTTTTTCCAGCTGTTGTCTGATTTTCTCTATACCTGCCAGACGAAACTCCAGATACTGCTTCAGTACGGGATGATGTTTCAACAGATTATCCTTACCGAACCAGTCATAGAGCACCTGCATTTCTTTATCTTCTACGGTATCTCCACCATTCTCCGGTGTGGCCTTTATCAGGAAGTAGTATTTTCCTTCCTCATATACCATATCTTCTTCCAGGATTTGATAACCATTCTCTCTTAAAAACACCCGAAACTCCGGTATTTCAGACTGGGGCTGCAGAATCAGCTCAGAAAGTTTCTGTGCCTTCTCATGGCTGTCAGAAAGTATCTTTGCCATCAGCGGTCCACCCATTCCGCAACAAAGCATGGTATCGGCTTCTCCTGCCTCATATGCCTGCAATCCGTCAGATAATCTGGTATCTATGTAAGCCTGCAGCCCATACTGTGCCACATGCTCTTTGGCTGCGGACAGCGGACCTGTACGCACATCCATAGCCAGACACCGGGGACTGATACCCTGTTGCACCAGATAAATGGATACAAATCCGTGATCACACCCCACATCCACCACTTTGTTTCCTACAGTCACCATGCCGGCAGCAGTGCGTAATCTGTCCGATAAATTAATCATTTTACTCATGTTATATCCTATTCCAAATAATCCTTTAACTTACGGCTACGGCTGGGATGACGCAGCTTACGAAGGGCTTTTGCCTCAATCTGTCTGATACGCTCTCTGGTAACGTTAAATTCCTTACCTACTTCCTCCAGGGTACGGGCACGTCCGTCATCCAGTCCGAAACGCAGACGCAGCACCTTCTGCTCCCTTTCGGTCAGAGTACTGAGTACCTCTACCAGCTGTTCCTTCAACAGAGTAAATGCAGCTGCATCAGAAGGCACCGGTACATTTTCGTCCTGTATAAAATCTCCCAGATGACTGTCTTCTTCCTCACCGATGGGTGTCTCCAAAGATACCGGTTCCTGGCTGATTTTCATAATCTCACGCACCTTATCCACAGGCATGTCCATCTCCACCGCGATTTCTTCCGGAGACGGTTCCCTGCCCAGTTCCTGCAAAAGCTGTCTGCTCACACGGATCAGCTTATTGATTGTCTCCACCATATGCACGGGGATACGGATGGTTCTGGCCTGATCTGCGATAGCACGCGTAATCGCCTGCCTAATCCACCATGTTGCATAGGTAGAAAATTTATACCCCTTGTTGTAATCAAACTTTTCCACTGCCTTTATCAGACCTAAATTTCCTTCCTGAATCAAATCCAGGAACAGCATGCCGCGTCCTACATAACGCTTGGCAATACTTACCACCAGTCGAAGGTTTGCCTCTGCCAGACGCTTTCTGGCCTCCACATCACCGTTCTCCATGCGTTTTGCCAGTTCAATTTCCTCGTCCGCACTAAGCAGGGGAACTTTACCGATTTCCTTCAGGTACATACGTACCGGGTCTTCGATACTGACACCATCGGGAACACTCAGGTCAATGTTTTCCACATCCACCTCATCCTCTTCCGTCAGGATGATTTCTTCATCACTGATGTCCATATCATCACCCTCGGTAATACGCAGCACATCCACGCCCTTCTGCTCCAGGGTTTCCAGGACCTTTTCCATCTGTTCTTCACCAAGGGGCAAATCAGTGAAAAAATCAACTATCTCCTGATACTCAAGAAAATTTTTCTTTTTCTTTGCCAGTGCCAGCAGCTCCTTTACTTTCTCATCAAATTTTACCTGCATGTTTTCATCCATTTTGTGTATCCGCCCTTCTCCATATCATTATAGTCTTCTTTTGCTATCAGCCACTATTTTTACCTTAATCCGGCGAAATATGCGTCCTCGCCAGTTCTTCCAGTGCTTTTTTACCCTCAATCACTCTGGTAAGCGCATTTACATCCGCTCCCATCTGTGCCGTATAGAACTCGTAGCTTGCCCTCTTTACAGCCAGTATAATATCATGAAATGCTTTTTCCCTCTCCTGCTTGGTGGACAATTCCGGCAGATTCGTATTAAACAGCTGCGCCACCTGTCTCTGTTCCTCTTCATCCTCAAACATACTGATGATGCCGGCAGGACTAAAGACATTCTGCTCCAGATTCTGAAATAATTTCTCTGCCACCTGCCTGTATAACGGCTCCGTAAAATCCTGTGCCGAAATATATTTTTTAATCTTGTCATAAAGCCGGGGCTCGTCTCCAATCCAGGTAAGCAATAACCTTTGTGACCTCTTGTTATTCTCTTCCTGGGTATTGGTCTTGGCCTGTCCTGTTTTAGGGCGCTCTATAGGCTTTACAAGCCCGGTCTGCGCCGCGTAGGAGCTTACCAGCTTACGCAGATTCTCAATACCTATGAAATACTTCTCTGCAATGGCCTGAAGATAATTGTCACGCTCCACCTCTTCCGAGAACTCACACAGTTTCTTGGCAATTTCACGGTGAAACCTGGTCTTTTCCTCCGGGTCATTCATATTGTAATTCTCAGACAGCACACGAATCTCAAAAAAGAAACTGTTTTCTGCCTGGTCAATCCGCTCCTGAAATGCCTCCCTGCCCAGATTCTTAATGAATTCATCCGGGTCCTTGTAAGGCTTCATATTGATGACCTTGCCCATAAGTCCTGACTCCCGCAGGATACCGATGCCTCTCAGGGCCGCTTTTACGCCGGCTCCGTCACTATCATATGCAAGGAGTACATTTTCCGTGTATCTGTGCAGCAAACTGGCCTGCTCTGAAGTAAATGCGGTACCTAAAGATGCTACCGCCTGGGTAAATCCTGCCTGATGCAAAGCAATTACATCCATGTAACCCTCACAAAGGATGATATTACCAGCTTTTGCTGTGCGTGCATAATTCAGACCGTAAAGATTACGCCTTTTATCAAATACCGGTGTTTCCGGTGAATTCAGATACTTCGGCTCGCCGTCCCCCATGACGCGACCACCGAAGCCGATAACCCTGTTCTGTACATCCTGTATGGGAAACATTACCCTGTTCCAGAACTGACTGGTCAGACCATGTCTCTCAGAATAATTCGCCAGTCCGGCCTCTTTGATTTCCTCGTCCGCAAAACCCTTTTGCTTCAAATACTGTACCAAATGCGCGCCGCTTTTGCCCGCATAGCCCAGTCCAAAACGCTGCAGTGTTTCTTCAGACAGCTGACGCTTTTCCAGGTAATTTTTGCCAATCTCTCCCTGGGGCGAGCGAAGCTGATAGAAAAAGAACTTTGCAGCCTCCTTGTTAACCTCCAGCAGTCTGGCCCGCTTATTCTGTTTTTGTCTCGCCTCCGCAGAATCCTCCACCTCCGGCAGATGAACTCCCGCTCTGTCTGCCAAAAGCTTGATGGACTCCCGAAACGTAAAGTTTTCATAATTCATTACAAAGGTAAATACATTACCTCCCGCACCACATCCAAAGCAATGATACATCTGCTTACTGCCGGACACGGAAAAAGAGGGTGACTTTTCATTATGAAAGGGACACAGCCCCCAATGGTTTCCACCCTTCTTTTGCAGCTTCACATATCCTGATATCACGTCCACGATATCATTTTTCATTCTGACTTCTTCTACAATCTCTTCTGAATAGTACATTCCCGTATATAAGCCTCTCCAAAAACCCGCAAGCCTTGGACTTCAGGTTTAAATTATCACAGACAGGTACCTGAACCTTATCTGTCTTATATATGCCACGATTTGGGAATAAATATCTCATCATACATGGCAATGGCAAAACGGTCCGTCATGGCACCTACATAATCACAGACCACTCTTTCTCTTAATTCGCCCTCGGATATCAGATTCAAAAACTCCTCCGGCAAGTCATCAATATTCTTGAGAAAATGCGTGTACAGGGTTTCCATCAGCATCTCGGCCTTGCTTTCCTCACTCTTGGCATCCGGATTCTGGTACACTCTCTCAAACATAAAGCTGCGAATCTGCTTCATGGCATTTGCTACCGGCTCCGTCATCACGATATCATCCTTACCCATGCTGGCAGTTACAATATCATGGATGAAGCAATTCAGTCTTTCACCCGTAGTATTACCGATAACTGCACGAATATCCATAGGCACATCCGCTTCTGTCAGTATACCGCCTCTGATAGCATCATCCATATCATGATGTATGTATGCAATCTTATCTGACAGGCGCACGATCTTTCCTTCTAATGTGTGAGGTTTGCCGATGGTCTGATGATTCAAAATACCATCCTTAACCTCAAAGGTAAGATTTAGTCCCTGACCGCCCTTTTCCAGTCTGTCCACAGTACGTACACTCTGCTGACTGTGCTCAAACCCAAGGGGACAAATTTTGTTCAGCGCCCTCTCTCCTGCATGCCCAAAGGGTGTGTGCCCCAAATCATGTCCCAATGCAATTGCCTCCACCAGCTCCTCATTCAACTTCAGCGCTCTGGCTATGGTGCGGGCATTCTGGGCTACTTCCAATGTGTGCGTCAAACGTGTACGGTAATGGTCTCCCTCAGGAGTCAAAAATACCTGTGTCTTGTCCTTTAATCTTCTGAAAGCCTTACAATGAATAATTCTGTCCCTGTCTCTTTGGAAAACGGGTCTGATATCACACTGCTCTTCTTCCTTACTTCTACCTTTGGAATTCATACTCAGTGTGGCATAGGGACTTAAATATTCCTTTTCACGCATCTCCAAGCTTTCTCTAATTGTCATACTTGCCTCTCTCTCCGGCCTTTCGCCAAACCTAAAGCAAAAAACTCTCCTAAATAATATATTCTGTAAAAAAGTTCCATTTCCTTTATTTTTTATGAATTCTTTTTCAGCGCCTTTAGGCGGTATTTTATCGCCGCCACTACTCTGGATATATAAGGTCTGAAGGGTCTTAGCCACAGCCAGATACCGGTAAATAGACGATATCTGAAATCCTCCGTGGAAATTTCTCTCTCTTTCCGTAGCAAAACAGTCATCTTCCCCCTGATCTGATCCCTGCGAAGAGGACCTTCGATTTCCCGCTGATTATCCCCTACCATATAAAAGCCGTCTGCCTTGACTTTCCAGATGCGATGCAATACAAGCACACTGCCATCCCTACGGTACAACACCACATCTCCGCGCTTCAGGCAGTCCTTCTCACCTAACGGCACGATCACTACTTTGTCCCGCCCGGGCACAATCACCGGATACATACTGTATCCGATAGGGGGAAGCTGTACAGTATTTCCTTCCAAAAGTAATTTTTCCACGTCCACCTTCTGACTCTCCATAAGGTCCATAATCCTCCATTATTTTCTCTTTGCATTGTAGCATTTTTTGACACAATATACTATAATAAACTGTAAGAAATTCGGAATGAAGTCACATTGTACAAAATACTTTCCGGAGAAAGGGAATATGCTCCATGATTCAAAATCCATCCTATGTATTAAGACGAATTGCAAAGGTACCATATCTGCTACCGGTGGGCCAGATGATTGCGGACCATCATCGTGGCATGCGGATTAATGAAACCGGTGTTTATCTGTGGAAGCTTCTTAAAACAGAGCAATCCCTTGAAACATTACTGGATGCCTGTGTGAAGCATTATGAATTAGCACCCGATGACATTCCTGCGCTACGCGGAGATATCGAACTCTTTGTGACCCAATTAAAATCTTATGGCATCTTACTGTCATCGTTATCCGCTGATGAGATACAGACACCCTATTACAAAAGTCTGCAAATCGCCGGATTGGTGTGCGAACTATATATTCCCGCAGCAATTTATCCTATGGAATTTGAACCGTTTGTGTGTGAACAAAGCACTAACGCTGATATGCGTATTGAACTGCTGCCCTACATACCTTCCGTACATGAAAACGGGATACTCCTTTTGCAAAACCCGGAGCTGGCCGTCACGGAATGTAAGGACAAATACATCCTGCACTTCCCTTCTTTTCAGTATATAAAGCAAATTCATCTGCTAAAGGACGGAAAATATGCCTGCTACTACTGTCAGGGAACTTATGCTGACGACTTCCGTCAGGAATTTTTCCACGCCACACGCCATGTATATCTGTATCTGGCACAACGTCATCACATGGTAGCACTGCACTCTGCCTCCATCCTGTACGAAGGAAAGGCATGGTTATTCTCAGCCTCTTCAGGTACCGGCAAGTCCACCCATGCAGGTCTTTGGCAGGAACTTTATGATGTATCCGCTATTAACGGTGATTTAAATCTCATTGCCATGGAATCCCTACCCGCCGCGGCTGATACGGACAAGGCAAACGTTGCTCTTTCCTGCCCCGTAGTACATGGCATCCCCTGGTGCGGCACCTCCGGTATCTGCGACACCCAAACCCATCCTTTAGGGGGCATTATTTTATTAAAGCGCGGAAATGCAAATTATACCCAAACCTTAAAGGCTGATGAAAAGCGACTACTGGTATTGCAAAGACTGATTTCCCCTTCCTGGACTACGCGCCTCTTTGACCGTAATCTGAAAGCAGTAAATACCTTTGCGCCTCATATTTTGATATGCCGATTATTCTGCACGCCTGCTGTAGAAGCTGCAAGGGTGATGAAAGAAACCATTGATAAATATCTGCACCAATCATTCTAAAAAAAAATGGTGGGAGGACTAAAAGCCTCTCACCATTTCATCTATTTCCTCTTCATTTAGCACTACACACTTTTTATCCCTTATGGCATATACTCTGTTACATGCACTGAGCACAGTAGGCCTGTGTGTTGTCACGATGCAGGTACGGGGATATTCATCCTGCATAATATTACGCAGCACTGCTCTCTCTGTAGCCACATCCAACGCAGAGGTAGCCTCATCAAGCAAAAGTAGCGGTGACTTACGCAAAAGCGCTCTGGCTATAGCAAGTCTCTGTGCCTGTCCTTCAGAGAAACCGCCACCTCTCTCCTGCACCTTACTATGGATACCATCCGGCAGCTTGTTCACAAAATCCCAGGCACATGCAAGCTTCAGTACTTCTATGATTTCCTCATCCGCAGCCTCCGGCTTCACATTACGCATATTTTCCGCAATGGTTCCGGAGAACATAGTATTACCCTGGGGCACATAGGAAAAGAGCTTTCGGGTGGAAGGTGACATATCTATGACATCTGCCTGCACCGACTCTATATCTCTGCTGCCCGCATATAATTTGGCACTACCGTCCCGGGCACTTATTAACGACAGAAGCAACCGCATCATCGTAGTTTTTCCTTCTCCCGAAGGTCCTACCAATGCTATAATTTCATGGGGATGTGCCTCTATGGACGCACCTTCAAATACCTGCGTACCATTTCGATAGGCATAATCTGCCTCTTCAATTTTCAAACTGATACCTTCGTCCCGATGGGCTTGTGCAAATCGTAAAACCTCATCATCCCGGCTATAATCCTCACGAGGCATCTCCACAATATCCATCAATCGACCTGCAGAGGTAGTCAGACTGATAATCGTAGGTATCAATCCGGTCAGACTATGTACAGAGCCGGTCAAAGTGCTTGATAAGGACAGAAACATCGTCATGGTACCGTAACTGATAGCGCCGCTCCATACGCGATATATACCCCATCCGTATGCTGAATAGGAAACCATTAATCCTACCGTAGATAACAGCAGAGATGTACCTATCGACATTTTCTTGAACTCCAGACGCATGCTGATATATTCCTGCTGCAGATTTTTCAGCCTTTCTATATACAACCTGACTAAGTCAAATGCCTTAATAGTCTGCACATTCGAAAATGCCTCCTGATTAAAACCGGACATTTTCGCTCCCATTGCCGCACTACGCTCATTATTACTTACCATACGGCGCATCAGAGTCTTCGATAAAATCATACTTACCGGCATGCCTAAAAAGGCAAAAATCAAAAATGTCGGATCATAATACATGACCATGGCAAATGCACTGATAAAGCGGAACACTACCACTATCATATTTGGCACAAAATGAAGAACTCCACTGGAAATATTTCCCGCATCACTGCTCCAGCGGGTCAATAAATCACCGGTATGGTAGCCTGTCAGCGATTCCCAATCCGTAATCAATATTTTCCCAAAAATATCAGACTTTATCTCCGCGTCCACTTTCATACTGATGTAGCTTGAAGCATAATCGGTCATCATATTCACCAGGGATGTACCTATGTTCAGGCCAATCATCATACAAAAAGTTTTCACCACCGCACCTGTTTCATGTCCGGTGATAATATCCACCAAATCTTTAGATACCAATCCGGTCCACAAAGACACAACCGTACCCACCATTCCTATCAAAGTGTAAAAAATCATGGCGAGCCAATAGCCCTTTGCATACCGGTAGATCCATGCGGTCTGCTTCCACATTTCCTGCAGTCTGCCTGCCTTTATTCTGTTGATGAAAAATCTTAATCTTTCTTTCATAACATACCTTATCAAAAGAAACGGTTACATTTACCTTTTTATAATACCTTAAAAAGGAGGTTATGTACACACATAACCTCCTTTTATTTTGTTTCTTCTGCATATTTATTTGTGTACACTCTAACTAATACAAGAGCTTACCTTCCACAGCCTGCACATTTTAGAAATGATGCTCACAAGCAACACTTATACTGTTAATGGAGGCCGGTGTTGTAGAATCCACATACAACTGGAAATCGAAACCGCCGGTTGCATTTATACTTGCCCCCGGGATACAAATTCTTATAATCGCACCATCAGTGGTAGGTGTAATACCCTCTATCGTAATCTCTTTATTGCCACACTCTGCTTTGGTACAAACAATACCGGTACCTAATACCTTGACATCAATCGTAACGCCATCAACCGTGGCAAGAGCAGTCCAGTTTTCATTCGTATGCCACATTCCCGGCTGATCATAATTTAAATTTGCACCCAACTTGTAGTGAATTGTACCATACTCATTGTACGGTTCCCAGGCATTCTGGAGTAAGAAACACTCGCCACTTGCAGCGTATACGCCTTCACTCATCTCTTCATTTACCAGTACCATCGGTCTTTCGTATTTTTTCATAATTTTATCCTCTACCTTTCTATGACTAATTAACAGGTATCGTAATCCAAACTAGTACTTTCCTACTATTAGTATATCTAACGCCGGAATATGTGTCAATAGGTTACTCACTATTTTTCGACAATTTAATAATTATTTAAAGAGTTTCATCTGCTCCATAAATTTGCTGCGCTGTCCTGCCTTTTTCAGCACTGCCATACCGGACACACCACGTACTCTGCGGTTATTGCGAAGAAAACGTACCAAGGTAACCACCCACAGTATCGGCCAGAACAAAAACACTTTTCCTGCATTCGGAAAATTCAGATGCATCTGATGGTGAAATTCACGTACATAATCCATGAATGAAGTGCCCCGCAATGTTACCATTCGTTCTTCGGAAGATCTACCGAATTCCTCCGCCTCCAATATTTCCTTCACAAAGCCCTCCACATCATAGTCAGTGGGCAATTGCATAAATTCTACTTTCTTTTCATCCAGACCCATATATTGACAGCAAGCCAGCGTTACCATATCCGAAAAGCCCTTCACACCACTTTCCTCCACCAGCCTGATATACAATTTTTCTTCTTCACTCCCCTGCTCCCCATTCCAGAATGCTACCCAGTCACACAAAAGCTTCAGACCAAATCCGGAACGAAGGAAGTGCTGTAGCATATGTAATAGCAGTTCATAGGCATGATAGGCACCGGTCAATATAGGAAGCGACACCCCCATAACCTCCTGATACTGTACATGTGATCTGCAATCCGCCAGAAGTGACTCCATATATCGATTCATCTTTTCATTATCGAAGGGCTCCGCCAGCATGGTATGCAGTTCCAGCTCTATACCCTCTCTTATACCATAGGTCACATGATGGTGTGAACGCTGGATGGGTTCTTCCACCGCTCCCATACCTTCCATAATTTGCTTAGCAACGTCCTGCTTGCTTTTATCCAATAAAAGTAGGTCCACATCTCCCGATTTACGCAGTTCCGGTGTAGGGAAAAAACCTGCTGTGGCCACACCCTTAAGTACCGCCACCGGCACTTTGGCTTTCGTCAGTTCTTTCACCAGATGCTTGCTCAAAAAAAGCAATCTGTAATTCTGCCGAACAATACTTTGAGCTACCTGTTCCAGCTGCTTACGAGCCTCACCAGCCAGCCTTTCCTCCTCTGCAAGCACATTATATAGCAGAGAAAGTACACTGTGCTGCTTGGCCATGTATATCAACTTGTTCCAATCAATCTCCTTAGGCAATTCATCCTGAGAACTCTCCGTTGGAGTCACACACTCTGTCAAACTCCTCCGAAGCAGCTCAAACAAATATTGCTCCTCTACAGAGAGCCCTGCTCCTGCCTTTTTCATCTGATTTACACTCTCTTTATCACTCATTTACATTCTCCTAAGAGGATTAATCCGCCACCTGATTCTTTTTCAAATATCTACACAGCAGACCTATCGCCTTATTCCACAAAAGTCTGAACTCTCCGGTACGATGATACAAAATCAGATATACCAGATTCGTAATTACCATACAAACCAGTATACGCAACACACAAACAACCACCGGGTTGCCGGTAATTTGCCTACAAAGTCTATCCACTCCATACCACAAAAGGAAGGTAACTCCAGCGTACAAAGCATATTTTAAGAAATAGCCCTTACAGGATTCTTTTAGCTTGTGTCTATACAACATAAGAGGTTCCACCCATAGGGAGGTTGTCACAGTACTAAACATCGTCCCCAGGAATACCCCCACCGTTCCCATATAATGTCCCAATATCAATGACACCACAAGATTAATGATTGCCTCTGCAATGGACTTATATCGGTCATAACGAAACAATCCCATGGAATCCCTGAATACCAGCGTTGCCTGTCTCATACCGGTCAAATAGAAATTCAGACACAGTATCAGAGTCACTCTGCCCGGAAATACATATTGTTCACCGAAACTTACTCCTACAAAAACATCAATCACCTCATACAGACAAATAGCCACCAGACCATAAAGCCACTGACCGATGAAAAAAGAGGTCTCAAAAATCTTTTTTATCTGCTCCTTACTCTCTTTTACCCCCATATTACCTACACTGGCAGTAATCCCGCGAAAAAACTGCTCCAGCACCTGTCTGGCTGAACCGATAATCAGATAATAATTGGAATACCTTCCCACACTCAATGTTCCCACCAATGCGGAAAGCAAGAGATTGTCTGTATTATTTACCAATACGCCGCCTATTTTATGCAGCATCATGGCTCGGATATTTTGGATAATTCCCTGCTTTTCCTCCTTTGAAAGCTTCTGTACATTTTTATCCTTCAGATAAGGATACATTTTATTCGCTTTGCCAGATATACAGATATTATTTGCAATGGTACATAATATCAAAACAGACAGGAATAAAATGAAATTCCTTGTAAGCAGCAATATCACGATCTGCAGCACATCCTGTATCAGTAAAAACACTGTAGAATATAATACACCTATATAACTAAGCTGATGAGCATCAATTAAGGTTCTCTTGTACACCCAAAAATAAGATAACACCGAGTTGAATAAGTACATCAGATAAATAAGTATCAGATGTTCCACATCAGGCTGATCCTTAATGAGTACGTCCATAAAGGGGATAATCAACAGACCTGCCACTAAAACAAAGCCTGCAACCAGCCTGTAGAAGGACTTATATAATTGCATCAGGGATTTCTGCTTTTCTACATCCCCCTCGGATATGGGCTTGTACAATACATATGTTATTGCAGTCTCCACACCCAGTTCAGACAATGCCAGCACATTTAAGATATCCTTGAACAACCCACTGATACCCACATAATCTGCACTGAGTGTATGGGTGAATACAACTCTGGTGACAAACCCCAGCAGAATGGCTGTCACTCTTGCCACAACCGCTACTGTTGTATTTCGCGCCGAGTATTCCGTTCTGCTCCTTTGTGTCACAGCCATCCCTCCTAAATCATTAGATTACAACCTTCTTTTGTAACATACATCTGCTTATACAAGCTCATATGCCGACTTTTCCGGCAAAACAGCCTGAAAAGCTTCATGCAACCTTTCCTTCACTTCCTCAAAATCATCACCGGACCAGGTATCATTGATACACATTACTCTGCTTTTCTGCTTACGAATAGCCTCAAAAAGTTTATCTCCATCCCTGCCGATTTCATAATAGCGGAAGTCTTTCAGTATGTTAGTGGGTTTAAAATTTCCCTCCAGCTTCTGCCACTCACGGAACAAATACTGGGTCACATCTCCTTCACTGCGAAAACGATTACCTGACATACCGGTAAGCACACTCTCTTCCTTTTCCCACACTTTTTCAAAGGATTCCTTTAAAAAAGGCGAGGGACCATGCACACTGTAAAAACCGGTATATAACGGAAAAGCCATTTCCAAAATATTATAGCAGAAATACATCAGAGGATATCCTATTTTGAAATAATCTCCCGGACGCTTTCTGACACATTCTCTTTTATTGAAGTACTTACAAAGTACCAATGAATCATTTAATAGGATATGGGACATCACCGGATTCTTAGGATTTGCTACAACCGGCTGAAATGCCAGCATATCACAAGGTAAACCTTTTACAAAAAACATCTCCGGCTTAATCTCTTTGGTAAGGAACATATCATCATTAAAATACACAAAATGCTCTGCAAGCCCCTCTATCCTGTTCATATATATCTCGATTACATTACTGTTAAAGGTAGGCAAAAACTCCTTCGGAATATAATCTTCATGCTTCACAATATGAAGCTTCGGATGCTTTGTGTTCAGCCACTTAGGCAGATGCCCGCATGTTACCAAATGAATCTTCCGAACCCAGGGCGCATACCTTTCCACACTGCGAAACCAATATTTCAGCATTTCCCAGTCACGATAACGTGAGGCATTATCATCATGCACATCGCTTTGACTATATCTTCTCTTTTCCTTCTGCCACTCCTCATCCGAACCGTCTACCCAGGTTATGACAAAGTCAATTTCCACTGCCATATAGTTCCTTCAGCCTCCTTTTTCCCTCTTCCATGAGGGAACCTGCTTCCTCCAACATTACAGTTCCTAACAAATATCCCTTTATAGTCGCATCCTGCTCATTACCCAGCAATATCTGCTTCCCTGTGGCACAATCCTCAATGCACAGGTATACTTTACACTCCCCTGCAGGCCTGCCTCCTAATGGAATCTCCTGCTTAATCACCACAGTTTCCTCCCAAAGATTGCCTCCCGTCAGAGTTCCGATATCTGTTTCAGCTACAAAAACCTGCGTCTCTTCGTTTCCTTTGCTCTCCAAAACCAGCTTTACAGCTACATCCTTATATATGGGTGCAAACCCTACATTTTGCAGTTCTACCGTCGCATGCAGCACATCTTCCATGTATCGGTAATCTAATGCCGCATCACGAATTACCAGCCGATATCCCAGATGGCGCTCTATATAAGACAAACCATCCATTCCATAGAAACACCCTTCCCGGGATACAGTTGTTGCTGCCCATTTCTCCAATACCTTACTATCATAGTCACCATTCAAATAAGTTACATGCATCCGACGCATATCCCGCAGTGCATTCTCAAAATCATTGTAAGAATTATCCACTATGACCTCACCGCCATTGGGTACCAGCTTACACAACTCCTCTTGAAAGGCCAGCTCCTGCTCCCTGTTCCAATAAGTAAAACATCCATCCTCTTCTTTGGTGCGATTACCATATGTACCACAGTCACTCCAATTGCCCAGCATACCGTCATTGTATAGTCCCAATCTGTAGGGGATTCCATCTTCTTCGGCTGTAATCTGCGCCGCATCACCTATCTGTGTAATCCTCCTCCACTGCATGGGCATACGAACCGCCAGATATGTGGAAGCATCAGTAACTGTTTCCAACTGCTTCGCAAGGATCTGCATATCCTCAGCCGATGTATACCGAGTCCCATTCATCTCACCCCAGTTTCCTGCAAAAAGTCCCTGCAGTGTAAATATTTTGTCTTTATATTTACGGAGAATAGGTCCTACCTGCTCCATATGAGTCAGGATTATGTCCAAATCTTCCGGCTCCTGCTCCCTGTTTTCTCCATGCCAATCATAAAGAAAACGTATTATAAACTGCTTATCCGTGTTTGCCAATTCAGAGAAAAGTCTTTCCATATTCTCCAACCCTCTCTCTGAAATGACACCATCCCGATAATACTGTAAATTAATTTGCACCAAACTAAGTCCGGTTCCTTCATCCTGACTATACCTGTTTACAACGTCTTGCGTAAACGTTGTCTCCTTATCAGTAATCAGGAAACCATGCATATGGTAAAATCCCCTGTTCGGATTATCCAGTTTCCTGGCAGATTCCGTGAAAACATTACTTATAGCCGTCACATTTCCATGCCCTCTTTTTTCATACCACAGTTCCAAGCTTTTGCACAAAATAACAACTAAAAGTATGATACATAATAAAACTCCTGCTACATGGAATATACGCCGTAATATCCTACCTGCTTTCATTCTAATCTCTGCCTACCTGATTCCCAACTGATATAAGCTATATTTATTCTGCTTAAAATAGTAACATGTAACAAATTCATCCTCATAATAAGTATGTAATTCACCGGGATAAAGCTTTTCAAATTCCTGACACCACTCATACAAATTTGATTCCAAAATGGTACGTGTCATCAGGTTTGAATATATTCTGGATGACTCCTCGAAACCATTACGCTGCATGGCTGCAACCTCTGCCGATATAATAGATGTAGAAACCTTCGGACACTGGCTGACATAGGTAATAAAATAATCAACATATTTCTCTTCGGCCAACCATCCGGGCCCGGAAAAAAAGTGACTATGCGCATATTCAAGGGGTTTCTTCTCCAAAAACAAAAATACATACTCAGTAGGTAAGGTGTAATCATCCGTTGTAGTCTTATTGATAAATGTTACCAATTCTTCATGGTAACCGGAGTCAATAACCTGATACAATTCGTCTACAGGTGAAACAATAGTATAGGACTCCTTGGGTAATGATTGGGTAATCATATGTGTGGTCATCACAGCACCATTAAAGCGGGTAAAGCCATAGTATAAATATCCATGAAAATTTCCGGTTACCATAACTCCGAAATAGATACCCACTGCTCCCAATATCCCCATTGCACTCAACATTTCTTCATCTGCAACATACATAATCACTCTGAAAATCATATCTATGGGGATTAGTACAACTGACATGGCAAACAACTGACACAACGCACATAATCTGGACGGGTCAATCAATGCAGGCAATCCGATTTTTGTTCCTCCCATTAAAAAGTGGAATAATACACATGATACAATTAGTGCAAAATAACCATCAAAGTAACGAATATCCACTTGCTCTTTTCCTGTTACTTTTTTGTATATCGTTGCACCCATTCTGTAAAGCAGCCAAATACTAAGTGCCAACAGCATACCGCCTACAAAAAATTCTGCCCTTGCCGTATTATACAAAACAACAAATGATGCATTATATACCACCATGAGTTTTCTCAATATCCCCGAAGTCAGTCCCTTCCAAACCTCCTTCACTTTTTCAAGTGCCGCCTGTTCTTTTTTTACTGTCAGCGTCAGTAGAATATATTCATCATTTCCTGTGGCATCAACATCTGATGCTTTTACAACCTCCGGTGAGAAAATTACATCCCATATGCCTGTCCTTACCTGCTCTGAAACTTCCTGCGACTCCTTCGGCACTCCTATTTCATCCTGAAGTTCCAGCTCCTCGTCCACCGTCTCCTTATCTGCTTCGATCCCCATAATTTCAAGCGCCCATCCGATGGATCCCTGAAAACCGATACCGGAAGCTAACGCCCCGGCCATAGGAATCACTGCAATCATAAAGCCCAAAAACACCGACGTAACCAGCGGAATAAAACGCTTTCTACTAAACACCTTACCCAAGGCCAGAATAATAAACGAAACACATACGAAAAAGGCCATAATAACAGGATAAAAGTGAATTGCCAAAGAAGCTGCAAGTGACAACATAAATACCAGCAAATTCTCATCCCAATAGCCCTTGGTAAGTTCCAACTCCACCGCTTCTTCGCGTAACTCAGGCATCTGCACCCGTTGTTCTGCGGGTATCTTTACAATACCTGTTTTTGAAGCCCGTTTCTTAAGTTTGAAGGTCACCATACGCTCCTTGAAAGCTGTCAGCTTTGCCTTTATCTGCGGTCTGGGCACTCTTTTGGTGCTACGTAAATATTTTACCAGAAAAGCCGCACATAAAAACTGTGTAAACAAACCAAACTCTTGAGGAATCGTCCATTGCAATCGCGACATATTATATACGCCATCCTCACTCAGCGCATCCACTGTCAAAAACAGGACCAACGCAAAAATAGGACTATACCTGTATTTAAAAACCTCTCTTAGTAATATATATACAGAAAGCAAAAATACTACAACATGCATGCCTGCCGTAAACAAAAAACAACTGTAAATACTAATCCCAAACAAAATGTGTTGTGCATAAATGAAACAGTGCATACCCTCCGGATATACACCGGCCGCAAAAATCTGTCCGTTTACAAGTCCATATGTCCATGCATGATGGGGATACATATCACTAGCCCCATAGGAATAGTCCTGAAACGCTCCATAGGAAAAATAAACCATTCCATAGACAATCACAATAAACAGCAACCCATATTCCATCCAATTGCCCTGCATTGCCGCGGCAAATCTCTTCCAACACCATTTATACAAATTTTTTATAGCTATACCGGTATCCAAAAAAAGAGACTTTACCCCATAGGTACCTGTCATCAGGCTTCTTGCCCTTTGCAAATGCTGTTGCCCAATGGGTTTTTCTTTTAAAATAGTATACAAAAAGCTGCCATAAAAAAGAATTCTGACTACCCACGGATTCAGAATATGAAACAAGCCCAGCATCAGCACCACCGAGTTTATAAGGACAATCTGCGTTGTGGCACAAAAAGCCACGCGGAAAGCCATACCCTTTCCACGCAGGTACTTCCGAAATATAACGGAAGGCCATATAAACATAATAAACCCGTATGCAAATAAGACTTTGCCATACTCTAATAACCAGAATAATGTAGTCACTTATTTACCTCTTTCCCAAAATGTCTGTTTCCTGATGCTTCCCAATAAAGTTCTGCCATCAGCATCTGCACCGTTCGCAAACAGTATGGGCGCGTCATCCCAAATACGGTTTGCCGATATGTATAATTCGCTTTCACTTACGGAAATCGTGCATGCAACTACTTTGGAATTACCACTGTTCCACTCACGCATATCACAAGCAAGTTGCTTTTTCTGATACCTGCCCTGTCCATCTGTCCACTCCAGATAAACCACTGCTTCCTGATAAAAATTCGCAAACCCTATATTACAGATTTCTATCTCCAACAAACACAGATTCTCTGCTTCTAATTCCCTTAAATGTGTTAAATTAGCCTTCTTTATCAGAAAACGATACCCTAAATGGGCCCCTATATAGTCATACAGACTTCTGCCGTTCCATACATCAGCACCGCTGTAAACCATACTCTTCCACTGTTTCAATACTCTGGCATCATAGGCATTATTTAAGTAAGTAATGTGCATCTTCCGCAAATCATGCAAAATCTGCTCCTGAGTCAGATTCTGCGTATACTCATCCCCCCATACCACTTCACCGCCATTTGGCACCTTTTTGCACAGTTCGTCCTGAAATTCCAGTTCTTCTTCTCTGGTCCACGCATTGGTCCAGCCAACCAGCTCTCTTTCATTATTGCCATAGGTACCCAGATCACTTTCAGAGCCGAAAATACCATCATCATACAATCCCATATCATCGGTGGCACCCTTTTCATCCAAGACACGCCAATACATGGGCCGACGCACTGCCAGAAAGCTTCTGGCACCGCGATGTTGCCATAAAAGCTCTGCCAGCTGCTCCATCATTTCCGTGGATAAAAATTTCGAGGTATGCATTTCTCCCCAGTTCCCTACAAGCAATCCCTGTATTACAAAAACAGAATCCGGAAACTCCTGTAGTATCCTTGCTATCTGGGTCATATGCTTCTGCACCCGGACAAACAGGGAAGGTTCCCTCTCCAGCGCCTTACCTTCATGGTCATAGGTGACGCGTAGGATCACATCCTTGTCGTTACGCACAAAGAAACGTATAATTTCCCTAAGCCTGTTCAGGCCCTCATCATCCAAATCCCTGTTACTGTACCCGCCTATATCTACCAATACCAAAACCAGACTATGCTGATACTCCAGACTATACGCCAGCTCCGCAAAATCAGGTTCTTCCTCAATAGAAAATGTAAAAAGCTTATACCATCCCCTTGCAGGATTCAGTAAAGGCTCCGTCACCTCTGTATAATTCAATTTTTGTAGTCGCCATTTTCCTTCCAGAAAGTTACGAAACAACCCCTTCATCAGTAGCCTCCACCTCTACATGAAATACCCTTATTCGCAGCCATACCGCCAATATGGAATACGCCATGCGGAACATATAAATAATGGGTTTGAATCCCGAATGCATGCTGACCCCTTCCTTACGCACATGCATTACTGCCGGTATCTCCTCCAAACGATATCCCAGCAAAAGCATCTGCATAATCATATTCGCATCAGGATATTTGTCATCAAAATTACCAAACTTCGAATAGTGCACAAAAGCTCTTCTGCTAAGCCCCTGCAAACCGGTGGTGGGATCCTTTATATCCCTGCCTGTTCCCAGTTTTATAATAAACCGGAACAATACATACGCAACATCCTTTACCAAACTGGACTTATAGGGTGCACTTCCCTCCATAAATCGAGAGCCCAGAACAATGTCCGGCGTTTTACCGTTTGCATCTTTCTCCAATAATTTATTATATATTGTCAGTACATTACATACATCATGCTGACCGTCTGCATCCATCTGAATCAAATACCTGTAGTCTCGCTTTGCCGCATATTTGTATCCTCCCTGCAGCCCGCTTCCATATCCCAGGTTGAAAATATGCGTTATAACCTCATGCTTTCTTTCTTTTACAATTTCACCCGTATTATCTCTGGAAGCATCGTTCATTACTAAAACATCCGCTATCTCTGCAATCTCCGGAGCTTCCAGCTGTTCCAGCAAAGCACCGATGGTTTTACCTTCATTATAAGCCGGAATTACAATCAATACATCCTTTTGGGTCTTCTTCATATGTACGCCTCACTTTCTATATCATGGAAAGTAATTTTTTAAGTTCTGATTCATCCCCCACATTTTTCTTTGCTGCCGTCTCCCCAAGACGCTTTGCCAGCTCTGCATCCTGCAGTAATTCCTTAACTGCGTTGCAGATTGCTTCCGGTGTCAGGTCACACATAAGTCCGTCCACTCCGGGTATTACCTGTTCACGATTACCGCTACAGTCTGATACCACCATTGCTTTACCCAGTATCTGTGCTTCCTGTATGGCAATACTCTTACCCTCAAAGCGACTGGCATGCACATATATATCAGCCTGTGCCATATAAGGATAGGGATTGGACACTGCACCCGGCATCAGAAAATCCTCTTCCAATCCCATGGTTTTTACCAATTCTTCCAATTTCTTACGTTGGTCACCCTCTCCGAGTACATACCATCTTACCTGCTCCCCCTGCTCTTTTAAAAGTTTCATGGCTTCAATAGAAACTTCAAAAGCCTTTTGCGCTGTCAGCCTGCCTACGGAAAGTAATCTTATTCCATGAAAATCATCCGTAAAACCACCTGACTCCTTGGATTTACCTATAATACTTTCATGATTCAGAATATTGTGGAAGACATCCGTTCTCTCTGCGCACTCCGGATATACCTCCAAAAATGCATTCTTTACTTCATCCGATACCGCAAACACTTTGTTGTATTGTAAATAGCAATCCCTGTCTAACGAACGGTTATAGCCTGCCTTGCCATAATCCACATGCACAAAAGCCGCCTTCTGCTTCGCTTTTACATGGTCTGCCACATAATAGGTAGAGCCGCCCTCCAGATAAGCAACCGCCAAATCGAATTGCTCATCAAAACGCTCTCCTCCATCTGAAAGTACCCGCCACAAAAGCTTGTCAGGTTGAATTTTAGCCTTACTTATCATCGCAATCAAATGACGCATCAGATAAGGAATCAATTTAACCACGGTTAAGTGTCTGAACATGGCACGAAACACATTCTTCATCAGGTACCGCTTTCCTTCTGCACTAAGCACAGAGCAATCATCATAGCGCCTGTTCAGCAGCGTAACATATTCCGGTAATGCATGCACCATCTCCCCTTGTCCCATAAGCACATACAGGGAAATCTCATATGCTTCGGAATCCAGTTTCCGCAGTAATTCCAAAAGCGCAGTTTCTGCACCGGCCTGTCCCAAAGTATTTATTACAAAAAGGACCTTTTTCATGACTGCATCATCCTTATCTTCTCATTCAACTCATCCAGTTGCTTCTGCATTTCTTCATTTTCATGCTTCATAAGCGACACTTGTATTGCAATTTCCTGATTTTTTCTTAGCAATTCTCCCACTTTTCTGCTGAGATAATAGGCTACGTAGAGTGCACAAAATCCAATCAGTGTCAACAAAACCATACCTGTCCCACTGATATATGAACCCAATTGATTGGGTTCAAGCAAAAATCCGCCGATAACTAAACTGACTGCAACCAGTCCCCATGCCAGACAAAAGGACTCTGTCATCTTACGCCTTGCCAAAGAAGACACAACCGTACACAACAGAAAAACTCCTACTATTACCATTATTATCCTTAGTATCAAACCTATATTCATTATGCCTCACCTTCCACTACTTTAACGTATTAAAAGTATTCCAGTGCTTATTCTTTTACTCTTTTTTTTCTTACAAACGGATTATCATATACTTTACCGGAAGGCTTCCTTCCCTTCCCGCTTTGCATGATGCTGCCCTTACAAAATGTATGAATATCCAAGTGTCTCTCCAGAAATCTTATTCTGAAATAAGCCACGCACCATCCTACCAATGAACCGATAATCAGTCCCAAACCGTACCATATGGGTGACAATCCGCTGGACCAGATACTTCCCACCAACGTGATTACAAAGAAAAGCGTCGCTGTAACCAGTGCACCATTCATATCATTAAAGTAATACAGGAAAATAATTGCAGAATACATCATAAATAAGATGAAATAGCCTGCTGCCAGACACGGATATATCTGCATTACCAGCCCGGCAAAATTTAATCGTGGCAGAAAAACAATGGCCAACAAATAAATCACAACGGAAATAATAAACTGTATGCGGACCAGATTCATCAATTCCTCTGCCAACTGCTCGAACATCCGGTTCTTGGAATTATCGATATCCATCCCACGCCCACCGATAACTGCTTCTGAATATCGTTTGTATCTTTCGTGATAATTCATTTCTACGCGTGAAATAAAAATTACACTTGCTGTAATATTGGTAAGCATGGCCAGACAAGTGGCCATGTCGTAAGTAGTAGCACACACAAAGCTCCTGGCTACCACCATGCCCATGTCCGTTGTCCAGAACACAAAATTATGCACATAAAGTCCCACCGTATAAAGCGTATTGGTAACAACCAGCTGCCAGTTTGATTTAAAACATTCCAGAACCGGCATGTATCTTCCACTGTTCTCTCTGAAATAACTTTTTATCTGAGCAAACTCCAGACTGCCAATTAATAAGAATCCCGAATCCAATGATATCATCATGGCATAGATGACCTGTACATGAAATATATGGACCAATATTGCAGCCAAAAGCAGCGCCATCAACATACCTATCAGGAAAAAGGCTGAAATCCTTTTGTAGTCCTTACACATGGACAAAAACAGCATGGTATGGAACACCAGTGCAAGTCCCATATATCCCAGATATCCCAGAAATACAAAGAGTACCGGAACCTGTCCCACTAAATGCTCCCATATGCAAAAGGGAATACCCAACATGGCACTAAGTATAATATTCAAAATGAGTCCCACATAATAGCATGGCAGAATATCTTCATACTCTTCCCTGTAAATCGCATCGGACATATATCTTGACAATACAGCATTAAAAGGCGCCGAAGTGAGCAGCGAAAAAACAAAAGTGTACAACAATGTACAGGAAAGTAACTCTCTGCTGGCAAAATCAATCTTATAAAATCCGGTTATTCGCTGCATTAACACCACCGTAAAAATAATCAAAAACATGGGAGCTATGGTAATAACCATGCTATATCCAAAACCGATAATATTGGTAGTAATTGTATTTTTACTATATATTCTGTTCAGTCTGACACCAATTCCTGCCATCCCTCTCACTCCTTTTGTTTCTCAGACTACACAGGTTTTCTGTACTTTCTCTCATACAGAATATCATACATCTGGTCATAAATATCTTCATAGAGCTCACGCATCTGACTGATCCGATAGCGACCATTTACTCTGTTATAACCATTTTCTCCATATATTTGACGCATCTGCCCGGAATTCGCCATTTGTACCATAGCGTCTGACAGT
This sequence comes from Acetatifactor sp., assembly GCA_045597105.1. GTDB lineage: Bacteria > Bacillota > Clostridia > Lachnospirales > Lachnospiraceae > Acetatifactor. The sequence goes on from JAZODQ010000040.1 coordinate 26,904, forward strand.
TCCTGGGTATTCATAATATGTGTCAAAATACCTGCCGTACCATAGGTATCCTCACCCCCACCGTATATAAGCTCGCGGCAATTACCTACATCCGTAGCTATAACCGGTTTTCGGGCTGCATAACTTTCAAGTACTGTCAGCGGCTGACCCTCGCTAATACTTGTCAGTATCGTAAAATCCATTCTGCCCAGATATTCTTTTACATTAATTCTTCCGGTGAAGATAACATCCGGCACTTCAAGTACCTCCACAAGTTCGAAACATTCCTTCGCATACTGTTCATCTTCATCACACGGACCCATAATCCATAATTTCAGATTGGAAACCTTTGCTTTGGCAAAGGCAAAAGCCCGAATCATGGTTTTCACATCCTTAATCGGCGTCACTCGCAGCACTGCACCCACATTGATATAGCCCATATCTTCTTCCCTTTTCCCGGGAAGATTCTCAAAAGCAGCTACATCAATACCATTGGGCGTAATCTGAATCTTATGCTCCGGGCACCCCAAATCAAGCTGTAATTCCTTGGCGTGCTCATAGAGCGCTGTCACCTTATCCGCACGCTCATAAGCAAGTTGCGACATTTTACGAAACTGCTCTATCCAAATATTTTTATATATACCACTAACCCAGGTGGCCTTTAGGATTTCTTCCTCTCGTTCCCGGGTATAAATACCATGCTCCGATACCACCATTGCACAATTGTGCATGTGTTTTGCCATACTCCCCAGCACTCCGGCATATCCGGTGGCTACACAATGATAAATGTCCGCTTGGGGTAACTCGGTCTTTAATATCAGAAACAGCGGCAGGTAAATGGAGCGCATCGTCCACAAAAAATCGGAGAAAACAATATGGGGATATCGTTTATCATAGCACTCTCTCACTATATGATAAAAATCCGCTCCCATCAGCAAATCGTCGATAGAAAATCTTTCCTTCTGGAATAAGTCAAACAAAACATCCCAGTCCGGTTTGTGATTCAATATAATATCACGTAAAGCATGATACTGTACGGTACTCAGATTACTTCTTTTTTTTCGCCTGGATTTCTTTTCCCAGTCACAATCATCCAGATAAGTTTCATATACTGCCGAAACATTTTCAGGTAAATCATATACAAACTTACCACTTTGTTTACGATTGGAAACAATGGACAATATTATAAATTCCACCTTGGGAAATGCTTTAATCATACTATGAATCCAGCCAGATACACCACCTACCACATAGGGGTAACAGCCTTCCGCCACAATGCATACTTTCATCGATAATCCTCTTCCTTAGTTGAACTCAAATACGCCTTTATATTGCAATATATCCTCGTCTTTTTCTACCTGAATCTCCACATTTTTGGCAACTGTATAAAGAAGATATACATTTTTCTCCAGTTCTGTGTACTCTGCATTTTTCACCTGCGCAATCTGCTCATTATGAAGTCTGAGTACAAAATATGCGCCCTTTTCATTACCGGATAACTGAAGACGGATAATATCTTCTTCCCTGTTATATCTATAATTCAGATTCAGTAATGTACGCACTCTTGTATCACTTTCTGACATGGTAGTATATGCAAAATCATCATAACGGGTCCAATAGGTATGTATATTGCTAAATATCTCCTCAGAATAATTCTGCCACTGTTCTTCCACACTTTCAGGCCAAATCACATTGTTCATATTAATCAGGATATTGGAATAACCCAATGCCGAAACCAGACTACGCATCTGTAAATCCTGTGTATAAGAATATTCCCTGGCATCAGCAGTTATCTTTTGTAATGTAATATCATCACTAAAATAGGATAACAGAGGATAATCCTCCGACTCTCTGAACGCAATTGTTGCGGTATCTCCAAGTAATTGCTCCTGCACCAATACATCCTGTAATTCTTCGTTTAAGGAATCCGCATAGACCGTAGCCATGTGATATTCCAGGTCTAATCCTTCATAAAATTCCTGGTCATACTGCAGTTTCTGCCGAGATGATACTGACCCATCATGCACGAGAGAAATTCCTGCCTCTGCATCAATCTCCTTCATTTGTTGCAGATAGAACTGCACATCGCTACCGGAAGGTGCTGCACTGTCCTCATAAGAATATTTGGTACTGAACAAACATGTCAGCTTGAGATTGTCTGTCTTGGCCATGGAAACGATACCCGGCCATATAATATCCCTAAGTACTGCCTTGGGATTACGACTGTAAATCCTCTCTATCTCTGCTGCATTCTCGGGGGACAGTTTAGGGAAGTCTGCCAACACAACATTCTGGGCATTTACAACCGGATGAATGGAATAACCATTCTTTTCATAAATAATTGCATCCAAAATTCCCATTGCAGTCAAATCAGACATATAATCACCATTTATGGCAAATACCATGGCACCGCCATAGCTGTTTCTCCAGATTAATTCCGGAAAATCTTCGTATTCGTACTGGGTATAATCCAGCAACCCCACTGCATAAGATTTGGTTCCCTTGCCTAATACATACCATGGCATCTCCAAATCCAGGTCTTGAAATTTCTGTTCTTCTTCTGTTTGCGCTTTGTATACAATTTCACCGCCAAGCAGAAATCCTTCAAAAATATGAATTCCTTCTGTCTCCACACTCTGCGCCTTCACCTGCTTAACACCCAAAATATCCCGCATTAGGAGATTGGACTCTAACAGCTCCGGTTCCGGCAGACCGCAAAACACTACCGTTACACCACTTTCCAATATATCTGCAATTTCACCTGTTTGCGTTTTGTAATCTACAAGAGAAGAATCGAGCAGTATCAGTTCCGGTTTCTCCTCACTGTTCAAATCATATGCATACACATCCTCAAGGACTTCTATGCTGCGTTTGGAATAGGTGCACCACTGTGAAGCAGCATCTGCCATCGAACTGTCTGTATCTCCGACCAGTACAATCTTTCCTATAATCGCACCTGCGCTGTTATCTGCCATATCACTGCTCCACTGATTTGCTCCCGACAATCGGTTCTGTGTAACAAACTCATTGACATCATATTTATTGCCGTTTTCCTTTATCACCTGTGAAAACTGGAACATAAACAGCAAAACAGCCATCATAATCAACATATTCAAAAAATTTCTGCGTGATACCACTGTTTACTCCTATCCTCTAACGGAATACTCTTAGTAATGCTAACGTTTCACTGTCAACAACAACTGTAGATTGCTTTAACTCTTCAACCACATCAAAAAACTTGTCTTTTTTGCCCCAGGTAAAATATAATTTCAACTGACAGGTATATGTGGACAAGGTATTGGGATAATGATAATGGGTTCTTTCACACCATTTTTTACACCCTTCATAGTCGCCGATTTCCAGAAGTCTCAGACTAATTGCCTCATACTGATGACTGGTAATTCTGCCGGGCGCCTTTTCATAAAATAGTTCACATATTTCCTCCATAATGTAAACATATTCTTTCTGCTCCAAATCCGTAAATACCTTCTGCTCCAACACCTGATTCATATAGTCAATCAATTGTTCGATTAGAATCAGCTGGTTATGGGGCTCCTCGTAAATAATCTGGCGCTGCTTTTCCACACTCATTCGAAAACCGTTCAATGCATCCTGTAATACCGACGCTGCATAATGTGCAGTTTCTGTATCCTCGCTATTAAGCGCAAGTGCAATAGATGCCAGAAATTTATGAATATCACCACGCACCACATTCATCATCAGTGCACGTAATTCTTTATCACCGGTAATCTCAATTGCTTCTTCAAGAGGAACCATATTACGCTCTCTCTCTTCCTCTGCATGAGTAAAAGATTCTACACGTTCCTTGCTGAATACAATATCAGCCAAATCCACAGGCTCCGAAAAAAACAGCTTGTACATCATAAAAGAGAAAAGAAAGAAAGCCGGTCCGATAATAGGACACAAAAACATCATCGTTGCCTGAATCACACAGCCTTTCCGCTTTTTGCGAAGGTTCCACACCAAATACAGAATGACAACTATTGTATTAATCAGAAGAATACACAATAAGGCTTTTATATGTTCTGCCATTCCACAAAATCCTCCACCACTCTGCCATCATACCCGATTTCGTCCAGACGTTTAATTACAAATTGTGTGTCTTGCACCTTTGTATTTGGCAACAGCAAATACAAGCCTCCGTCTTCCAGTGTACCTATGTAGTCTGTCTGTCGCATCCTGGCCATAATCGCACGGCTGGCCGATAAATAATCCTCCTGATCTACCAGTATCTTTAAAACATTACATTCTGCAAGCCCTCTGCCCTTTGCCTTCAGATATGCATTCATCAGGGACTTAAATGCTTCCGTTTTAAGCATTGGTGTATCACCTTCGTATCGTTTTTCTTCCAGTGCAGCCAGATATCTGTTGGCACGTACCACGGCATTTTGTATCAGAGAGCTGATTACTACCAACTGATTTGCCTGGCCCAGGGTCATATTCTCCCAAGGAATACTCCATATCATAATAATCATCTGCAGTTTATCCGAGTCATCATAAATGGCGTTTGCCATCAGCGGTAGTTTTTCATCCAGTCTGCGATTAATAAAAACATTTCTGCCACTAAGAATCTGGGACATTTCTCCCTGCTCCGCATACTTGATGGAGTTTCCCATTGCCCTTGCCTTTTCGGAGGTTGCTGAAAACAAACGGGCATAATCAGAATTGGATACCACATAAATAGCCACATCATTACTCTTCACCAAGTGTCCGATCATCTCCGCTGCATAGAACAATACTTCTTCCGGACTGTACTGATCCAAGCGTGAAATAATACTGTGTATCTTACCTACACTGTCATTCTGATTAATAATCTGGGTCTCCAGAGCATCCTTTACACGCACGTTACTGCTATTGATATCCTGAATATCATGCAACTGCACAGAAAGAAACTTTCGCTCTGTTTCACTCTCTCTTTTTAACATAGTAATACGGTCTCGCATATATCCCACTACCAGACCTAAAATAAAGAGTTGCGCTATCCATACGTATGTATTGGCATCCAGCATAATTTCAAAGCCGGAACGGTCATACATTTGCCGGAAACAATAACCGGCTACCGCCAGCACCGCTGAAAATGCAGCCTGTTGCTGACCGTAAACAATAGCAAACAACAACACATATAATAAATAAAAATCCAGATTTGCAAAATACTGACTTCCCACCGCACGGTTATTCAGCATAAAAAAGGGTATAAACAGAATCATATTTTCCACAAAGGGAATCATTACTTCAAAGAGCCATCCTGCTTTTTTCAACATACGCTCATGCCAGGACTGCTGTGCATCTTCACCATAGAGGAATACATGTCTGTTTTTCTTTATCTGCTCTGCAACTTTTCTCACAATTACGTTGCGGTCACACAAAAAAGGATTACCAAACTCACTTTCAAATAATATATTGGACAGAACCTTCCGCTCCGGAGATGCGGACACCTCCACAATCTCTATTTCCGAAGCGCCCATGGCATTCGCCACCAGTTCCGCCAACTCCCTCTCAGATATTACCGCAGAGGAAGAAATATTATAAAGCGGACTATTATGCTTCTTACTTGTGGCCAGTCGATATATAAATTCTACTGCATCTCTTTCAAACAACATAGAGAAAACAGCATCTTTACGTACCGTTATCCTGGATTTATCCATGGCCTCAAGGCACATCTTACTGCATATATCCGTAGCTTCCCGACGAACCCTCGGTATTCCGTATATATGATCTGCCCGCAGCGTAACAACATCCAGATTGCAGTCTTTCCTGTAGCTGTCACAAACTGCTTCTGCCTGCGCCAGGGTAATATTTCGAAAACCGATAGGACTAACCTGCATGTCTTCCATTATATCTTCAGCATAATTACCACCAAAAACATCGTCCGAGGACAAATAGATAAAACGCCCCTGCCCCTTCATGGCATATGCCATCATAATGTTTGCCAAGTCACCGGCATAACGAACAGATTCGTTGTCTTCATTTTCCCAGTCATAATTGGTATCAAAAGCTCCCATATAAATGGTTAAATCCAGATTAATCCCTCTGAATATCTCCATCAGGGCATTATAGTCATAATCAAAGTCATATCTTTCAAAAACCTTCTGATAGGGATCCTTACCTGATCTGTTTCCGGTAATCAGATACACTCTATGACCTTCCTTATTAAATTTGATGATGAGATTATTCATCATGCTACAAGAGCCACCAATTAACATTACATTCATTCTCGCATCATCCTTCATTTGCCAAAATACCCAAAGCTATCAATTGCTTTTGATATTCACGCACATCATTTGTAATCTCTTCCTGTGACACTGTATTATCTGCACCCAGCCTTTTAACAATTACTTCTACACTCTCTCCTGCAGAGAGCCCCTTCCATATCTCTGCACCGGTTTCGTTCATGCAAAAAGGCTTTTTGTACTCCATTCCGCTTTGCTCCATATCCAGCAACCAGTACATACCTGCCGCATATCGCAGTTGATATCTGCTATTTATAGAATCCTTTTTCTGCATACTCATATTTGTAACTTTCTCACTAAGAAAAAATACTTTTTTTGTCACTTTTTTATATTATATGATACTTTTTTCCTATTTTCAAGTCTAACCATTTTTAATTTAAACGTTTACGTTTTTTAATACAAATACACTGTTTCTGTTCAAAATGCATTGGACATTCTACTCAAATTTTTAAAAGTGCAGACGCCTTCTGACCATTTCACGAAGTCCTCTTCTGGACAATAACGTAATGATTACTATATCAATCAGCAAGCAGATGGTGCCTACTAATAATGACCAGGTAAGATGCAGTTCTCCCTGCTTATAAAGGTCAATAATTACTTCCAGTCCTATCACCTCTAATGCAATAAAGGTAAAGAAATATAACCCCACAACCAGGATTCCGCGAGGTAACTTATTGTAACAAAACACAAGTCCTTCCACTATCACGGTTGTCAGGACCACAATCGGCAGTCCCATTCCCCAGAACCATTCGTCCGTGTCCACCATAAAAGTCAGCATAAACAAATACACTACCACAATCAACCCGTCCAACAATGCAGAAAAATAAATGGATATTTTGCGATTGATTAATCCCGGCACAAACATAACCCACAAAATGGCGCAGGCACCGATAACAGACAATGACCATCTGCTTTTGTCGAACACAAACATATTCAATAACGCACATATCACTGCAGTTGAAGCAAGAACAGTTGTCAAAAGAATGATTACATCCGTTTTATTCACATCTTCTACCTGTCCTGTTTTTCGCGGATAGGGTGTATTTTTATCCATCCGAAGCTCCCGCGGATTTATTACAGGTGTATTACATAACGGGCATGAAGCTGCTGACTTATGCAACTCCACTCCGCAATTCACACAATAAGACATAGGCATTTCCTTTCCGATTCCGATTATCCAAACACACGGTATGTTATATATTTCGGTTACTTTCTATGGTTACATGAATACCGTCTTCCACTAATTTTCTAAAAAAATAGCGTTCTACATCAGCCTCGATGATTGCGCTGGTGAAATTTATTGTCAATATATCTCCGAAACTGATAATGGCACAGTTGGTCCTATTTGAAAAGGGTTGTCCCATGTATATGTCATAGCGCTCAATATAAGGGCGCATAGACTCAGGGATCTGCATCACTCCCATATTCGTCAGACCCGCCGATGAATTCCGGTCCTGCACATGAGCATAAAAACGCTTTACCACAAAATCTTTCACAAAAAGAGGCGCCATTCTGATAAAGAGATTACTCTGGGTTCTGGCATTTGTAGTGATATCTCCACAAAGCAATTTTTTATTGATATAGTATTTCATATGATTGTGCACATGCTCTACAATCTCCTGAAAACTATACTCTCCCAATCTGGGATCTACACCCGGATATATCATAGTAATAAAATTGCGCAAAGTCTTTGAAGGAAAGAAACGTCGTAAATTCACCGGCATGGCAATACGCACAGGATGCAGCCATATATGAAAATCATTTGTCTGCTTTTGTAACAAAGCATATATCAATACTGCATTTAAATACTCCGTAATCGTAGCTCCGTACTTCTTCGCCACTTCCATGACCTTCGCTGTGGACATAATGCCACCTATAATATTCAGGGTATAAAAGGGCTCTTTGGTCCCGCGTACCCGGTATGTTTTCTGACTGGGTCTGGGAGGACATACCTTGGCATTTGCATATTTCATATATGCATCCTCCAGTTCTCCCGGATCAGGCTGCTCGTTAATATCCAGCACAAATCCCCCGTTCTCTATCTCATCATGCCCCAAAAGTCTCAGATAATTGGCAACCATTGTATTCAGCACGCACATACCACCGGTTCCGTCTCCCAGACTGTGATGGGCTTCAAAAGCAATACGTCTCCCATAATAATATACACGAATCAAATATCTGTTGTTCGCCTTGAAATACATGGGCTGACAGGGGTTTTTCACATCCTCCTGCACAAAAGGGCCCGGACGGTTATTCGGCTCCAAATATCTCCAAAACAATCCCTTACGAATGGCAGCCTTGTAAGTAGGAAATCTGGGTAGTGTCATATCCAGTGCCTGCTGTAACACCTGAGGCTGCACCTCTTCCTTCATTAATACAGACAATCTGTATACGGATGAAAAATCCCTTCTTTGCAACGTAGGATATACAATGGCAGACAAATCCAATTTATACCACTTTCTATATTCACTTGCTTTCTTTTTTGAACGTCCTGTCATCTGCTCTCCTACTCTTTGACGGAATATTTACCTACATTAATTATATTATTTTTAAGCCCTTCAATCAAGGAAAAGTGCGTATTTTTAATCCTTTTTCTCCTTGTTATCATAACAAAAAAGCACCGCTTTTGCGATGCTTTTTGTTTGTCTATAGCGTGCAGGAAAAGAGACTTGAACTCTCATGGTATTGCTACCACACGGACCTGAACCGTGCGCGTCTGCCAATTCCGCCATTCCTGCGAACAAAGACTATTTTAACTGCTTTCCCTACAAATGTCAAGCGTAATTTTTAAAATTTTTCCAAAAATATTTTCAATTAACAAAATTGGCAAAGGAGCCTTAAAAAATACTATCAAACAAGCTACCGGTATTGTATCCCGAACTAAATGTGCCCGTCCCTGTATATGTAGCAGAGGTTGCTCTCTGTGCTGCATAATTGATCAGAGATGCCTGTGCAGATACCTGATAACTAAAGGAGCCGATTCCATTAAACAGATTCTTCACGGTGTTCATATCAGCTTTCTCAAATTCTTCCTTATTGATTGACAGCTTCATATCCGTATCTATGGTGATACCCATCTTGTTTAAGGACTTTAAATTTGCAACCACATTATTCGCCAGCGTAACTGCCCTGTCAGATATCTTATCATTGCCGGATGCATCCACTGCATCAATTACAGAATTATAATTTTTCACGAAATCACCCACAGCTTTGTATATCTTTTCCACATCATACTGCTGTGTAGTCGTCTCGTTACCAAACTCATCCTTAGTTGTAACATTTATTTTTTCAAACAGAGAATCACTGCCTGTAGACATAAGTGCGTCTGCAGACTCTTTCAGTGCATCTGTAGAAGACTGTACCTTTGTCAGCTTTTGGCTCTCTTCCTTGGTCACCTTATCGCCGGCCAGCTTCTTCACCGTATCATTGGCATCACTCTTATAGTATGCCTTCATCAATTTCAAATAACTGCCGTTTTTAATACTGGCATAGTCACTTAAGAAATTGTTATTTATCATACCTCCGGAGCCACCTGCACCTGTAGCACCCAGACCGGAAAATAAATAGGAATAATCCGTTTTCATCTGAATATTGATAGCCATATGTCAACCTCCTTGTCTTCCAATGGGCTAATTAACGTTCCTTGTTGCCTTTATTATACACTATTTTCGACATTTTTCCAATCATTCTTTAGCAGTTTTATGTAAATTTATACTTTGAACCGGAAAACATTCCAGGAAATGGGTTTTACCACACTATTTAATTTACCGTTTTCAAAACTTGCTTCTGTATGAACTACCGGAACAATTGCATCCGGTGTTTCGTAAGTATTAGCCTTTTCCAAATCATCGGTAAACATCTCCAGATGTTCTACAAACTGTATGCCTTCAAATCCGGACACATCCAGTTCAATGTCATTGGACGCCTCCCAATTACGGTTGATTACAAAAATATTCAACTCTCCGCTTTCTTTGTCAAAAGCAGCCGCCGTATCGATGAAGTCAACCTTTTCCTGCTCATAATACTGATTGGTATCATCCACAATATAGCTGGGAATATCATAGGTATCACAATCTGCTTTGGTCTGCAGAGATGTGCCTCTTCCGTAACGCATTAATTGCTTATAGGGATGGGCAGATGCCGTGCTCCAGACATGTTCACGGTTCGTGGACGCAACCACATGTAAACCGCCTGTCATGCAGGCTATTTTCACGCGGTCTGCATGCCTGATAAAAGCAAGCAATGTAGAGGCATTCACAACCGCCTGCAGCATCTCACTGCCACCGCGGAAATTACGCTCAGGCATATTATCCGGGTCGAAACGTACAAATTCACGATTAGGATCAAAATTGTAATGTGTCTTATAGTGTAAGTATTCTCCTCTTCCATAATGCAACTCACCGCCGGGGCGCATCATTGTGGCATACTCATCAAAGGAAATCATCATTTTTTTCGGTGATTTCAGCTTCGCCTGCACATAATCGCAAATAGCAATTTCCGTATTAATATAATCTTCAAAATAGCGGGATGCTCCTAAATAAGTAGGCAAATCATCCAGTAATACAGACTGATAGTGATGCATGGATATATAATCCACACTGTGATAGCACTCCTCCAGCGCTGTCAAATCCCATTCGGGATAATGCAGCATATTGGGCGAACAGGATACACAGGCAACCGTCTCAATACGCGGATCCACCCACTTCAGAAGCTTAGAAGTTTCGTTTGCCAACAAACCATAACCCTTCGGATTATTCTGATATGAGCCGATTTGCCAATATCCATCCACCTCATTCCCCAAATACCAGATCTTTACATCATAAGGATCTTCATGACCATATTCCTTGCGCAAATCAGACCAATAGGTTCCTCCCTTATGATTGGTGTATTCCATAATCTTTACTGCATCATTAATATCCCCCGTACCCAGATTAATGGTATAAAGAGGCTCTGTTCCGGCCATCTCTGCCCATTGCAGATATTCATCATGCCCCACCTCATTCGTATAATACTGATGCCATGCCAGATCCAAATGTGCTTTCCTCTGCTCTTTCGGCCCAATGGAATCCTTCCAATCCCAGCCGGACACAAAATTACCGCCCGGCAGTCTGACTGCAGGAATCCCCGCTCCTTTAACTGCATCAATAAAATCATGACGAAGTCCTTTCTCATCAGCAGTTGGATGCTTCGGGTTATACATACTTCCGTTTACCATATTACCAATCGGCTCCAGGAACGCCGAATAAATCCGCGGCGAGATCTCTCCTATCTCATACGCCGGATGAACTGTTACTTTTGCTTTTTTAGGCATTATGCTACCTCCATTTTATATGTGTTACCTTCTCTACCAAATTATAACAATCTTCACCACTATTATCAAATAGAATCTATTTACAGATAAATTTACACAAATCAAAAAAAACAGTTGACTTTTGGCAGTGCAGATGCTATCATCATTTTTGCGTGATAAATAACATATCGCACATGCGGAAGTGTCGGAACTGGCAGACGAGCAAGACTAAGGATCTTGTGATGGCAACATCGTGTGGGTTCAAGTCCCATCTTCCGCATTACATTGAGTAACGTAAAAAGAGAGTGAAGTAGAAATGACTGCTTGCAGGCAATTTTCTACTTCACTTTCTTTTTATGCTACGAAAGTTGCGAGAATGAGGATTCCCGCAGGGAATTCGAATCGCCGCTACTTTCGCTTACTCAATGTTACCAAACTTTTTCACCTATTTCCAAAAAATACATGGAAATTTTCTCAAAAATATAGTAAAATATCAGATAAACACACTGTTTTGCACAAAACTGTGAAACTATATCTCAGGAGGTATTTACATGAAACGTAACATCATCGTTGGACAATCAGGCGGACCTACTGCTGCAATCAATTCCAGTCTTGCAGGTGTATACCGCACCGCTATCGACCGTGGAGCAAACAAAGTTTATGGCATGCTTCATGGTGTGCAGGGCTTACTAAACGAACAATACTTAGATTTATCCGACTACATTAAGACCGATCTTGATGTGGAGCTTTTAAAAAGAACTCCTGCTGCATTCCTGGGTTCCTGCCGCTACAAGCTGCCGGGCATCCACGAAGACAAGGCCGTTTATGAAAAGCTTTTTGCCATTCTGGACAAGCTTGATATCGAAGCCTTTATCTACATCGGCGGAAACGATTCCATGGATACCATTAAGAAATTATCCGACTATGCAATCCTTACCGGACATGAGACGCGCTTTATCGGTTGTCCCAAGACGATTGATAATGACCTGGCTCTCACCGACCATACTCCCGGTTATGGTAGTGCCGCAAAATATATCGGTACTTCCATGAAAGAAATCATCAGAGACAGTTTCTGTCTGGAATACCCTCAGGGACTGGTTACTATCGTAGAAGTGATGGGACGTAATGCAGGCTGGCTCACCGGCGCTGCTGCTCTTTCCAAATGTGAAGATTGCGACGGTCCTGATATGATTTATCTTCCCGAGGTCGTATTTGATCCTCAGGACTTCAAGAAAAAAGTAAAACAGCTCTTAACCAAGAAGCCCTCTGTAGTTGTGGCTGTTTCCGAAGGCATTCGTACTGCAAAGGGACAGTATGTATGTGAACTGGGTAACAGTACCGACTTCGTAGATGCTTTCGGCCATAAGCAGTTAACCGGAACCGCTTCCTATTTAGCTAACTTCATTGCCAAAGAATTAGGTGCAAAAACCCGTGCCATTGAATTCAGTACCCTGCAGAGAGCCGGCTCCCATATTGCTTCCCGTGTAGACATTCTGGAAGCATACTCCGTAGGTGGTGCTGCAGTCAAGGCAGCTGACGAAGGCGAATCCGGCATGATGGTTACCTTACAGAGAACCTCCGAAGATCCTTACCAGTGCCAGACCGCAGTGAAGAATGTACACAAGATTGCTAATGATGAAAAGTGTGTACCCAGAGAATGGATTACCGAGGACGGAACCTACGTAACAGAAGAATTTATTTCCTACGTAAAACCTCTGATTCAGGGCGATGTATCTCCTGTTATGGTAGATGGTATTCCCAGACATCTGTACACCCCCAAGGAATTATATAAGAAATAGTTATGTAACGTAAAAACAGGGCGCTTGCGCCCTGTTTTTTGTTACTCAATATTAACGATATTATCTCTGCACTCTGCCGGAAGCATCGCCGCCTGCCAGAGTCTCAACTTCTTTTCTGGAAACCAGGTTGAAGTCGCCGGGAATGGTGTGCTTCAATGCAGAAGCTGCCACACCGTACTCAAGTGCCGCCTTGAAATCCTTACCATCCAGCATACCGCAGATGACACCGCCTGCGAAGGAATCACCACCACCCACGCGGTCTACGATAGGATGAATGCTGTATTCCTTGGAATGATAGAACTGCCTGATCAGCCTAGAGTAGATTCATGCGGACCAACCGTTATCGGAAGCGGAACGGCTTACACGCAGGGAAGATACACAGTACTCAAAGTTAAACTTCTCTACAATCTGCTCGAAAATGGACTTATAGCCAGCCAGCTCCAGCTCACCGCTGGTTACATCAGTATCACCGGGTTTGAAGCCAAGTACAAGTTCCGCATCTTCTTCATTACCGATACATACATCCACATACTTCATCAGATTGGTCATAACCTTCTGTGCCTTCTCAGAAGACCACAGTTTCTTTCTGAAGTTTAAGTCTACGGATACCTTTACACCATGCTTCTTGGCTGCAATCAGAGCCTTCTCGGTCAGCACAGCTGCACTGTCAGATACAGCAGGAGTGATACCGGTGAAGTGGAACCAGTCAGCACCTTCAAAAATAGCATCAAAATCAAAATCAGCCTCAGTTGCTGTGGAGATAGAGGAATGAGCTCTATCGTAAACAACTTTAGAAGGTCTCATGGAAGAACCGCTCTCTAAGAAGTAAATACCAAGTCTTTCACCGCATCTTGCGATATGCTTGGTGCATACATTATATTTTCTGAGTGCTGCAACTGCACACTCACCGATTTCATTGTCGGGAACTGCAGTCACGAACTCAGCATCATGTCCGTAATTAGCCAGAGATACTGCTACGTTTGCTTCGCCGCCGCCGTAGTTTACATCGAACTCGTCAGCCTGAATAAACTTCTCGTTATTAGGGGTGGATAATCTCAGCATGATTTCACCCATGGTGATTACTTTTGCCATATTGGTATATTCCTTTCCATTTAACTTATTCTTTACAGTTATACGCTATCTGCGTATCTCTTACTCTATTTCTGCACCAAATGCACTGCAAATCCGCCGATTTCTTCTTTCAGATAAATCGCCTTTAATGCACCCTTGGCATCTCTCTTTGCAGATTCCTCATTAAACTCTACTCCAAGCACGCTGCCTAAATAATTGATTGCTCTCTCAATATAGTTAGTGCGGATTGCAATATGACCGTTTTTGCCCAGATAGGGACTCTTCATCACTTCTACTGCAGAGCCTGCAAATACGGAGCTGTTACCGTTCTTTGCTGCCATGCCGAAGATAAATGCAAAACGGTTAGCCGCCTTCAAAGCTTCTTCCTCATTCTCTGCATTAATACCCACATGAGCCAGCTCAAAGCCCAGCATGGTCTGTACTGCTTCTCTGGTCAATTGCTCAATCTTGTCCCACTCACCTGCGTTAATCAAATCGCCGGGCACCATCCAGGAGCCGCCGCAGGCAATAATTTTATTAAAATCCAGATAAGAATTCAGGTTCTTGGCACTGATACCGCCGGTAGGCATGAATTTCATGTTCACATAGGGCGCTGCCATCGCTTTAATCTTTGCTAATCCGCCGGACTGCTCTGCAGGGAAAAACTTCACCACATCAAGACCTAACTCAATGGCCTGCTCAATATCGCTGGGACTGGAAGTACCGGGGGTGATAGGAACATTCTTTTCAATACAATACTTTACAGTCTTAGGATTTAAGCCGGGGCTGACAATAAACTGTGCACCTGCCTCTACTGCTGCGTCTACCTGCTGCGCATTCAGTACAGTTCCTGCTCCCACACACATCTCAGGGAAGTTATCAGTCATAGCCTTGATGGCGCCTGCTGCCGCATCCGTACGGAAGGTAACCTCTGCACAGGGAAGTCCGCCTGCACACAAAGCCTTTGCAAGGGGTATTGCGTCTTCAACTCTGTCAATCTTTACAACAGGTACAATACCGATTTTACTGATTTTCTCTAATACTGGATTCATTTCTTTCCTCTCATTTCCGCAGACTGCCCAAGCTATGGAACTGTCTGCATAGTCAAATCATTCTGATACTTTCACGCTGAAATTATACCATAGCCTCTGAATCGTTTCCAATTGTATTTTTTGCTGTTTTACGGGTAAAAAATGCTAATAATGCAAGTATAACCGCAATGGCAATACTTAAACAGCTGACGATAATTCCTTCTGTGGCACCCACAGGCTGATAATGCATCTCTATCTCATAATCTCCCCCGTCCAGCTCGAAGGCCATCAAAGCATTGCCGAAGCTGTCCGGCTTTACTTCTTCACCATTTATCGTAACATGGAAACTGTCCTCATTGGGCAGGGAAAGAATCAGCTTGCCCGGGCTGTCCAGATGAATCCTGCCCGAAAGAGTATCATTGTTGTATACTACCTCTTCCATATGTTGCGCAGATAATACCCCAAGGGCCTGATCCAGCACTGTCTCATCCATTTTAAAGAATTCCACGGATATCTCAGGAGAACTGTCTGTATCGTCACCATTAGTCAGTTCAATGGACTCACCGGCCTCCAGATTTCCCAGATATATAATCAAATCCACCTTCAAATCCGTAAAAGTGTGATTATTCATGCTGTCACCGGTTACTTTAATTTTTTTGGTTCCGGATGCCGTCACCATGCCGTAATATATACCGGACTCCTGTGCCGTAAACGGAATCTTTTCTTTGCGGACCTGTTTCTCCACCGAAGTGAACAATTGTCCTGCAATACCCAAATCTTTTACCAGCCGGTTCTGCAGACGGATACCATCCGTAGTTGTGCCTTCGTTCATATCCCAGCCGGTAGGTGCTACATAACCGAAGGGCAATGTTTTTTCTGCACGGTACAGATAAATATCTCCCTGCTTTTCCAGTAAGGTATACAAAGAATTACCGAAATTATCCTTTTCTCCAAACATGTACTTTACATTCAACATAGCAGCCGTAAGTGCGGTAGCACCGTCAAAACCGTAATATACCTTACTATGCCTCATTCCCAGTCGTTTATACATATCCATGACATAAGAATTCAGTGTGGAGGAAAAAACCGATGCGGTAGGATAACCCGCCAGAGTGCCATCGTTTTTCGTCTTTCTCGCAAATTTCTCCACACGGTAAAATGTATCATCCATCTCCCGGGTCAGTTCATATAATCCTGCATAGTCATCCAACTGCCCCAGATAATTCTCTCTGATGGTGGAACCTACGGTGGTATTTACCATATTGGCTCCCAACTCCACGATTACAAGCGCTACTGCCAGCAAGCTGACCACATACCGCTTCCATTCCTCCTGATGGGTACGATACAGATACAACAGTGCTGCATACACGGTTGTAAAAAGTAATGTCAACAAAATAACACCGGTCTCGAAATCCTCATGCTCCACAAACTTTTCACAAAACAGCAGAAAAAACGTTCCTGCCAGAAAACCGTGCAAAATATGCTTCGGCTCCATTTCCTTCACATAACGCAGTGCCGCAAAGCACATCACCAGTACCAGGAAAATATAGATAAAGGATTGTCTCGCCGGCAAAGAATCCGGATAATTCAAACCATGCCAGATGAAGTTCAGCATATTCGTACTAAAGCCTATCAAAAGTGTGCATGCCAATGCCATCATACCGAAGCGTTTCTTCATGGCAATCTTCTGATTCGTTACATACATGGGCAATAACACAAATACCGCACTACCACAATATATGTTCGGCCAATGATCCAGACCTCTTTCCGTACTGACACACATACAATGTCTGGCCAACATATCCAGTATTGAAAAATAGGATTCCAGCGTTTTAGGGAAGCTGATGTCACCAAAATCCGTCTGCAAAATATAGCACACCTCCGGTACCAGCAAAATCCCCGCAGTACCACCGGCCAACAGAGAAAACAGCACAAACTGCCCTACCGCTTTCCAATTGGTTTTTTCCGTCAAAAACAGAAATACAAAGTACAGCACTATAAAAATACAAACCATAATGGAAATATAATAGTTTGTAAAAATGCATAGGGACAGCATAATATAATATAACCAAGGCCTATTTTCCCTGACCAGTCTCTCCAGTCCCAGCAAAACCATGGGAAGGAGAATCACACAATCCAGCCACATAATATTCCAGTTATATGCCATCATATAGCCGGAAATGGCATAGAATGTGGAACACATAAGTGCCATCACTCTGTGATCATTTATAATGCTCTCGCCCCTGTCTGCATAATGCTTTTGCAGATATATGTAGGCAGTCAGACCGCATAAACCGATTTTGATTACAGCCAGATAGCTCATAAATTCCATCAGATATTCTGTAGGAAATAAAAATGCCAGCCAATGCACCGGACTTGCCAGATAGTACACATAGAGAGCCAGAAAATTAGAGCCGATTCCCACATTATAAGAAAAATCCAGACTCTCCCCACTCTGAACCATACGCATAAATTCCCTAAAGAACGGCACATACTGATGGTACATATCCGACACTACGAAGCTCCTGGTTCCAAAGGGAAAAATCCCCT
The DNA here is from genome assembly GCA_045597105.1 of Acetatifactor sp. GTDB lineage: Bacteria > Bacillota > Clostridia > Lachnospirales > Lachnospiraceae > Acetatifactor. Next base: position 44,875 of record JAZODQ010000040.1, read on the forward strand.
GCACTATAAACAAAAAAATCATAAGAAGCACCGGCAACAAAAAAGCAAACACCGGAAGAAAACGCTGCAACGTAAATATCTTTCCTGCTAAAGCACTCTTTTTCTGAAACATTATTTTATCCTCATTTCTAAGCATTACATCCCTATTTTACTTTATCTTCAGCAGATTGTTAAGAGATAATTTAGCATTTTCCAGCAATCTGTCTCCTGCCAGCTTGGTAAAGGATTGAATCGTCTGTTTCAGCATTTTTTTCGTATCTTCGTCCATATCCTTATATGCCTCCAGCACTCTTTTGATGCTGTCCTTACCGTTTGCCGTAAACGCAATAAGGTCATCTGCCTGGGAAGCACTTATAATATCAAACAGTGCATCCACAAACTGCTTTGCCTGATCTTTATCCAAATCTGTCATCCAGTCTGCCAGCGTGTGCTCCATAAGCTGCAAAGTCTCATATACCTGCGGTACGGATACAAACTCCCCGTCCACTACCTGCCAACTGTAGGGATCATGCTGCATGAGACCGAAACTATTACTTTCCACCACCTTATAGCGCATGTCCCATTCAAAGACCATGCCGACAACAGAAGAATGGGGCAGAATCTTTACCACCCGGTCCACAATTTTATCGTAGCCGCATTCTTCCAGCACTTCTTTGCGAAAACCGGGGCCATCCATATTATAAATTTTGATAATTTTTTCCTGTATATCCGGCTTACAATTCATGGCACTGTAAATCGCCAGATTTCCTCCCTTGGAATGTCCGCCCACATACAGGGGTTTTCTGATTCTGGCCGCCACCATATTCAGATACTTCACTGCATACGCCTGACTGGGTATGGGATATTGATGGACCATATTAAAATCTTCTTTCCATCCCACTATGGTCTCATCCGTTCCGCGAAAAACCACAAACACCGTACCATCCTCCAACATACATGTGATAGCCGAAAACTGGGTCTCCCACTCCTTCTCCACAATATTAATATAGCAGTTCAGCTTCATTCCTCCGAAACGTTTGCTTTGTAACATTCCGTTAAAAAGGGCACGATTTTGTTTCTCAAATCTTTCGTCCACAAACAACACTTTTTCGTCCGCTTTTTTGAAAACATCCTGCAGGCTCACTGACGATGCGTCCGTCCTTGCGTCCGGCACCACACCCTCGAATTTCAGATAAGACAACTGGCACAATATCAGACTGTCCACCTCTGTCATTGGCTTTTCTTTAAACGATATATGACCGTATTCCTTTAAGTACTCTAATATGGTTCCTTTCATACCGCTAACCACATCCTTCCCTGATGTATATACTTTCCACCCATGATATTTTTTCTTTATTTTAAACATTTACACTCACTATATTTTTAACATCCTTTTACTGTTTTTTCCACTTAAAACACGCAAAAAACAAAGAATTAATAATTGTTTATACTTTTATAATAATTCTACGATATTGCCTATTATTCTTATTTGTGGTATTTTTATACATAAGGATATTTAAGTATTTTTCAAAAGAAGGGAGTTATTCCATGATTCGCTTAGTTGCAGATTCTACCTGTGATTTATCTCAGGAGTTAAAAGACAAATATAATGTTACCGTTATTCCTCTATGTATTGTGATGGAAGATAAAAGTTATTTTGATGGTGTGGAGATTACACCGGACGGCATTTATGAATGGGCGGACAAAAATCGTACCACCCCCAAGACTGCTGCTGTTTCCTATGAAAAGGCGCAGGAAGTATTAACACCTTTTATAGATGCGGGAGACGACATTATCTTCCTGGGCATCTCAGAACAGATGAGTACCACCTGCAATGTTATCCGTCTGCTTGCAGACGACTTGTCCTATGACAGACTTCATGTGGTGGATTCCATGAATCTCTCCACCGGTATCGGACTACAGTTACTATATGCAGCCAAGTTAATTCAAGAAGGCAAAACCGCCACTGAAATCGTAAGCCTGCTGGAAGAACGCAGAGGTAAAGTACGTTCCAGCTTCGTAGTGGAGACCCTGACCTATCTGGCAAGAGGCGGTCGTTGCAGTGCTGCCACTGCATTACTGGGCAATACACTGAAGCTGAAGCCCCAGATTGTGGTTGAAAACGGTTCCATGAAGGTATCCAAAAAGTTCCGTGGCAAGCAGTCCTCCGTACTGCTGAAATACGTACAGGAGCTGGAACCCAACCTGTTACAGGCTGATCCTTCCTGTGTGTTCATCACCCACTCCGGCTGTGATGGCGAAACCATTGCACAGATACGTGCTTATCTGGAAAATCTGAATTATTTTGAAAATATATATGCCACCCGCGCCGGCGGCGTTATTTCCAGCCACTGCGGTCCCGGCACTTTGGGCGTACTGTTTTATAGCAAGTAATCTGCCCTGTGTTCCGTTTCATATCATTGACCACACAAAAGGCTGTGTCCACAAATCGTGAACACAGCCTTATTATTATGCCTTATTTACTATCTTTCAGCACTGTCTAGCGCTCTTCCATATCCAGATAAGGACGCTCTTCCATCACGCTCTTGTACGCAGGACGGATAATCTTATCCATATTGATTAACTCTTCAATACGATGTGCACTCCAACCAACGATTCTGGCAATGGCAAATATGGGCGTATACAATTCCAAAGGAATTTCCAACATACTGTAAACAAAACCGCTGTAAAAGTCTACATTGGCACTAACACCCTTGTATATACGGGACTTCTCCGCAATTACCTCGGGAGCGATTCGTTCTATCATGGAATAAAGTGCAAAATCCTTTTCTCTGCCCTTTTCGGTGGCAAGCTGCTGCACAAAGCCCTTAAACACCTGTGCTCTGGGATCTGACAGTGAATATACCGCATGGCCCATACCATAAATCAGACCCTTACCGTCAAAGGCTTCCTTATTCAGAATCTTTTTCAGATATGCACGTACTTCATCCTCATCATCCCAGTGCTTTATATGCTTTGTAATATCACGCATCATCTCCGCTACCTTGATATTAGCGCCGCCATGCTTAGGACCCTTTAAAGAAGATAATGCTGCTGCCATGACGGAATAGGTATCGGAACCGGAGGATGTAACCACTCGTGTGGTGAATGTGGAATTATTTCCGCCACCATGTTCCATATGCAGTACAAGTGCGATATCCAGCACGCGAGCCTCAAGCTCGGTATACTTCTTATCCGGTCTGAGCATCATCAGTATATTCTCAGCCGTGGACAAATTCTTCTGGGGTCTGTGTATGTACATACTCTCATCGTTTACATAGTGATTGTATGCGTGATATGCATATACGGACAACATGGGAAATACACCAATCAGGCCCATACACTGGCGCATTACATTTTCAATGGAAGTATCCATACAGTTCTTATCATAGGAAGCCAACGTAAGTACACTTCGTACCAATGAATTCATAATATCATTGCTGGGTGCCTTCATAACAACATCCCTGGTAAAATTGCGGGGCAAGGTTCTGCATTTGCCAAGTGTGTCTTCGAATTTCTCCAATTCCTGCTCATTGGGCAACTTACCCAGTAACAGCAAATAAGCAACCTCTTCGAAACCGAAACGCTTATTTCTAAAACCATTCACCAGCTCAATACAATCGTAGCCACGGTACCAAAGCTTTCCCTCACAGGGCATCTTCTGCCCATTCTCCATCTTAAAAGCTTCTATACGCGAAATATTGGTAAGACCGGCCACTACACCGTTACCGTTTTTATCTCTCAGACCTCTTTGTACACCATGTACATCAAACAACTCAAGGTCTATCTTGTCATTTGCGCGGCACATCTCCGCCAGCTCATTCATATAGTTTTCGTTACTTGCCATCCAATTCCTCCTTACAATATTTTTTCTTCCCCAACTCTTAACATTTCAATATTTATTTTATTCTATTTCCTATATAGTTGTCAAACAACAATTGTTATTTTTTTCGCATTTTGCTTAACAGTCCACATTTTTCTTTCTTAACAAAAAACTCCCCAAATCGGGGAGTTTTGAACTTACATATTCACATTTTTCATTTCTTTTATTAGAAAATCTTCTTTAACAAATCAGTAGCACCGGATAACTTATCAAGAGAAATCTTGCTATCCTCTTTGTTATCCTTTCCATCCATTTTATCCTTAACACCCTCGATTACTTTTTCCAGTAAGTCGTCGGGCAAATCCACGCCCAGAACCTTCTCTACTACCTTAACGGGATCCTTCTTGAAATCCTTCATCATGTCAGGGTCCTTCTTAATCTCCTCGAGAATGTCACTTATTTTTTCTTTGATATCCATTATTTGCTCCTCCTTGGTAGTACTTTTTTCCTACGAAGAAAATTATACTCCCTTAAGAAATCTTTTGCAAGTGTAACCTTCCCATTCCGTTTTTAATAGTTCCTCTGTCATTTACCAATCAGCTCCTTTACCACCCGGGACGCAAGCAATAGCCCTGCCGCTCCCGGCACAAAAGACATGGAACCGGGCACTGCCTTGCCCGTCTCCTCATCAAAAAGTCCGGATTTATGAGGAACTTCCTTGGAATATACTACCTTACACTTCTTTACACCACGCTTTTTCAGCTCATGGCGCATCACCTTCGCCAAGGGACACACACTGGTCTTGTAGATATCCTCCACCTCCAGCATGGCAGGATTTAATTTATTACCTGTTCCCATGCAACTGATAATGGGCACCCCTACCTCTCCTGCCTGCAGAATCAACTGCAGCTTGGCAGTGACCGTATCCACCGCATCTACTACATAATCATATTTTGTAAAGTCAAAGGCATCCTTATTTTCCGGCAGATAAAAGCACTGATGTGCCTCTACTTCACAGTCCGGATTGATATCTGCAATACGAGCCTTCATCACCTCTACCTTAGCCTGTCCGATACTGCTGTGAGTAGCAATAATTTGACGGTTCAAATTGGAGATACTGACCACGTCACGGTCCACCAGCACCAATTTGCCGATACCTGCTCTGGCAAGGGACTCTGCCACATAACCACCCACGCCGCCGATACCAAACACCGCCACACAGGACTTCTGTAGCTTCTCAAGTGCCTCTGTACCGATTAAATTTTCCGTTCTACTAAATGCTTCGTTACTCATTTTCTAATCTATCCTCAATTCATCCTCTTTTTCAACTGTGGTCAACTATTTATCGCGTCTTCCGGATATTTTTCCCTTTTTTAGCATTCTTATAATACATGCACTGTGAATCGTTTGATTCTATGCCCCGGTAATCATAGTCCAGCCTTCTAAATATGAGTATGTAACATAATATGTAAAAAATCAAGTTCAGGATGTAGAGCGCTCTCATCAACGGTCTTTTTACTTGTATAAAATCCCCCTATCCCGTATAATAATAGATGTCGGGGACTTTCCCGGAAAGGAGACGAAATGCCCGCAGCATATACACATTTAACCTTTGGTCTGGCTGTCGAAAAGGAACTGACAGATCCGGATATCATAAAAATAATTACCGCACACAAAGAGCTCTATCTCATCGGTCTCCACGGCCCGGATATTCTCTTTTACTATAATGCTTTAAGTAAAAATCCCATCAATCGCCAAGGGAATGCCATGCATTATGTACCGGCACGTGCCTTTTTTGAACGGGGCAAGGGTATTATGGATGCCTCAGAAGATAAAGATGCTTCCACGTCCTATCTCCTTGGCTTTATCTGTCATCTGGCACTGGACCATGCCTGCCACAGTTATGTGGAATATTGCATGAGAAATTCTGATTTAAGCCACACGGAGATTGAAACCTATCTGGACAGAAGTTATCTGCTGCTGGATGAAATCAATCCCCTAAAGCATAATATCACCAGCCATATCGTAGCATCGCAGCACGCCGGCGAAGTGATTGCCCCCTTCTTTGAGGATGTGACACCGGAGCAGGTGACTCAGTCCTTACGTCAGATGAAGCAGTACAACGGACTGCTGCTTCCCACCAATCCACTCAAAGAGGGCTTTGTCCGTTTGGCCCTAAAGGTAGCCGGTCAATATGACAGCCTGCAGGGACTAATTATGAAACACGCTTCTACTCCTGATGTAGACAGGATGATACAAAAGCTACAGACTCTGCTCACAGAAGCTGTGCCTACTGCAGCAGATATGATTACACAATATTACCGGTACTGTCAAAATAATGATTCACTGGATACACGATTCGATAACCATTTCAGCTTCACGGAAGAGCTGATTGCAACATACACGGAGGAAAACACATATGAAAAAACTGACCAAACAGGAGCTTAACTGGGTGCTTTATGATGTAGGAAACTCAGCCTTTGTTATGCTGATCAGTACCATCATGCCCATCTACTTTAACCATCTGGCGGAGCAAGCCGGTATCTCTTCTACCGACTATCTGGCATATTGGGGCTACGCAGCATCCATTGTCACACTGCTTGTGGTATTTACCGGCCCTTTTCTGGGCGGCCTTTCCGACTTAAAAGGCATGAAGAAAAAAATCTTTACCGTATGCGTTCTGATAGGAATCATTGGCTGCGCCTGCCTTGGACTGCCCGGCTCCTGGATTGGTTTCCTGCTGATATTTATCCTGGCCAAAACAGGTTATTCCCTGAGTTTAATCTTCTATGATTCCATGCTGACAGACATAACAGATGATGACCGTATGGACCACGTATCCTCCCACGGCTATGCCTGGGGATATATCGGCAGCTGCATTCCTTTTATCATCAGTCTGGTTATCGTACTTTTTTATGACAGCATCGGTATCAGCTTCAGCCTGGCCATGACCCTGGCCTTCCTGATTTCTGCAATCTGGTGGCTGTGCATGTCACTTCCCCTTTATAAATCCTATCAGCAAAAACATTATGTGGAGGCTGATAAGAAGCTTCTTCTTTCGGGATTTCGGAATATCGGTAAGACTTTAAAAGACATGGCAGAGAAAAAATACGTATTACTTTTTGTAATCGGTTTCTTTTTCTACATAGACGGCGTATACACTATCATCGATATGGCAACCGCATATGGCGAAGCAGTTGGTCTGGACACCACGGGTCTGCTGCTGGCACTTCTGGTAACGCAGATTGTAGCCTTTCCTTTTGCCCTGTTGTTTGGCAGACTGGCACAGAAGTTCAGTGCCGAGAATCTGATTACGGTGTGTATCGTTGCTTATCTGGGCATCTCTGTATTTGCCATCTTCCTGGACAAACAGTGGGAGTTCTGGTTCCTGGCTGTATGTGTGGGTATGTTCCAAGGCGGTATACAGGCACTGTCCCGCTCCTACTTCACCAAAATCATTCCTCCTGAAAAGAGTGGTGAGTACTTCGGCATCTTAGATATCTGTGGTAAGGGCGCAGCATTCGTAGGTACTACCGCAGTCAGCCTGGTTACTCAGCTGACTGACAATGCCAGCAAGGGTGTGAGTACTATATCTGTGCTGATGCTGGCAGGCCTCATCATCTTCCGACTGGCAGTGCGGGAGTATCATAAAAATCAATAACAAAATAATTTGATCATATATAATACGCGCAAATTAGAGCTGTAATATATTCTACACAGACACGCTCTCGCTCCGTGAAAAAGCGTAACGGATGCTAAGGCTCGTGCTGTATAGCGAAGCAGAGGCTTCGCTACACGCAGACCTCGCCAAGCACCGACGTTTTTCAAGGGTCCTTTGTAGAATATATCACAGCTCTAATTTTGCGCTTACTTTATGATAAAAATTTTTATATCGCTATTGATTTTTATGAATCGAAGAATATTCGAAAGTTTCCACTCCGTCAGTTAGGGATACACATTCCCGGTTTTTTACCGCTACTACGAAGTCGTGGATGTCCTTCAGGCGGCGCTTGAAGCACATGCCTCCTCCGAACATATTGGTGCTATGGACATCGGAGCCTGCGGTCATGGGGAAGTTGTATTTCTTTGCGTATGCCAACGCCAGGGGATTGTAATCGGGGTCTTTATGAGAGGTACTCTTGGGATTGGAGTGGGTGGCATTGATGACCTCCACTCCATGTACATACTCCGGATACAGGCGTATCTCCGGTATATACCACTCTTCTCTGTAAGGATGAGCGTGAATCACGATACCGCCACTACTATCCACCAACCTGAACTGCTCCTCCACGCTTGCATCACGTATCTCCGGATGGTCCAGCATCCACTGCTTATCAAGTCCGTAAATCAAAAACTCTGTGCCCTGATAGCCGGCCTCCCAACCGTAGAACACATCCAGGTCAATCTCCTGTCCTGCTTTGTATGCTTCTTCATAACCTTTGCAAAATGCTTCCACAAAATCAACCCAGGGCAGCTTTCTGTCCACACGGGTATTCCCACCCCAGTTATGGTCTGTAACGATGATTCCCGTATAACCGGCTTCCTTTGCAGCATAGGCCATATCACGGCCACTGCTCGCCCCGCAGGCACTGCCTTCACGCGTGTGTAAATGTGTTTCGTATTTATAAAGCATACCCGCTTCTTCTCCTTATGACTGATTAAATCCTTACTGTCTGTTGTAATAATCGATACCTGCACTGGGCAAGAAATAGGTTCTGATATAACCATCCTTTGCCACTACCACAAATTCATTGGTGCTTTCCAGATAATACACATCATCACCGTCTTCTGCCTCCAGCTTATGAAGGGTTTCACTGTTGGCAACAACTTTGGCCGCTGCTGCTTCATACTCCTTCGCAGAAGCAAAGCCCATGTCTTTACCATGCTTCTCATAGTGTGATTCCAGCAAGCTATTATTACGGAAATGTAAATCCAGCACAAGTGTTTCTGACTCAGACTCCTCGCTTACTTCCTGAGACATCCCTTCATCCTCTCGGTCCGCTACCTCCTGAGACTCACCGGGCTCTACACTCTGTGAACTGTCAGTTTCAGCACTCTGAGCGCCTTCGCTCTCCTCCAGCACCGGTATATCCTGCAAACCGTCTTCCGACTCATCTGTATAATCCTGCTGGGTACCATACGTACCTGTTACATTGTCACCGTCATCATTATTATTAAATGCACTATATATAATAAGTCCCACAATCAGCAGTGCAATTATTAGCTTCAGTACCTGTACAAGTTTCCCACTCTTTTTCTTCCCTGTACCGGATGTTGCAGCAGTTGCCTTTTCATTGGTATCTGCCGTTTTATCCGCCTTTGCCGTAGTCACAGGCTTCATTGTGTTGTTTGTCTTTGCTCCACTATTTTGATTTGTGCCGGTATTCTTTCCATTTCCGGCTGCTCTTTTCGCTCCTGCCGCCTTTGCCTTCTTTTGTTTTTTATTCTGTGCTCTGCATTCTTCACAACGTTTGGGAATACTCAAATTCTTGCCATTATAAAAGTCTATCTCTGACTGGGTCAGTTCAAACTCTTTTCCACATTGTTTACAAATACATTTCATCTTGTTGTACCTCCAAATTAACTTAAAACTTCATCCTGCCCTAATTATATCTGCATGGAAAATCACTGTCAATATCGACTAAATTTTCAATTCACGTACAATTTTTCTGAGTTTCAGTACCATGGACGGCGCCACGGACAGCTCATCCACTCCCATACGTATAAATTGCTCTGTCAGCGTAGGGTCCGCTCCCAGTTC
>JAZODQ010000041.1:0-3200 GCA_045597105.1 Acetatifactor sp.
GCAGCGAGAGGATCGAACTGTGTTCCCATACATCTCTCTATTTCTTTACGCACATATTCCTGAGGCAGCACGCCGTGATAACTACGCTTTGAGCTCATTGCATCATAAGCATCCGCCACGGCTATTATTCTTGCTACCAGTGGTATATTTTCCCCTACCAAACCATCCGGATAGCCCTTACCGTCATAACGTTCATGGTGCCATCTTGCTCCAAAAACGATTTCCGGAAGTTCTGTCATCTCTACCAAAATTTCAGATCCGATAACCGGATGGGTTTTAATAGTCTCATACTCCTCAGTTGTTAATCCCAGCGGCTTATTAATTATCTCATCAGGAATACCGATTTTGCCAATATCATGTAACAGGCCAATATAGTAAATATCCTCCTGTTCATGTGTGGGCATATGCATTCCGGCCGCAATCATTTTGGAATATTCCGCAACTCTTACAGAATGACCATTGGTGTACTTATCCTTTGCGTCAATGGCACCTGCCAGCGTCTTCATCACTTGTATAGCCAGACGGTTTAACTGACGGCTCCGCTTGTTTAAATTTAAAGTCTTCTTTTCAACTTCATTTTCCAAACTTCTCTGCAGACGTGAAAGTTCCAGAATACGTGAAATTCTTTGCAACATAATTTCCGCAATAAAGGGTTTGGTAATAAAATCAACTGCGCCCAGTTCAAAGCCTTTTAACTCAGAGGCCTGTTCACTATCTGCAGTCAAACATATAACCGGAATATCCTTGAGCAAAGGATTTGCTTTAATTTTTGTCAAAAAAGTAAAACCATCCATCTCCGGCATATGAATATCCAGTAGTATTAAATCAACGTTATTATTTTCCAGATATTCAAAGGCAGCCTTGCCGGATACTGCCGTACTCACTTCATAATGACTACGAAGGATTTTCTCTGCAATTACCAAATTAAATCTATCATCATCAACTACTAAAATATGATTCTGCTCACGCTGCTCCTGTTCATTGCCCATATTCAAATGGATACAGTGCAGAATGGTATCGACAAGCTTTTTCTTGGTGAACGGTTTATTCAGACAACCGCTGAATCCCGCATTCAGATAATTATTTCTTGCCAGATATGCCTCACCTGCAGTCAATACAATAATCGGAATCTCATCACACAGATGCGTATTATGAATTCTACCCAGCGCGGTTATACCGTCTTCATCCCCCAGCATATAATCGATAAAGATAAGATCATACTGTTCCTTTTGAATATACTGCAGTGCTTCATCACTTCCGGACACACCATCACATATAATACCAATTTCATGAAACATCTCTGAAAGTAAAGCAAATTCCTGCTCATTATCTTCTAAATAAAGTGCTTTGATTCCCGGTAAATTAATACTATTGCCCGACATCATACATTTCCTCTCTTCTTGAAATATTCCTTAGCGGCTTCTATCACTTCATCATATAGCTGCATCGCCACCTGATGCTTCTGCAGTATAAACTCAGTTTGCTCCTGTACCGTTTCCCCGGCTTTGATCTTTTTACCGGCCTGCTCCAATTGCAAACATAAATCAGCTAATTTACTACTGCCTATATTAAGTGAATTCGACTTTAGCGAATGGATACGGATGGTATAATTATCCCAATCCTTTTCCGCATAATAATGCTGTAATTCTGCGTATTTCTCATCATGCTGCTCACAGTACAGTTCCAGAATTTCACAATATAACTCTTCACTGTTTGCACAATATTTCATACCGCTTTCAAAATTGATCAGCTCGACATTCTCTTCTTTCGCCTCTTGATCTGCTGTATCTTCTGTTTTATGTTCACCACCATTGGTAAACATAACCTTTTTAGGCGGTAAATATTTTACCAGCATCTCTTCCAGCATTTTTCCTACAATGGGCTTACTTATATAGTCTGTGAACCCTTCTGCTAAATACATCTCCCTTGCCCCGGCGATAGCATTTGCTGTCACTGCAATTACTGCTACATCCCTGTTTTGATTTTCAGGCATCTGTTTAGAGCGTTTCAATGTTTCAATACCATCCAGCCCCGGCATCATGTGATCCATAAGAATTACATCATATTTCTCATGACACATGAGCTCCAACGCCTCTTCACCTCGCATACAGGTAGTAATCCGTAATTGTGTCTTTTTCAGCAAATTCTGAACCACTGTTAAATTCATCCGATTGTCGTCAACAACCAATACGGATGCTTCCGGTGCAATAAAGCTCTGCTCGTATTTGTGGGAACCACTGCCGGCTTTCCAATAGTTCTGCCGGAAATTGCCTATGTAACCCTGCCCTATATACTGCTGCGTCAACTGTACAGTAAATACGGTTCCCTCTCCGTAAACACTCTCTACGTCTATTGTGCCTCCCATCATAGTGACAAGTTTTTGGGTAATTGCCAGCCCAAGCCCCGTACCTTCTATATTTCGGTTCATTTCCAGGTCCAATCTCCGGAAATGACCAAACAGTGTTGCTATGTCCTCCTTACGAATGCCTATTCCTGTATCTGCTACTGATATCTGTAGCGCAACTTTGCTATTCTCCCGGTTGACATCTCCTGTAATCCGCAGTTGTATCTTCCCCTTTTGGGTATACTTTACGGCATTACTCATTAGATTCATAAGAATCTGCCTGATTCTCACTTGATCACCATAAAGCGTATCCGGCAAATCCTCTTTTACGATTATCTCAAACTGTAAGTTTTTTTGCTTTGCTTTCCGCTCAATGGCGCTTGCCGCCTCATACAATAATTCCCCCAGCTTATACTCGGCCTCAATAATTTTTATTTTGCCGGCTTCAATCTTTGAAAAGTCCAATATATCATCAATCAGTGCAAGCAAATTATGACCGGCACTCTCAATATTATAAGCATATTCCCGGATAGCCTCGTCTTCACATTCTCTTAAAATCATTTCATTCATACCTATAATAGTATTAATAGGTGTACGAATTTCATGAGACATATTAGCCAGGAAATCACTTTTGGCATGATTTGCCTGTTCCTCTATAAGCTTTTCCAGATGAAGGTCATCATTTATTACTAAACCTACATTCTTTACATTTTTGAAGTCTGATCCTTTATCCATATATCACCACTCCATCAATATACTACTCTAGTTTTCAATAATATTCTGCCAACCTTTTTATAAAACTTCTCTCCGATAATTATACCAAATCTTGCTGTATTTGGCACCTGTTTTCTGAAAA
>JAZODQ010000042.1:0-40113 GCA_045597105.1 Acetatifactor sp.
ACACAATAGAGTTTTTCCACTCTCTTGCTTTTCTTCATACTGATTGCAATTGCGTGCTCTCTTCCGCCACCGCCTACAATTAATACCTTCATTATTTGAACCTCACTTTGCCATCTTCTACATATAAACGCTCATTGGCGATATCATCAATTACCTTAGGTAAAAGTACCCATTCCGCCTGTTCCATAACTCTGCGCTGCAAAACCTCCGCGGTGTCATCCTGCAGTACTTCCACTGCTTTCTGAGCGATAATAGGTCCTTCATCCATGCCTTCATTTACAAAATGAACCGTCGCACCGGTAAGCTTTACACCACGTTCCAATGCCTTCTCATGTACCTTCAGTCCGTAATAACCCACACCACAGAAGGAAGGAATCAGAGAGGGATGAATATTTACGATTCGATTGCTGTATTTCTGCACCATCTGCTCGGGAATCTTTACTAAAAATCCTGCCAGCACTACCAAATCAGGTGCAAACGCATCCACACCTGCCAACAATGCATCATTAAAATGTGCTCTGTCCGCATAATCCTTGGGAGAAATACATACAGCGGGGATACCGGCCTTTTCAGCTCTTTCCAGCCCCTTTACGCCCTTATTGTTGCTGATAACACCTACCAGCTGCGTATTGGTCACGGTACCTGCTGCCACCGCATCAATGATAGCCTGCAGATTGGTTCCGCCTCCGGATACCAGTACTACCACTCTTAGCATAATGTTACACCCTTCTCTCCTGCTTCACACTTACCTACGATATAAGCGGTATCACCTGCTGCTTCAATTGCTGCCATAGTTTTATCCACGTCAGCAGGATCTACTGCCAGAATCATACCCAGACCCATGTTGTAAGTATTGTACATCATCTCTTCTTCGATATTACCGGTCTTCTGTAAGAGCTTAAAGATAGCAGGAATTTCATAGCTATCCTTCTCAACTACTGCACGGATACCTTCGGGAAGCATTCTGGGAATATTCTCCTGGAAACCACCACCGGTGATATGGCTGCAACCATGAATGGTTACACCTGCTTCCTTAACGGACTTCAGTGCCTTTACATAAATTCTGGTAGGAGCAAGCAATGCTTCACCCAGAGTCTTACCTAATTCATCATAATATGTATTCAGACTTTCAGCAGTCATTTCGAATACCTTACGTACCAGAGAGAAACCGTTGGAATGTACACCTGAAGAAGCAATACCTACCAATACATTACCGGCCTTAATCTTCTCACCGGTAATCAAATCCTTCTCATCTACTACGCCTACTGCAAATCCCGCTAAATCGTACTCATCCTCGGGCATCAATCCGGGATGCTCAGCAGTCTCACCGCCAACCAGTGCTGCACCTGCCTGCTTACAACCTTCTGCAACACCCTGTACGATGGTTGCAATCTTCTCAGGATAGTTCTTACCGCATGCAATATAATCCAGGAAGAATAAAGGCTCACCACCTGCACATGCAACATCATTTACACACATTGCCACGCAGTCGATACCGATGGTATCATGCTTGTCCATTAAAAATGCAAGCTTTACCTTGGTACCGCAACCATCTGTTCCTGATAACAGAACAGGGTTCTCCATATCCTTAATTGCCTTCATGGAAAATGCACCTGAAAATCCGCCTAAACCGCCCATAACCTCAGGACGCATGGTTTCCTTCACATGCTTCTTCATCAATTCTACTGATTTGTAACCGGCTTCAATGTCAACTCCAGCTTTCTTGTAATCCATAGTATTCTCCTCATTCTGCCGCATCCGCGGCTGTAATATATTGTTCGTCCGCCATATCGGCGGATTTGTAAACCGTTTTACTTCGATGAAACTTATTTCTTCATATATTCTTTGTAGCCAATCTCCTGCAGCTTAGCATCCTTTGCCTGTACCTGCTCTTTTAAATCGCGGCTGTAATCCTTCAGCTTTGCCAGCAGCGCACTGTCAGAGGTAGCCAGAATCTTTGCAGCCAGAAGTCCTGCATTGGCACCACCATTAATCGCTACGGTAGCAACAGGGATACCGGAGGGCATCTGTACGATAGAGTACAGGGAATCTCTGCCTCCCAGAGATGTTGTATGCATGGGGATACCGATAACCGGCATAGGGAAAATCGCTGCACACATACCGGGCAGATGTGCTGCCATACCTGCACCTGCAATAATTACCTTAAAGCCTTTATCTTCTGCGCTCTTCGCATACTCGAAAAATACATCAGGCTCTCTGTGCGCACTGATAATGGTCATCTCATAAGAGATACCTAACTCCTCTAAAATATCTGCAGCTTTCGCCATAACGGGCATATCAGAATCGCTGCCCATAACAATACCTACCTGTGCCATAGGGTCCTCCTCAAAATAAATTCTTTATATCAGGGAAAAAAACATTCTTTCCCACACTACTCTCTAGTTTACTAAACTTAACCGAGGCATGCAACATTATTCTACAAATAATTTTAAATCTTACGTTTTTTTACAAAGATTCTGCGCCTTTATGCCTCATCAAGGGGCTTATTAAGCTCCTCCGTCCCCGGCAGTACAAAGCGGCCGTCCTGAATAATCGTAATCCGACTGCCGTCCTTTTTCACACCTGTCAGTTCACCCAACTCATCATAAGGAATGGTGATATCCGTATGACAATTGAAATACGCTTTGGAAGGATTGCTCTTTCGCTGTGCGGACACTGCATTTTCCCTTGCCACGATTTCCTTGCCGTCAGGATTATACACCTTCACATCCTCCGCATTAGAGTAACAGGTATCACCCACTGCAAAGTGAGGGCCCATCTTTTCCGCAATCAAAATAGGGAATTTGTCCTCCACACCAAACTTACGGGCTACTACATATGCAGTGGTATTGGTACCGATTGCAAATTCGCCCATAGGCAGCGTCTTATGGCGATACAGCACATTCTCTCTGATAAACTCCCTGTTTTCTTCCTCCTTAGAGAAATTATCACAGGTGTAGTCCTTTATCATACCGTCCTCAAAGGTAATGGTCAGATTACGGTATTCCAAATCATTCAAAAATACCCTGCTTACATGGAGCAAACCGTTTGTCCCTTCCAGCACGGGAGAGGTAAACACCTCACCTACCGGAATATTCACATCTGCCACGCAGTTCTCAAAAATGGTCTCCTTCTTTGGATTTTGTAGTTTATACAGATTCACCTTCAGGTCTGTACGATTGCTGCCCTTACCCTTGATTTCACAATAGTCCGCCTCATCAAGGGCGTCGATAATCTTCTGCTGCATATTGCGGTAGAGCTGATAATCCAACGTATTGATACGGATAATTTCACTGAAAAGCTCCGGGAAATAATCCCCAATCTCCGGAACAGGGAAAGCAATGATTGTAAAACTGCGTTCCTCCTCCAGAATATATTTGCGCTGGAGCTGTCCCATCTGTGAACGATACTCCACCAATAAAGCATTCTGCTCGTCCGTGGTACGCAGCGCCTCCGGCTTATTCACCGGTTCAAACTGCTTTTCACCAAAGGTCTCCACCACAGCAGGTCCTGCATATTTAAGGCATTCCTGCTTATACTGCTCAAAGGCTGTATGCATCACTTCTAAGCGCCTGTTTACCAGATTCTTATCCAGATAAAGTGTCTGGTCACCCTTATGGTCAAAATCATATTGTCTGCACGGATTTGCTCCATAAAAACCACTTCTGCCAAGCCCCTTATTGTAGAGTACACTGTAAGGATTTCTGGTAATGACACAGCCCAGGCCAAGCTTTGCAAGGTTCTCCATGGCACGCTTTATCATTCTCTCAAAGCCCAGCTGATAATGTATGGATGCTGCACGCTTCTTGGATAAATCCTTGCCTGTCACTTCAAAACCGATACGATAGCCTTCTGTATAAGTGTCAGCCATGGTGGCAATGGTTTCCTCAGGAAGCGCCGCCATAAACTGCTGCATCTTCAAAATATTCTCGTCCACATACTCACCGTAACTGTACAAATATCTGGCATCATTTAAATCCGCACTCTGGATCAAATCACAGGCAAAACCACCGGGCACTACCATATTCTGCACTCTTTTAAGACCTGCGATATCCGCATAATCACTGACAAACCAATAAATCATCTGTCTGACACTTTCGCATTCCGGCAGACTCTGATTTTCTTTCCATTCATAGTCAAAGGCAGCATATACCTCTGTAAACAGTTCCATGCGGATGACGTTTTCTTCCAGTCGTCCTTCATAGGTAAAACCGATAATACTGCGCAGCTCCGTATACAAAAAGGCCAGCATGGGACCATATTCCCCGCCTAACTGTGCCGTCGCATAGGCCGGATTGGCATAGCTGCTGTCATAATTTTCTTCCAGCACATCACTGTATAACGCATGATTACGTCTTGCAAGTTCTTCCAGCGGCGCACTCTGCAAACCACCTGCCTTTATAAATTCATCCGTCTCTGCCAGCATCAATACAAATGCGGCTACTTTCGCAAAATACGCCTCAAATGCGGGCACGCCGAAATGTTCCTTCTCTATTTCCGCAATCCTGGAAACAGCCAATTCATACCGTTCCTGCAGGATATTCATTTCCTCTTCCTGTAACACTACCTGTTCCTGTGTCATATCTTCACAAACCTCTTTCCGCGGTTATACTGCCGCATACCTAATTATTTCATTCCCCAAAATATCATCAGCCCCATACCGATTAATACCAACAGATTCAACACCAGTCCAATCACCGGAAACAGTTTAAATACATCCTTCTTTCCAATCTGCAAAAGTGCCAGCACCAGTCCTGTCACGGAAAACAAGGTCACCAATAATCCCGTCACACCGTATCCCAACATGCCTTCATGCTGCTGTCTGTAAGTCAGGTAAACCGCTACAATCATCGCCACCAGACTTATCATACCCAAAATCACAGACATTATCGCCCCATCCGGATGCTTTCGATTGGTAAAAATATAACTTCTCTTTTTCTTTGTATTCTTCATAAAAACTCCAAAAGGGCATTCCCTACAGGAAATGCCCATTCTTACTTGATTAAAACATTAGTTTTGATTTACCGGATATCAGTCTGGCACCATTAATAATCAGTAATATACCTGTCGCCAAACCAACCACTACAGTAACAACACCCAATACCACATTCGCAACACCTGCGCGATTCATTGTTTTGTATACTCTTTCTTCCATACTGCCACACACCTTTCCGCACTCTGTCAATTATGCACCATATACGGCATAATACTCATCAATCGCAGCTTTCAGTGTATCATCGATATACACTTTTCCGTTGTAAGGCTTGTTATACAGGTAGGAAATAACATCTTCCATGGATACGATTGCATTTGCTTTGAAACCATACTTCTCTTCGATTTCCTCAAGTGCACTCTTGGTACCCCCAAGCCCTTTCTCCATACGATTCAAAGAAACCATCAGACCAACGATTTCCACATCTGCCGCACCTCTTACCTTGGGCACGGTTTCTTCCATGGACTTTCCGGAAGTGGTAACATCCTCTATCATAATGACTCTGTCGCCATCCTTTAACTTGCTTCCCAGAAAGCTTCCCTTATCTGCGCCATGGTCCTTCTCTTCCTTACGGTCAGAACAATAACGCACTTCCTTGCCATATAACTTGCTATATGCAATGGCAGTTACAACACTAATGGGAATACCCTTGTATGCAGGTCCGAATAATACATCAAAATCATCACCGTAGGTATTATGAATTGCCTTTGCATAATACTCTCCCAGTCCCATCAGCTGACTTCCTGTCACATATGCACCCGCATTCATAAAGAAAGGAGATTTACGTCCGCTTTTTAATGTAAACTCACCAAACTTCAGTACTTCACAATCTACCATAAACTCAATAAATTCCTGCTTGTACTGTTCCATTGTCCATTCCTCCGCTATATCCAAATATTTTAATTCATTTATCTGTAATCGTACATAGTCTACCATAGAAAAAAGTTTTTTTCAATGCGTTTGATCGAAGAAATACCGCAATTGTACCTAATTATTCCCCTTCTTTTAAATCCGCTATATCCTCAAAAGAAATCTTCGTATTTACAATTTGCAAAACTTTGCTACTCACATCAATTCGGGATATCATCCCCGTTACCTGCACATACTCCCCGTCATGAAAATACTCTGCCGTAATCATATCCCCCATCCGCAAAGCTTGCAGCTTATAATCCAGCTCCGCCTTCTGTTCCTCAGATAGTTCCCGCTTGGGCACAATAATCCTCTCCCGTTCTGCCAAGGCAGCACGCAGGCCTGTCAGGGCATCAAATGGCATGAACTGCTTGGCACGGTTACTCCTGTCCATCTTAGGCCGTATACTATTCCCCACTCTTATGTCCTCCTATCTGTCTGTTACGCTCCATGGTGGTACCCGCTTCCTGCAAATCCATACCCCGAACAATTGCATTTTTGCCAAACTTACGCTTGATTTCAAGTGTTGCCTGCTGCAATTTTCTGTCCCGTTCCAGGGCTGCATAGTCCGTGAAAAGGTCGTACTGTTCATAAGCCTCATTCACCACACCATTACAGGTCACATTCAGTCTGCGAACCGGCTTGTCCCGCTGCACAATGCGCTGATATAGCGCAAGCACCCGGGGAATTATTACACGGTAGGAATTGGTTTCTATGGGTATGGAAGCTGTTCCCGTAGCAGGCTTCATGGCCAATTCATTGGAATAACCAATCATCAGGGAAACAGACCTGGTCACCAGTCCCTGTCCTGCCATATCCAGACACAGTGCGTCCACCATTTCCTTCACAATCAGCTTACACTCCTCGAAGGTATAGTCCCTGGAAAGCACTTGGCCGCTGGAAAGACACTTATTTCCGGACTTATAATTCTTGATATCTGCCATGGTAGTGGTCTCTCTGCCCCATGCATGGTCTATCAATAGTTCCGCATCCACACCAAATACACGATACAATGTATCCTCATCTGCACGAGTAATGTCCTCCATGGTCATGATACCCATGCTTTCCAGCCTTCGTACAGTCCCTGCTCCAATTCTCCAAAAATCCTTCAGCGGTCTGTGACGCCATAACGTACGTCGGTACAGCTCCTCATCCAGATAACCGATATTGTCCGCCACATGTTTGGCTGTAATATCCAGTGCCACCTTGGCAAGGTACAGATTCGTCCCAATACCCGCCGTAGCCGTGATACCCGTACTCACCATAATATCATCCATAATACGCACTGCCAGTTCCTTCGCCGAGATACCGTATAAGGGTAAATAATCTGTCACATCCATAAACGCCTCATCAATGGAATACACATGGATGTCCTCTTTAGCAATATACTTTAAATATATCCCGTAAATATCAGCCGCATAATCGATATATAGCTTCATCCGCGGTGGCGCCATAGTATACTTCACGCTCTTTGGTATTTCAAACACGCGGCATCGGTTCTTTATACCCAATGCTTTCATAGCCGGAGATATGGCCAGACAAATGGTCTTCTCGCTCCTCTCCGGATCCGCCACCACCAGCTTGGCCGTCAAGGGATCCAAACCCTGCTCCACGCATTCCACGGACGCATAAAAGGACTTTAAATCAATACATAAATATACTCTTTCCTGCATCCGCAAAACACCTCCGTTCTATCACTCTTACTCTTACTTATTAGTTTCCCACTGTCATACCACTATACAAATCATTATAACACCAGAACATATGTTTGCGCAACATCCAATTAAAACAGTTCTGTGGATAAATAACGGTCTCCAGAATCAGGGAGTATTACAACTATATTTTTCCCCTTATTTTCCGGGCGTGCTGCCAGCAGAATTGCTGCATGAAGGGCCGCACCGGAGGAAATCCCTACCAAAACACCTTCCTTTTTCCCCATAAGACGACCTTTTTCAAAGGCATCCTCATTATTCACCGTAATAATTTCATCATAAACGGAAGTATCCAATGTGTCCGGGACAAAGCCTGCACCGATACCCTGAATCTTATGTGCGCCGGGTGTGCCTGCCGAAAGCACCGGCGACGCAGAAGGTTCCACTGCCACGACCTTAACATTTGGATTCCTGGATTTCAAATATTTGCCTGCTCCGGTTATGGTGCCACCGGTACCTACACCTGCCACCAATATATCCACCTGACCGTCCATATCCTCATAAATTTCCGGACCGGTAGTGTCAAAGTGCACCTGCGGATTCGCCGGATTTTCAAACTGTCCCGGTATGAAACTGCCGGGAATCTCTGCCGCCAGCTCTTTTGCCTTGGCAATGGCACCTTTCATCCCCTTAGCCCCTTCTGTCAAAACAAGTTCTGCCCCATAGGCCTTTATCAGCTTTCTTCGCTCTGTTGACATGGTTTCCGGCATCACAATAATAGTACGATACCCACTTGCTGTAGCTACACTTGCCAATCCGATTCCGGTATTTCCGGAGCTGGGCTCTATGATTACACCACCTGCTTTCAGCCTGCCGTTTTTTTCTGCATCTTCTATCATAGCCTTGGCTGCTCTATCCTTTACTGAACCCGTAGGGTTGAAATATTCCAGCTTCCCAAACAACTTTGCTTTTAGCTGAAACTCCTCCTCCACATGTCTCAATTGCAAAAGCGGTGTTTTCCCGATTAATTGATCTGCCGACGTATATATCATATTAGCACTCCCTTCCTTTCCATTGCCCAATACATATTTTCCCATTCTTTTACTTATTCACTAAACTCCCACCCCCTACTGGCGCAATTCTCTATAGCGGTTAGGGTGTCATAAGGTGATTTCTAAAACGTAGTATGGCAAAATCCACAAAAAATATAATAAGCAAACACCTAAACTGCGTTTTTAGTGACTGACAAAATCCACCGGTTACGGAGACTAGGCTCGAAGCCTTTGCTGAGAGGCTTTAGTCGCAGTTACCGGTTAGTTTGTCAGCACCTTGCAGTTGTTTGCATTTATATTTTTTGTAGATTTTGCCTTGATATAATTCCAAAATCACCTTTTGACACCCTAATCCTTATGGGCAAAAAAATTCACCGTAGCACATAGTATCTACGGTGATTTGAATTTCATTCCATATGATTGCTTTATCTGTTCGCCAATGCCTGTGCAATATCTTCCTTCATATCCAGTACTGCTGCTCTGGAAGCCTCCGCATAATTTTCGCTACCATACTGTGCATACTGTGCCTGCTGATATGCTGCGATGATACCGCGGGAGGAGTTGATGATGGCACCCAGTCCGTCCTCATTAAAGAAGTGTACCAGGTCTGCCCCCTTACCGCCCTGTGCACCATAACCGGGTACCAGGATGAAAGTATTGGGCATGACTTTACGAAGGAGCTTGCCCTGCTCAGGATAGGTAGCACCTACAACCGCACCTACATAGCTGTAATTGCCGGTCTCAGGCATGCACTCATCGCCCCACTTCTTTACCTGCTCACCTACGATTTCATACAGGGGCTTGCCATCAACTATACGATCCTGGAATTCACCACTGCTGGGATTGGAGGTCTTTACCAGTACGAAGATGCCCTTGCCCTCTTCTTTACATACCTTGGTGAAGGGATTGATACCGTCAGAGCCCAGATAGGGATTTACTGTTGCAAAATCCTCATCAAAGCCATAGTAAGAATTGCTTCCTACCTGCACCTTACCCAGATGACCTACTGCGTAAGCTTCAGAAGTGGAGCCGATATCGCCACGCTTCACGTCACCGATTACTACCAAATCCTTTTCCTTACAGTAATCTACGGTCTTCTTGAAGGCAATCAGACCGGGAATGCCGAACTGTTCATACATGGCAATCTGAGGCTTAACTGCAGGAACCAAATCGTAAATCGCATCCACGATTCCCTTATTGTACTGCCAGATAGCTTCTGCTGCACCCTCTAAGGTTTCACCATACTGTGCAAAAGCAGCCTTCTGGATATGCTCGGGTACAAACTTCATCATAGGGTCCAGACCTACTACGATGGGAGCACCTGTTTTCTGAATTTTGGTAATCAATTTGTTAATCATGACGTTCTCTCCTTCCACTGGGCTTACAGGCTAAAAACAACTCTGTTTTCGGCTTTATCTCTTTTATCTCACATAACTTTGGCGTTGTTCCTACGAGCAACGCCAAATCTTTCAACTATTCACTATACAGTAGCGGTTGCCAAACTGTCAACATACTTTTTAATATTGGACACATTTGCGTACTTTTTAGGCACACCGTCCTGCACAACTACCAGTGTTGGAGCCTGCATTACATTAAGACTCTGGGTCAGCTCTGCATTTTCCTCAGCATCCACAACGGTATATTCCATGTCCTTCAGGAATTCCTTTGCCATCTTACAATTCGGACAGGTCTTGGTGGTAAACAGATATACACCATCTGCCATAGCGGCACTATTGTCTGCTTCTTTCTGTGCAGGAGCCTGTGCGGCACCTTCTCTCTTACATACAGAAGTCTCGATTACATACTCTGTTCTGTTACCGTACTCCTGAAGTTTACCGTCATTCCAGTTCTGCACGGGACGATAGTAGCCTGTGATACGGCTGTAAACTTCTGTAGGTGCGCCGCAGTGAGGACATTCCTTCACTTCGCCTGCAATATATCCATGCTCTCTACAAATAGAGTAAGTAGGAGACATGGTGTAATAAGGTAGCTTATAATTATTTGCAATGGTTCTCACCAGATTCGCTGCCGCTTTCCAGTCAGGCAGTTTCTCTCCCAGGAACGCATGGAATACTGTACCGGATGTGTACAGTGTCTGGAGCTCGTCCTGGATATCCAATGCATCAAAAATATCTGAAGTAAAATCCACGGGCAAATGGGAAGAATTGGTATAATAAGGGGTATCACCCTGTTTACCTGCGGTCTTAATCAAAGGCCAACGCTTCTTATCATGCTTTGCCAGACGATAGGTAGTACTCTCTGCAGGAGTTGCCTCCAGATTGTATAAGTCGCCATATTTCTCCTGATAATCGGAGAGACGGTTTCTCATATGGTTCAATACCTCTTTGGTGAATTCCTGTGTACGCTCATCAGTCATATCCGCACGCAGCCAGTTAGCGTTCAGACCCACTTCGTTCATACCGATTAATCCGATGGTGGAGAAATGGTTGTCAAAGGAACCCAGATATCTCTTGGTATAGGGATACAGCCCCTCCTCCAAAAGCTTGGAAATAACTCCACGCTTAATCTTCAAAGAACGTGCTGCAATATCCAGCATATGATTTAATCTGCTGTAAAATTCATCCTTACTGGAGGACAGGTATGCAATACGGGGCATATTGATTGTAACTACGCCCACACTACCGGTACTCTCACCGGAACCGAAGAAGCCACCGGTCTTTTTGCGCAGTTCACGCAGATCCAGACGCAGACGACAACACATACTACGCACATCGCTGGGCTCCATGTCGGAATTAATATAATTAGAAAAGTAAGGTGTACCATACTTTGCAGTCATTTCAAACAACAGTCTGTTGTTTTCCGTATCGGACCAGTCGAAATCCCTGGTAATGGAGTAAGTAGGAATCGGATACTGGAAACCACGTCCGTTGGAATCCCCTTCAATCATGGTCTCAATGAATGCCTTGTTGACCATGTCCATTTCCTTCTTACAATCCTTATATTTGAAGTCCATCTCTTTGCCGCCTACGATTGCGGGAAGTTCTGCCAAGTCGGCAGGCACGGTCCAGTCCAGCGTAATATTGGAGAAGGGTGCCTGTGTACCCCAACGGCTGGGGGTATTTACACCATAAATAAATGCTTCAATACATTTCTTAACTTCGGCATAGCTTAAATTATCTACTTTTACAAAGGGCGCCAGATAGGTATCAAAGGAGGAGAATGCCTGTGCACCTGCCCATTCATTCTGCATAATTCCCAGGAAATTTACCATCTGATTGCAAAGTACGGACAAATGTCTCGCAGGAGCAGAGGTAATCTTGCCGGTGATACCGCCCAAGCCCTCCGTAATCAGCTGTTTCAAAGACCAGCCTGCACAATATCCTGTCAGCATGGACAAATCATGAATATGAATGTCTGCATTTCTGTGTGCTTCTGCAATTTCATCATCATAAATTTCAGATAACCAATAGTTTGCGGTAACTGCACCGGAGTTGCTTAAGATCAGACCACCTACGGAATAGGTAACGGTGGAATTCTCCTTTACACGCCAGTCCTCTACCTTTACATAACTGTTTACAACGTCCTTGTAATCCAAAATAGTGGATTTCATGGTACGCATTTTTTCTCTCTGCTTACGATACAGAATATATGCCTTTGCCACCTCTTCATAACCGGCCTGGCCCAGCACCTTCTCTACGCTGTCCTGAATCGCCTCCACGTGGATGGCATCATTCTCTACCTTCGGCTGAAAATCTGCAGTTACACGCAGCGCAAGTAAATCTACGATATCATTGTTATAATTCATCTGTGTCGCCACAAATGCCTTCATAATTGCATCGTTAATCTTGGTCAACGTGAAGTCTGCTTTTTCTCCGTCACGCTTGATTACCTGAAACATATTTTGTATCCTCCCTCACTTCTACTTTATCTTTTGCCGAAACTGTTTTTATTCTAACACTATATAACAGAAAAGTCAATGAAATAGCACAAGATATGGTGGTGGCATTTTGCACAAAATCAATATATATTGTGTTTTGGTATTCCAATCAAAAACGCACCGTCATTGAACTGACAGTGCGTTTGATTCACAATTAAGTATTATCTTGTGCTTAAGAACTCCTTCTCCCGTTTTGCAGTCTCATCATCGGGATAAACGTCCAGATATGTGTTTAACAGGCCAAGTGCGGTATCAAAATCTCCCAGATATTCATATGCTACAATCTCGTTGAAGGACAAAGTCTGTCGCATCTCTTTATCCTCCTGCTGTAATCCGCTCTGGAATGCACTCAAAGCCTTTTGATAGTCTTTCTTGGCCATTTCGCAAAGGCCCAGCTGATTATACAGCTTGGCACTTCCTTCATTTTTAGCCAGGTAACTGTTGTATACATTGGATGCGTAATTATAATCTCCCAGTGCCTCATAGGACTTGCCCAGATACAGGCAGCTTTCTTCATTTCCGTCTTCGCGTGCTTTTTCAAGCTCCAGACAGGCGTTCTGGTATTCACCCATATAGTAATAGATGCGTCCCATGTCAAAACTGCTTAAGGATGCATCCTTTGCATTTAATACATCATCAAGATACTCCTGGCCTGCCTCTCTGTAACCGGCCTGTGCCAAAGCTTCATATATCCGAAGTAACCTGTCATAGTTCTTTGGGTCCTTTTCTACTGCCGTATCAAAGTCTGCCTTCGCTCCGGTATAATCTCCCATAGCCAGCGCAACACTGCCTCGCAAGAAAAAAGCATCTTCCGTGGGGCGAAGCTGAATAATCGCATCATAGGTCTGACGGGCAAGTACATATTGTCCGGTCTTGGTATATGCTGCCGCAAGATAGTAATTGATATCAAAATCCACATCCTGTACGATGCCGTCACTTAAGGACAATGCCTCCAAAAAGCATTCTATCGCCTTATCATACTCCATCATTCCCATATAGGCGATGCCTCTGCCACGCGCAATCAGACGTGTGTTTTCACCTTCCGTCTCAGCTTCTTCCAGCTTTGTAAGTGCTCCCTGATAATCCAGCTGCTGGATCATCTCCATTCCTTCGTTCACCAGATCGGCTTTACTGCCACAGGCACACAGGCTACAGACAGTCAGCAATGTCAGACAGGATACCGTCACTCTTTTGAACAAATTAGAAACCATATTCCTTCTCCGATTAATCATTCAGTTCTGAAGTACAATGAGGACATCTGGTTGCATCAAGGGCAATTTCACTCTTACAGTACTTACAGGTCTTGGTAGTAGGTGCAGCAGGTGCTTCCTCTTTCTTTTTCGATAATTTGTCATTCAGTGTATTGATGAATTTCACCAGACAGAAGATTACAAATGCTGTAATCAGGAAATTCAATACCGCAGTAATGAAATTACCATACATCAGCATAGGTGCCTCTTCACCCTCACCCAGTGCCACATACAGATTTGAAAAATCAGTACCGCCGAAAACACCCAAGATAGGGGTAAGAATATCCTGATTTAAGGAAGTAACAATGGAAGTAAATGCACCGCCGACAATTACACCGACTGCCATATCCATTACATTACCTCTTAAAATAAACTTCTTAAATTCGCCAAAAAAACCATTTCCTTTACTCATTTCACTTATACTCCTTTGTCAAAATATGTTACAAAGACAGGAGCCTGACATAGCAGTTCCTTCCCGTCATCATATAACATTGTTTTCAGTGTAACACAACATGCGCCATTGCTCAAGTATCTTCCTGAACAACGGCGCATAATTTATGATTTTAAATTTAATAAATGCAACTCATGAAGAGCACGTGTCACCGCCACATACCAGAGTTTTGCATCCTTCTGGGTTGCAAGTGCTGCCTCCAAATCCGGTTTCCACAGGACAACCACATCAAATTCCAATCCCTTTGTAAGGTGTATGGGCAATACCGTCACGCTTTCCAGCCATTTGCTTACCCAGTCTGCCTCCCGGTCATCCCTGCAGATAACTGCAATGCTCTGATAACCCTTTTCCCGGGACTGTGCTATAATTTCTTCTGCCCTGGCATACATCTGCTCCTCTGTAAGCGGTTCACTAATCTGCACCGGTAAACCGTGCCGGATCACCGGTTCGATTTTGTATCGGCCAAAGGATGCTTTTTCCAAAATATTTCCTGCATATTCCGAGATTTCAATAGTGTTTCGATAGCTCTTGGAAAGCAGGCGGAATACATCCTTCTCTCCTGTTAGCACCCATTTACGCAGCTCCTGCCAGTCATTCATACCACACTCATAGTCTATATTCTGGGAAACGTCCCCCATAATGGTGAAATAGCATTTAGGCAATACCCTTCGCAGTGCATAATAAGGTGTAATACCAAAATCCTGTGCCTCATCAATAAATAATTGGCCGAACTCCTCATCCTCCTTCTTACGGGTAATACGGTACTGTATCACTAAAAGTGCTGCC
This sequence comes from Acetatifactor sp., assembly GCA_045597105.1. GTDB lineage: Bacteria > Bacillota > Clostridia > Lachnospirales > Lachnospiraceae > Acetatifactor. The sequence continues at coordinate 14,992 of JAZODQ010000042.1, forward strand.
AGATCGTATACATCATACTGATTGGCTGCTGCATTTTGCTGATGGGCCGTCAGATTCAGACTACCCGGATGCTTTCGCTCATACTCCTCAAGAAAAGCCGTATAAAAATCATAAATACTCTCCTTAGGCTGGCGACCTTTATAATAGTCCTTGTACTGTTTATATTTCTTTTGCAGATACTCCTTTTCTCCCTCCGGCGCCAGAAACTTAAGCCGCGTCTTCACTCTGTCATCCAGCGTCCGCAAAAGTCTGGCCACACTGAAATCCGGATTTTCCATAAACAATCGTTCTTTACTGCTCTGGGAGATTACCGTCCCCAGCTGATGGTCCACCAAAGGTCCGCCTGTACAAAAACTCTCGCGAAGGCGCAACAGCCAAATTTCCAGATCCAGCATAAAATCCATACGGCTACGCACCTTGCCGTCCTCTGTCACCGGAATCATCTTCTGCTTCTTAGTCCATTCCTTACCAAGCAGGTGTGCCAGCATTGCATCCATCCTCTTTTGCTTAATATCCGGCACATCCAGTTCCGGCAGACCGGCAGTAATATAGTTTAACAACAGGTCATTCCCACCGATAATGCAAAATTCATTGGACATAAATCGTTCTTTATAATTGTACAAAATATAGGAAATTCTATGCATAGCCACAGTCGTCTTACCGCTACCTGCCACACCCTGCACCAAAATATTTGCAAAAGGCGACTGGCGTATGATTTCATTCTGCTCCTTCTGAATGGTAGCAATGATATCCCCCAGTACCGCTTCTTTATTCTGAGATAAATACTGTATTAGTAACTGATCATTGGATGCCACGTCACTGTCATAGTAACCGCGAAGTTGGCCATCCTGCACATCATAGGTACGCTTTAAGTCCAGCTCAATATCCACACTGCTGCCATCCGGCAAATAATAGCACCCCGTACCCAACTCGTTTTCATAATATACCGTGGAAATCGGCGCACGCCAATCTGCAATTACCACATCTGTCTGGTTCCTGGAGATGCCGTTTTTGCCGATATAAACCTGTTCTTCCCGCTCTCTGTCACGTTCCCGGTAATCAATACGCCCGAAATAAGGTTGTTTCAATGCCGCCCGGTTCTTGCGCAGCTGCGCTGCGGCGTGTTCCTCCAAACTGGCGCTGGTCATGGCCTGATTATAGAGCTCCGGATCACCACTTTTCATGGCTCTCATCAATTCCTGGCTCTCCCGATGCCTGATATCATACTCCTTTTCATAACCGACCACATTACGCCTGATTAACTCCAGACATTCCTTAAAATGTGCCTGCTCCGTCTGAAAATCTTTTTGTGCTTCCATCTCTTCCTCCCGGCCTTCTGCCTCTTGCCTGTTATCCTCATTCTCACCCAAACTGTATTACAAGTATACCGAAATCATAAAATATTACTAGACTTTAATTTCTATTTGTGCTAAACTATTTACTAGAAGTTTAAGCAGAAAAAGGTTTCGATATATCGAGACCTTTTTTACGTTATATCATCGAGAAAGTGGTGTTGACATGCAGGAAATCAATCGCAATATTCAAAGCGGCAATTTCAGAAAAATGTACCTTTTGTATGGCGAAGAACGCTATTTGAAAAGGCAATATGCAGACCGTCTGAAGCAGAGTCTCTGTGCTGAAGGCGACAATATGAACAACCACTTCTACGAAGGAAAGGATATTTCCGTAGGAGAAATCATTGATTTGGCCGAGACCCTGCCCTTTTTGGCAGAGCGCCGTGTTATTTTCATTTCAAACAGCGGCCTCTTCAAATCCGGCGGCGAAAAGATGGCCGAGTACTTAAATGAATGCAATGAAACCACTCTGTTTATTTTTGTGGAAAGTGAAGTAGACAAGCGCAGCAAGCTTTTCAAAACTCTGCAAACGCAAGGCTATGTTGCAGAATTTAACATTCAGGACGAAACCACCCTGAAACGCTGGGTAGCCGGCATCCTGAAAAAAGAAGGCAAGAAAATCACAGAAAATACAGTACAGCTGTTTTTGACCAAAACAGGCACTGATATGGAAAACATACAGATGGAGCTGGAAAAACTCATCTCTTACTGTCTGGACAAAGAAATCATTACCGACAAAGATGTGGAGACCATCTGCACTACCCGTATCACCAATCACATTTTTGATATGGTGGGTGCTATTGCAGAGCAAAAGACAGACCTTGCACTACAACTGTATTATGACCTGCTGGCATTAAAGGAGCCTCCCATGCGCATTCTTTTTCTAATCGCCAGACAATGCAATATGCTGCTCCAGGTCAAGGAAATGAAAACCCGCGGTTTCGACAACCGCACCATTGGTACCAAGATAGGCGTCCCGCCCTTTATCGCAGGTAAGTATGTCACACAGGCCGCAGCTTTCAAAACAAAAACTCTGCGTGACGCAGTCAAGAAATGCGTAGATGCAGAGGAAGCGGTAAAAACCGGTAAAATGAATGATATGATGAGTGTAGAATTGTTAATCGTGTCGGTATTATAATACCGACACGATTTTAACTTACATTTTTATTCTGTGAGGAAACTTTTAATTTCCCCTCTATGTTTCAAGAATATCTCTATAATTGCAGGATCAAAATGATGTCCCGCTTCTTCTTCCAATATCCGGAAAGCCTGTTCCACCGGCATTTTGTCTTTATATACGCGCTTGGAAACCAATGCATCAAACACATCCGCCACTGCCATAATCCTGGAGGCCAAGGGAATCTCCCTCTCTTTCAATCCTTCAGGGTATCCTGTTCCGTCCCATCTTTCATGGTGATATTGGGCCACATCCTGTGCAATTTTCAGGAATTCACCATCTGCATGTTCACCCAGGATACTCTTCACTATCTGGCTACCGCTACTGGAATGCCTTTTCATAATCTCAAACTCTTCCGTCGTTAATTTACCCGGCTTGTTCAAAATAGTATCTGAGATGGTTATTTTGCCGATATCATGAAGAGCTGCTGCATTAATCAGTTTTTCCGCATATTCCTCGGTTACCTCGTCACAATAATCATCCTGTTGCAACATATCATTTACAATTAAAGCAACATACTTTTTCGTATTTCGGACGTGTTCACCCGTATTACCATCACGACTCTCAATAAGCGTTGCCATACCTTCAATAACATCTTCCTGCATTGCCAGTATCTCTGCAGTCTGCTTCTTAATCTCTTCCGTTTGTTCCGCTACTCTTTCCACAAGTGTGCGCTGATATTCTTCCAGCTCCTGCGCATAATGTATGGCCTTTACCCGATGGAAATAACTGGAGGTACAAAAATATGCTACCATTCCGAAAACCAGTAACGAAATACAAATATTTTGGAACAAAACCGTTCTTACTCTTAAAAATAAGTCTTCAGAGTTGATTACCAGAACAACATTCCAGCCCTCCTGAACCGCAGCAGAGAAAATGGTATATTTTTCACCACTAATATCCAGCTCAATGGTTGCATTTTTTCCGTTCAAAACCTCTCCGGCCAGCTTTTGCATATCACTTCCTGCGTAAATCTCACCGGTAAGGTAATTGGCTCCCTGTTGTGCTTTATCCGTGTGTGCTACAACGAGCCCTGTATCATCCATTATAAAGCCGTAACCGTTATTATTCAGCGATATATTATCCATCAGCTCCTGGATGGAACTGATGCCAATATCTAAGGCCAACACATTCTCACCATCACCAAAGCTCTGTGTAACGGAAACAATAACCGTGCCTGTTTGCGCATCTATATAAGGCGGCACCAGAACGATCTTACCATTTGAATCCTCTACAGCCTTTATATACCAGTCCCGCTTACCGGGAACATAATTTGCATCCGGTATCCATCCTGACCCGTCTACATACTCTCCTTCAATCACACCATAGATGCCATTGAACTCCTCTTTTAAACGTTCTGCATAATTAGTGGATTCCATCAGCAGAAATTCTTCAATCTGCTGTGTAGAAATGCCCCTTTCCATCAAATATTCCACACTCTGCACGGATACATCCAAGGTGTCCATTCCTTGCAGCAACAAATTCTCCAATGCTTTCGCACGCTCTTTTGCTGCTGTTTCTCCCATTGTAATGGTATCTTCTTTGGCCAGTATATAAAAAGAATGAAAAGTATACACAACAATAATTGCCAGTAAAAATAAAGTTACTATTAAGGTTACCACATATCGTACAATACCGTCTTTACCAAATGCTTTCACTATATATCTCCTCTTTTCTCCACCACTCTGACATAGTCCGGGAGAAATTTGTCTTACGTAATTTAAAATTAGACTTCTAATTGTCCGCTCAATTTCACTCCATATATTGAATTATATTCGCTTTTGTGCTTTATTGCAATAAAAAAGTGTGAATTTTATTTTCAGTTTCACCCTTATGCAATCCTTCTATTTTTTGTCCGATTTCTACCATAATTGCCCCCCATTCCGGCGTTGCCAGTATTTCACTTCCTACCTGCTCAAGTCTGTGCAGCGTCTCCGGATGCGGATGTCCATAGCTATTGTCTTCCCCGCAGGAGATAATCGCTATAGAAGGATGCACCTGCTTCAAAAAAGTTTCTGTGGTGGAATACATGGATCCATGATGAGCTACCTTTAGGACATCCACGTTCTCAATGCCGTAATAACGCAGCTGTGCGGTCAACTGTTCCTCTCCCTGCCCTTCCACATCACCGGTCAGAAGTACAGACAGCATAGCATCCTCATTTGTGCCAATGTGTAAGTAGAAACACTGTGACATAGCATTACTGTCTCCATATATGGCATTCTGCTGCGGATGCAGACACAGCAGATAAAGATTTTCCAGATGCACACTTCCCCCTGCGCTCACATAAGTAATGGGGATTCTTTCCCGACTCGCCGCAGCGAGCACCTCCCCGAACTGCTCCTCTATAGATGCCTGTCTCAAATCCGGCAAAATCAACTGCTTTATGGTAATTCCCCACTGCCCTGCGTTTTGCAGCAGTTCCTGTGCACCGTTACAATGATCTCTGTCCCCATGGGATAGAAAAAGACCATCCACTTGTGAAATACCATAATACTTCAGATAAGGCAGCAGTATATACTCCCCCGGCAAATGCTCTGAACTACTGCCACAATCAAATATGTATGTCTCACCATCAGCCGTACGCACACAGATACAATCTCCCTGTCCCACATCCAGAAAAGTAATACTGCTTCCATGCCCTGAAAAATCTGCCAAAAGCAAGTATACCCCGGCAAATAATACCACCCATTTCAGCACTTGTAACACCTTCGGTTTTACGCACACCTTTAAACACCCCAATAGCGCAGGCAGCTTTTTTCCTGTACATAATACTGCTACTCCCACACAAAAATAATATACCACCACCTGCCATCTCTCCGGTCTGCCCGAAATTATGGTATGCCCCGGCAAAAACAAGAAGTTCTCACACAGCCATTCATACAGACACAGCAAACCGTAAGGTATCACCGCCAGCCACTTACCGCCGGGCAAAAGCATCCCAAACCCTGTGGACACCAAAAGACTCATTGTGGGAACGATGAGCAGATTCAAAAACACACTATATACCGGTGTCTCGAAGTAAAACCAGACCTGAATAGGCAAGAGCATTAATATAACTGCCAATCCTGCCGTGAAAGAATCCCAGACCCTGTAACTACATTTATCCAGGTACTTCTCCCAGTTCCGCTTAAATTTATGTGGCGTCCTTCTCTCCCCTTTCAGGCAGGGATACAGGATACCGATACCACAGACCGCTCCATAGGACAGTAGAAATCCACCATCCCACAGATAATCAGGCCTGTCAAACACCATGGTAAGGGCCAGCACACCTAACGCCGTCAACATATCATAAGTACGCCCCAATACATCTCCCAACATATGTATTCCAAACATTCCTATGGCACGAATGGTAGAAGTACTCATACCGGTCATCACCCCGTATAACAATATTATGATGAAACTGCATCCTGCTGCCGGCAGAATCGGGCCTCCTGCTTTTCGTATTCCGCGATACAACAACATGGCTATGACGGAAATGTGCAGTCCGGATATGGACGCAATGTGCAGGATACCGTTTACGCGATATAATTCCTTTAACTCCCCATCCATATCATCTCGCTTCCCCAGAAGTATCGTATTCATGACCGAAGCTTCCCTTTCGGGCAAAAGTTCATATAAATGCCGGGACATTTTGCACCGAAGCTGATATAGCCATTCTGCAATCACCGAATATTCTTGTGAACATGCAAGGAGCTTGCAGTCCGTGAGCCTGCCGCAAATCCCCTGCCCTGCATAATAAGCAAAAGCATCGAACTGCCCCGGATTAGATGCAGCTTCATAAGCCACAAAATCACCTGAAAGCAGTACTATACTTCCAAGGCGCACCTGTGCCATGGCCTCTTTTTCCTGTAAATAACATTTTAGTTTTAAATCTTTGGAAATTGTTTTTAGATTTTGATTGTTTTGATTTTGAATAATAATAGATTTTATATAGAAAAATTCATCGTCCTTTTGATATACCTGCCCCTGAAGGACCACAGGGTTCTCCGTCAATATCGACTGCATCTCACAGACCCTGTCTGATAGAGTGGAAATAAAGCCAAACCCGCACCCTATCCGGATGCAGGCAATGGCAATCAGGCAAAATGCAAACAAAGGTCTACGCATTCTACTCCTTATTTTCCTCCGTATTTATGGGGCGCGTCGCCAGGCTGTCCTCTAAAGTCCTGACGATGTCCAGATTTCTCTCATAAAGAGACTGACTAAAGGTGTCCGGGATCTTACCGTCCACTAATATCTGTACTTTATTAATCGTACTTAACTCCACCAGTGAATTTACGATGGAATATATGGACAGCTCTAACGGCACATTATTGACTGTCGTTAAAAAGTTACCCGACAAATTAACATAACAGATACCGTCTTTAGTCGTTACGTTAATAATCTGCGTGGCCGGATTTATGGTGGCATAAAGACCATCAACCTGTCCGCTGGGCCCGTTTATCAATTCCTGCACCACAAAACGTTCCTTGGATGCGGTGGATAAATAGTGTTTCTCTCTATACGCAGCAATGAGATGGGTACCGTCATGTCCGGCAAAATACAGTTTTACCTTACCCAGTTCATAGGTATTGATTTCATTACCGTTATTATCAATAAACTGATCGGCACTCATCCAACCTACCGGAGCTCCGGTACTGTCCATCAGTGACTCGCCCTCCAGGGATATCCCTACATACTGCACCTCTTCCATCTGTGTCAGTGTGCGCACCAGCGCAGCCCTGACCAGTATCTCCGTGGTAAAGGGCAGATTTTTATAATCCTTACTGACCGTCACCAGACATTTGCCATCCTCCAGCGACACATCCTGCAGGGTAAATCCCAGTGCCAGCGGTGCCTTATATTCTAATTTCTCCGGCATTGTGGAAAGACACGCAACCAATTCCTCCAATATCTCACTGCTTTCCGTAGACACTGCCTCATACTTATGTGACTCAACCTTATTTTCTGAATTACTTACATAATAAACGTCATATATATTATCGCCCTCTGCAGGCTCTTTACCACAGCCTGCCAACAGGAAAACAGTGCATAATGTCAGCAGTATATTCCATACTCTTTTCATTCAAAGCAAACCCTTTCTATCCGGCTATATAACTCAACGGAATCTTCACCAGGAAGGAGGTTCCCTCCTCTTCCTGACTTGTTACGGTAATGGAACCGCGATGCATTAAAACAGCCTTCTTGGTAATGGCAAGCCCCAGTCCTGTTCCGCCTATTTCTCTGGAATGTGACTTGTCCACACGATAAAAACGCTCATAAATATGTGCAAGGGATTCTTCCGGAATACCCAGTCCTGAATCGCAAACCTCCAGCGTAAAAAATTGATGGTCTGCATTTAATATCACTTTCACCCAGCCATGTTCCTTGTTATATTTGATGGCGTTTTCTACCAGATTACTGACAACCAGGGACATTTTTACTTCATCCACCTCTGCCACCACCTGACGATCACTTTCAAAAATCACTTCCACATCCTTTTTACGTGCAAGGGGGCGTAAGCGTTTCAATATCAGTTCCACCAAATCATTCATATTCAGGTTTACGATATTCAGATTTTGTTCTGTCTTATCCATTTTTACCAGTGCCAGCAGGTCAGTTATTATCTGATTTTCTCTGTCAATTTCAGATACCATATCCTCCATAAATTCCCGGTAAATCTCTACGGGCAAATTATCCTGGGTAAGCAGGGAATCTGCCAATACCTTCAAAGATGCCATAGGTGTCTTTAGCTCATGGGACACGTTGGCCACAAATTCCTGCCGGGAAGCATCCAGACTTCGCATCTGCTGCAGCATCTGATTAAAAGCATCCACAATGTGCACGGTTTCCGAATATCCGGGCACCGAAATACTCTCGTCCGTATGACCGTCCTTCACTTCCTTTATTGCTTCAGTAACTCGGTTTAGAGGCTGCGCTACCAGATTCGCTATTACATATGCCACACTTGCAATTACAATAATCATAAGCACTTCCAGAATAAATGCTTTACGATTCAACACTTCCATTGTAGAAACGATGGCTTCATTGGAGATACTGGTCAGCATAACCCCCTGCACAACGGAAGCACTGCTGCCTCCATTTTCTAAGCTACGCTCCGTAGCACTGACAATGGGCGTGGTCATCTCAATATAACCATGCTCCGGATTATACTGGGAGGTGTTTTGTCCCTTAAAGCACTTTACTACCTCTTCCGATATGATAATTTTACCTTCACTGATACCATATGTATCCTTGATTACCTTGAAATTACTGCCAATAATAATTACCCGACCTTCATACAGATTGGAAAGGGTCTCAAGCTCTGCTTCGATTACTTCTTCGGAAGTAACGTTCAACGGCCCCTGGGTATAATGACTGGACAGATAATTGTTACTTATCAGATGGTTTGCAACAATCATCAATTGATTTTGTACTGCTGAAATACGCTGTTCCACCGCCCGTTCCTCGTAATTCTCCACAATTCCGTGGCGCATCAGTATACTGGGCACGATACCCATTACCAGCAGAATGATAAAAAGCCGGTTCCGCAGACTTCGCACAGACAGCAATTCTTTTAAAAATGCAACAATTCGTTCTTTCATTTATATCCTGCCCCGCAGTTACAGCTTAACATTCAAAAAATAATATCCTACACCCCATTTAGTGTGTACATAGCAGGGTTCGCTGGGATTTTCCTCGATTTTCTCACGCAAACGTCTCACATGCACATCCACGGTTCTCACATCCCCCGGATAATCCTCTCCCCAAATCAGTTTGAGCAGATTCTCCCGTCCGTACACCTTATTGGGATTACTCATCAGAAGTTCCAACAGCTCAAACTCCTTTGCAGTCAGTCCCATTTCTTTGCCGGCAATATATGCCCTCTTACCATCACAATCCAGACGCATATCTCCGCTTTCCAGCTCTGACGGAGCCGCCTTTTTGGCAGTCTTTACATCTACACGTCTCATAATTGCCTTAATACGTGCTTTTACCTCTAAAATATTGAAAGGCTTTGTGATGTAATCATCTGCTCCATATTCCAAGCCTAAAATTTTGTCCATATCTTCGCCTTTGGCTGTCAGCATAATAATGGGAACTGTGGAAAATTCACGGATTTGCTGACAAACTTCAAAACCCGTGAGTTTGGGCAACATTACGTCAAGCAGAATAATATCATATGTATTGTCATGGGCCAGCTGTAACGCTTCTTCACCGTCATAGGCACAATCCACCTGCATACCATCCTGTTCCAAACTGAAACGAATCCCTTTCACAATCAATTTCTCGTCGTCTACTATCAAAACCCGTCTTCCCATTTTAATCTCCATTCTTGCCGACATGCGCAAAAACGCTCATGCTGTCTGTTTTAATTTGTTACTATAATTTCGTCCTGCAATTTTGCATAAATACTATCGGTTATGCAATCCACTTTTTTAAGTTCTTCGATGGCAGAAAATAAACCATTTTGTTCCCTGTAACGCACAATTTCTTCTGCCCGGCTCTCACCGATACCGGTCAACGCACATAACTGCTCCCTGTTTGCGGTATTGATATCCACCAATCCGCTTCGCGCCACGCTTTGTGACTGCTCCAGCTTCTGCACTTCCTGCATGGTGGGAAAAGCGATTTTCTCCCCATCCTCTACTTTCGCTGCCAGATTCACATATTCCTTATCCGCATCTTCAGCAAAACCGCCTGCCGCCTGCAATGCATCCTCCACCCTGCTTCCGGATGGTATCTCTACCACCCCGGGTTCCATCACAGCACCGCATACAAAAACACTGATATCATCCGGTCCCTGCTCCAAATCCGTCAGTTCCGAATACTCTTCCTGTGTATCCATTTCCCGTGAAAACAAAAGCATTCCCTCGCCTTCCGCTCCGCAACTGCACAAAAACAGGCATGTAGGTAACACTTTTGTCATCAAAAACCATATTTTTTTCTTCATAGTCCCTCATTTCTCCAGCCACACTAATACACAGGCTGATACTATAAGGGATTGCCTCACTATGCTAACACTTATTGTATCGGAGTTACAACCAATTTACAAGACAGTTTTCAAAAAAGAATAAAATCAAAATCACTTCCATTTGAACAGAATAATTCCTGCAATAGCCACTGCCATACCGATGGCCTTTCTCCACTCCCATGGCTGACGGTCCACACCAAAAAGTCCAATGAGCTCAATGACATAAGCTACAAGCAGCTGTGCCACTACTATCAGAAGGACTGCCGTGGCAGGTCCCAGCATATCCATGGACTTAATAACAGTATAAGTAATAAACGCACCTATTACACCACCTAAAAGCATATACTTTGGCTCCACTTTAAATACCGCCAGTAATGAGCTGCGTTCCGTTGCAGCCCACGCAGCCAGACATACCAAAAATGCCGTCAACTGTACAAATGCGCTGGCTGTCCAGATACCGGAAGCCTTGGTCACCTGCGTATTAAATACCCCCTGTATACTCATGAGCGCTCCTGAAATCAGTGCAATAAAAAAACCAATCATAAGCCACCTCCACTTTTATCTATCTGTAGAATGCCCATAATTGGTTTTTATATTCTCTTTCTTACTGTTGCAGCTGATAATATATTTGTGTATCCAGCTCCTGTATCAGTGCAGCAATATCTCCGCCATTCCAAACCTTGCTGAACAAAATCTCTGCCTGCATCCAGAAATTACCCGTTGCCATCATCTTGGGAATGGAAATACTTCCCGCATATTCCTGCATACATACCTGCAACATTTCATCATCTGTGTTTGCATGCAGATTTGCAGAGGGTTTGCCTGTTCTGGCATAGATTTCACCGGCAAATTCACCAGCCAGATAGGAAGCAAAACGGTTCGCCAGTTCCTTCTGGGTAGAATATCCGTTAACTACTGCCGTACCGGTAATGGAAAGGGAGCGGCTCTGTAAATCTTCGTTTATATCAGGCATCACTGCCACCTCATAATCGTAGCCGTAAGTGCCTTCCGCCTCCGCTGTACGAATGGATTCCACAATATCGGTAGTCGCTATGGAAAACATGATTTTTCCTTCCAACAATTCCTGTACAACCGCTTCATAACTTACCGTATCTGCAGCAATATCAAAGAACTGGGTCAACGCCTCATATTCTTCCATACACTTTCTGACTTTATCATTGTTGATATCAATATTATTCTCATCATCGCCGGCGTCTCCGCCCACTATCATGTAATTACCTACTGCCCAGTAATTATAATAAATATCAGAAACATCCCATGCCATAATACCGTCTACTGTCTCAGGCGGGTCATAGCTGTTAGCAATTCCCAATATGGCTTCCACTGTATCCGGCTTGCTTCGCAGCTCATATTCCTCAAGGTAAAACGCTAAAAGTGCCTCCGGATCCAGGTCCTGGGGAACTACTATATCGCTTTCCGCACCTTCCTCTTCCTCCGGCTCTTCTGTCAGTGCCTTATTGGCCTGCTGTGTTATCCATTCCTGCAGGTAGGTGTTATTATATACCAAAACACTGGTATCGTAATAGAGAGGATATGCTACCTGTCTGCCACGATAGCTTACTGCATCCAGCGCCGCACGTGGAAAATGTTCCTCATTGCAGATACCATCCGGGTCCTGCACCTGCGCAGCAAGTCCTGCCAGATATGCCTTTTCCAGATAATCATTGCTGACGATGTACACATCCGGCACCTCATCCTCTGTCATGGATGCCTGATTGATTGCTTCCAAATATGCATTGTCCGAGGTCAGCACAGGGATTACACGCACACCTTCCTTTTCACCGAAGGACACTGCCGCCATATTGATATAATTGGACATATTTTCATCGGAATACCAGCAATACAAGGTTTCCTTCTGACCAAGCCAGGATAACTGTCCTGCCGGATCGTCCATGGTTCCGGGTTCTATCTTACTTCCATATACGACAGAAGCAGTCATGGCGACCACGGCTGCTACTGCAAATAATTTCTTTTTTAAGTACATATATATGCCTTCCTAATGCCCATACTGCATCAGCATGCCTTGAAAACATCCTCCAGTATGGTAATCATCTCATCCACATGTTCCTGTGTGATAACAAGGGGCGGAACCATACGCAGTACATTACCGCCGGCGCTGATCACCACAAGTCCCTTTTCCAGAGCCTTCTGTGTCACCTCGCCTACGGGACAGGTCAGCACCAGACCCTGCATCAGACCTGTGCCTCGTCTTTCCTGTACACAATCGTATTTCTCCACCAGTTGCTCCAGTTTCTCTTCCAGATAGGGAGCAATTTCTCTCACATGTTCTATTATATGTTCCTTCTCGAATAAATCAAGGACTTTTTCAATTGCTGCTGCCGCAAAGGGATTGCCACCGTAAGTGGTTCCGTGATCACCGGGCACCAGAGACTGCTGCGCCACCTTCTCCGTCATCAGGAAAGCACCTACAGGCACACCACAACCAAGGGCTTTGGCAGATGTCATGATATCGGGTTTCACACCGTACTTCTGCCATGCGTACATGTATCCGGTACGTCCCATACCACACTGCACTTCATCAAAGATTAATAAAATATCCTTTTCATCACAAAGTGCACGTACCTTCTTCAGGAACTCTTCCGTAGCGGGCACCATACCACCCTCGCCCTGTACCGGTTCCAGCATAATTGCACAGGTCTTGTCATTTACCTGGGCCAGTACACTGTCAAAATCATTCAAATCTGCAAAACGTACATTACCGATCAGAGGCTCAAAGGGCTCACGATACTTGGGTGTACCGGTTACTGCCAATGCACCCATGGTACGTCCGTGGAAGGAATGATTCATTGCAATAATTTCATGACCTGTACTGCCATCCTTCATATACGCATATTTTCTGGCAGCCTTGATGGCACCTTCATTGGCTTCCGCACCGGAATTAGTGAAGAATACTCTATCCATGCCGGATACTTTTTTAAGAGCCTTTGCTGCCTCAATGGCAGGCACATTGTAATACAAATTAGATGTGTGCAGGATTTTGTCAATCTGCGCCTTCAGCGCGTCATTATACTCTTTATTATTATAACCCAGTGCATATACGGCAATACCAGCTGCAAAATCCAGATATTTATTGCCTTCTAAATCATAAAGATATACACCGTCACCCTTATCCCACACTATCTGAAAACGATTGTATGTATGCAAAAGCGCTGCTTCTGCTTCATCGATATACTTCTTCATATCCATTTTCGTCACGACCTTTCGTCAACAGCCCACTATAGCGGGCCCATAAAACAATATATATTTATTTGGTATGCAGCTCATCTCCGTCTGCCACAAATACGGTTCCGATACCTGTATTGGTAAAAATCTCCAGAAGCAGACTATGAGGAATTCTGCCATCCAGAATATGCACTCTGCTAACCCCACTCTTAATGGCATCGGTACAGTTATTCAGCTTCGGCAGCATACCGCCACCGATCATGCCGCCGTTAATGAGTTCATCTGCCTGAGATGCGGTCATTCTGGAGATAAAAGTAGACTTATCATTAATATCCTTATACACACCCTCAATATCTGTTAAAAATGCCAGTTTTTCTGCTGATACTGCCTTCGCAATGGCACAGGCTGCATCATCTGCATTGATATTGTAAGTCTGGCATGCATCATCCAAACCAATAGGAGCCACGATGGGCAGGAAGTCCTTCTCCAAAAGGTCAAATAAAATCTTGGGATTTACTTCTGTTACATCACCTACAAAACCGATGTCCTGACCATTAGAGTACTTCTTCTCAACCTTTAACAGACCGCCGTCCTTACCACTGATACCGATAGCATTGATACCCAGCTCTTCTACCATGGATACCAGCTGCTTATTTACCTTACCCAGTACCATTTCTGCAATTTCCATGGTCTCTTCATCGGTTACACGAAGACCATTCACGAACTGTGCTTCTTTACCAACTTTATTTACCCATTTACTGATTTCCTTACCGCCGCCATGAACAATAATGGGTTTGAAGCCTACCAGCTTAAGTAAAGTTACGTCTTTAATTACGTTTCTCTGAAATTCCTCGTTGCTCATGGCACTTCCGCCGTACTTCACAACGATAATCTTACGATTATACTTCTGTATATAGGGCAGTGCTTCAATCAGCACCTCCGCCTTCTTTAAAAACTGTTCCATATCCTTTTCCATACCATTTCCTCCATTTGTTGCGCGACTTCGGCTCTTATCATTAAAAAGTTCGCTCTATTTAGGAAATGAGTAATTATGTCCTGCAAAGGACCCTTGAAAAACGTCGTTACTTAGCGTGGTCTGCAGTGCATCTTTGATACCCTCTGTATCAAAGATGTTCTGCTCGAGCTTAGTAACGTAACGCTTTTTCACGCAGAAATATGTAAATGTTTCTGCTGCGGAACGCGTGTCCGTGAAGGATATAATTACTCATTTCCGGAACAATCTATGAACGATAGTCCGCGTTGATTTTTACGTAGTCGTAGCTTAAGTCACAGCCCCATGCGGTTGCTTCCTGATCGCCCATATGCATATCCACCAGTACAGTCACCTCAGGATCTGCCAGAATCTTGGATGCTTCCTCTTCACTGTAAGGGCAAGCCACACCATTACCGAATATCTGCATCTTACCACTAATGCTCTGGAAATACAAATCTACATTTTCGGGATTGAACTTTGCACCGGAATAACCCAACGCGCAAAGGATACGTCCCCAGTTTGCGTCATGTCCGAAAATCGCTGCCTTGGTCAGGGAAGAACAGATAACGGACTTGGCCAGAATTCTTGCATCCTCCTTGGTAGCGGCACCGATTACCTTTGTCTCAAACAGACAGGTGGCACCTTCACCGTCTCCGGCCATTTTCTTAGCCAGATAAGTGGTAATAAAGTGAAGTGCTTCACAGAAGGTATCATAATCCGCTCCTTCTCCATTAATTTCCGGATTCTCTGCCAGGCCGTTTGCCATAATTAACAGTGTATCATTGGTGGAGGTATCTCCATCCACGGAAATCATATTAAAGGAATCTACTACATCTGCACTCAGTGCCTTCTGCAGCATTTCCTTGGAAATATTTACGTCAGTTGTAATAAAGCCCAGCATGGTACACATATTGGGATGAATCATACCGGAGCCCTTGCACATACCACCCATGGTCACGGTCTTACCACCGATTTCAAACTCAACCGCAATTTCCTTATGTACGGTATCAGTGGTCATAATGGCCTTTGCCGCAGCCAGACCGGACTCTAAACCGGGCTTTTTCTCCTCTGCCAGCTTTTTGATACCGGCAGTCACTCTCTCCACAGGAATCTGCATACCGATAACACCTGTGGATGCCACCAGTACTGCGGTCTCAGGAAGTCCCAAAACCTCTCCTGCACACTGTGCCTCTGCCTTACATACATCCAGGCCCTGCTGACCGGTACAGGCATTGGCAATACCGGAATTCACGATTACTGCCTGCACAAAGGGTGCAGTTTCAACCAATTGCTTATCCCAAAGCACGGGAGCCGCCTTTACCACATTGGTGGTAAAAGTACCTGCTGCCTTACAGGGCATGGTACTGTAAATCATTGCCATATCTGTTCTGTTTTTATATTTAATCTCTGCTGCAACAGCTGCTGCCTCAAAACCCTTTGCTGCTGTTACGCCGCCTGCTATCTGCTTCATGCAAATACACCAACCTTTCTATCATCCACGGGCATCACCGGTGCCCTACAAATTATTGATTAAACGCTGTAATATTGGCCTCATTCAGAGTAAAGTCATAATAGTTCAAATCCTCTCTCTTGGTCCAGCCGATACAGTTCCAAAAGGCATTACCCACATCATTCTGGGTAAAAGCAATAAGACTTACCTTATTCACCTCTTCCGCCTTCAATGCATTCATGCAAAATACTACCATTTCCTTGCCGATGCCCAGACGTCTGTAGTCTTCTCTCACACAAACATGATACAGGCATCCGCGCCTACCATCGTGTCCGCAAAGAATACCGCCCACAATGGAACCGTCCTCCGCCACTGCTACTACACTGGAAGAAGGATTTCTCTTTAAAAAACGTTCCACACCGATGCGGGAATCGTCTATGCTTCGGATACCGAAGCCCTTAATGGTCATCCACAGAGCATGAAGCCCGTCATAATCCTCGATTGTCATGGTACGAATGCTATATTTTTTGTCGTTCATCATATCCTCTTATCCTTCTAAGTCCACCACCAGATAATCATGGTGCACATATGGTAAAAATTTCTCCAATATATCCTTCATGGAAACACGGATACTGCTGGTATTGATACAGGGATGACAGCCTAAGTATTCCGCATTTAAAACATCCTTATCGATGGCAAGCTGTACCTGATTGTCCTTGTCGTTCATAAGACCCATCACACTTACACTACCAGGCGTAATATCCAGATATTTCTCCATGAATTCTTCCGGTGCAAAGCTCAGTCTGGGACTCTCTATCTGCTTGGAAAAATCCTTGGTTACAAAGCGCTTTTCTCCGGGCATCAGAAGCATATAAAACTTCGTCTTCTGGGAATTGCACAGAAATAAATTCTTGCAAAGCATAATACCCAGCACCTTATCAATCTCCTTGCAGCCCTCAATGGTGAAAATTGCTTCATGGTCCACTCTGGTATAAGGAATCTCTAAAGCATCCAACGTATCATAAACTCTGACTTCCTTATCCGGTCTGCCGCTGCAATCCTCCGGGCGTCCTGTATATACTGTAGTATCGATTACGGGAAGCATGGTACCAGCTCCAATCCTTCACTCTCTTTTAATCCAAAGAGCAGGTTCATATTCTGAACCGCCTGACCTGCAGCACCCTTTACCAGATTATCCAGGGCTCCCATCATAATGATGCGTCCGGTTCTCTCATCAATCACAAAGTTGATATCCACGTAATTGCTGCCTTCCACCCACTTAGTCTCGGGGCATACACCCTTATCCAGTACACGGACGAATTTCTCGTCGGCATAATACTTGTCATATACAGCCTTAATCTCCTCATAAGTAGGTAAGCTGCCGTCTGCTTTCTTCTTTAATGTAGCATACTCTGTAGCCAGAATACCTCTGTTCATAGGTACCAGATGAGGTGTGAAATTAATGGTCACATCACAATCACCTGCATAACCCAGCTGCTCCTCTATCTCAGGGGTATGACGATGACTTGCCACGCCGTAAGCCTTGATATTTTCGTTTACTTCGCAGTAAAGATTGGGAATCTTAGCACCACGGCCTGCACCGGAGGTACCGGACTTGGCATCCACAATCAGTGTATCCACATCAATCAGGCCTTCCTTTACCAAAGGATAAGCTGTCAGGATGGAACAGGTAGTATAACAGCCGGGATTTGCCACCAGACGTGTCTCGTCAGTAATCTTGCCACGGTTGATTTCACAAAGTCCGTATACTGCTTCCTCAATGAACTGAGGAGACTTGTGCTCAATACCATACCACTTCTCATAAACCGCTACATCCTTGATACGATAGTCTGCAGAAAGGTCCACAATCTTTACCTTGCTTAAAATTTCTTCTGTCAGGATACCTGCCAGATAACCCTGGGGTGTTGCAGTGAAAATCACATCCACCTGCTCCGCCAGCTCCTGCAGATTATCATCCTTACAAATATCCTCCACTATCCGGAACATGTTCTGATAAACATCGTAATACTTCTTATCTATGTAGCTCTTGGAACCATACCATACGATTTCTGCATCCTTATGGTTCTGTAAAATTCTTACCAATTCTCCACCGGCATATCCGGTCGCTCCGATAATACCAACCTTAATCATAGCGTTTCTCCTTATCTTAAACCCGGAACGCTTACGCAAATTCCTCTTAATAAAAAACTGTATCTTTTGTAATCATACCACTTTTTGTATAAATGTAAACTGTATTTTTTATTTTTATGCACTTTTTTTGTATTTCATTGCATTTTTATACATTTATCACTGTATATTCACTCTTTTAATGCATATTTATTCTCTTTTATGTATGAACCGTGTACCCTAAGGGGCACCTCTTAACGAAAAATGTTAAAATTTTGTAAGATTTAGTAGGTTTTTTTGTAAGAATATTCTGTTATAGTTAAATATGTAATATAACAAAAACCTTTTGCTTTGTAAGTTCAATAATAAATTTTTCCATGAAAAAGGACACTCTCATGAATAATGAATGCATCTTAGTCGTTGACGATGACAAAGACATCGTTAACACTTTAAAAATTCAACTGGAACGGGAAGGATACCATGTACTTAGTGCCTACAATGGTCTGGAAGCACTGAACCTTCTGGAAACCAATGCAGTGCATCTGATTCTTTTGGATGTAATGATGCCCCGAATGGATGGTTTCTCAGCCATTATGAAAATACGTGAGCGGCAAAACATCCCTATCCTGGTAATGTCAGCCAAGTCAGAGGAATCCGACAAAATACTGGGCCTTTCCATCGGTGCGGATGATTATATCACCAAGCCCTTCCAATATAAAGAGGTTCTGGCCAGAGTTAAAAGCCAGCTGCGTCGGTATATGCAGCTGGGAGGTATTCACTCTGTTTCTAACGAAGTACGCATCGGCAGACTGTGTTATGATTTCAACTCCCATATCCTGACTGCAGACGGGGAAGTGGTGAAGCTGACCTCTACGGAGACCAAAATCATTGAGCTGCTGATACGTCATCCGGGCAGAATTTTTTCCGCGGAGGAGATTTATGCCAAGGTATGGCAGGACCCCATTGCTTACAGCGGCGAAAAAACTGTTATGGTACATATCAGACGCATACGGGAAAAAATAGAAATCAACCCGGGTGAACCGGAATACTTAAAGGTGGTGTGGGGAATTGGATACAAATTTGAGAAAAGAAACTAGAAAAAAATGGAAGGCATTTTGCTATCGCCTGATTACCATAGGCTCCTGCCTGACCATGCTGGGTACTGCCCTGCTGGGCAAGGAAGCCTTGGTAAATCTGTATCAGGAGGGCATGGGCACCATAACCGGTGACATCTATTATCTCACCGAATTCCGGGAATATATCAGCCTCCTTTATACCAAGGCAATGATAGGCACTGCCGGTATCGGAGATGACACAGGTTTTCCCATCCATAGTGAAGACGCCGAACAAATGAAAAGCAATGCACTGACCAATTTTAACGCTGCTGTGGCAGATGACCGGCAAAAAGAAGATATGCTTTACTATGTAGAATATAATCATCAGGTGCAGCGCAAGCACAACGTAAATCTGCAGATGTTTTCCGACTATGATGACCATCTGCTGCTTCCGGATCATATGCGCCTGGTTTGCTATTGGAACGGTCCGAAAAAGGAATTGTTCTTCTTTCCTACCGTAAACAACAACGCATATCACACTCCCGAATACTACTATACCGAGCAATACCGTCCCAATTCCTATAATACAGACAAGGTGCGTCTGGTTTTAGCATTAAAAAATACGGGCGAATATAACTCTCCTTATTTTAAGGAATTGCAAGAATGCGCCGAAAACTACCGTCGTATACTGATTCTCTTTTTCAGTAGCGCAGCATTGTTTATAGTGTTTGGTCTGCTGAGCCTTTTCAGCCGCAAACGCAGAAAACAGGCGCTTATAACCTACTCTGCCCTATCGGCTAAGCTTTGGATTGAAGCCAAACTCTTAGGTGGGCTTGGGCTGATTGTTCTGTGTTACCACTTACATTTGTGGCATTTTAACGGAACTATAGAAACCAGGACTGCCGCCATCCATTACGCATGGCTCTATGTCCCTACGGGCATCCTGCTGTATCTGCTTTATGTGGATCTATGCAGTAACAAAGGCTCTCACTGGACCCACTCCTTAAGCCGCGCACTCCTGCAGTTCCTCCGTAACTATCAGGATAAGCTTGCCGGCCACCGCAAAGCTTCCAACATGCATATTGTTACAGTTTTATCCGGTATTTTACTGATTTTAGCGGGTGTGGTACTTATTGGCACTAATTTCCTCAAATTCGGCATCCTGACAGGTATCGTGGGTGTCCTTTTGCTCCTGTGCAGCATCCGCCTGAAGCACTTTATTGCAGATGCCTATACCTTGTCACAAAAGCTTTCGGACCTGCGTGTGGGCAAGGAAAATACCACAACCATTGTAAGCAAAAAATCTCTGCTGAAACAATCGGCAGAGGATTTAGATGCGGTGGAGGAAGGTATCGCTGCTGCCATCGAGCAGAGCAACCGTTCCAACCAAATGCGTGTGGAGCTGATTACCAATGTGTCCCATGATTTAAAGACACCGCTGACTTCTATTATTAATTATGCAGACCTGCTTTGTGAGGAAAATCTACCGGGGCCTGCGGACGAATATGCTGCTTCCCTGCGTACCAAGGCCTATCGCCTAAAGAGCATGGTGCAGGATGTATTTGAACTGTCCAAAGCCACCAGTGGCAATCTCCCGATTGAGAAGACAACGCTGGACCTGGCCAAGCTGGTATGCCAGACCCTGGCTGACATGGACGAAAAAATCCAGAATAGTACACTGACATTTAAACTAAATATTATTACCGAGCCCCTTATGATTGAAGCTGACGGTGAAAAACTATACCGGGTCTTCCAGAACCTGATTGTCAATGCATTGCAATACTCTCTGGAAAACTCCCGCGTATATGTCACTCTGGATGCACAGGACGGTTATGCCATCGCCTGCATAAAGAACACCTCCCGGGATGAGCTGAATTTTAAACCCGAAGAAATCGTGGAACGCTTTGTTCGCAATGATACCTCCCGCACCACCGAAGGAAGCGGTCTGGGTCTTTCCATCGTACAGAGCTTTACCGAGGCCTGCGGCGGTACCTTCTCCATTGCACTGGATGCGGACCTGTTTACCGCCGGCATTCGCTTCCCTTTGGCGGCTCCTGAGCAAGAAGGAGACAATTAAATGAACTTTCTCAAGAAATCAACTGTTAAGGCAATAAAAACACCACATACAAGCGCTACTTTTTCCCTGTTTTCAGAAAAAGCACTTGTGCTTTTAATATCCCTGGTGACGCTGCTTTTACAGTTGATTTCTTTTGCTACTACCTGGAGCGGTTCCCGGATTTATCTGGGGAATATCTTCCCCCATGCACCGCTGTGCTTCGCTATCGCCATCCAGGCCATCGCTTACTTTTTCAGCAATTCCCTGCGCGGCAGAATCTCCCTATTGAAGATCATTGCCCTGTGTGCAGCCATCTGCTGTTCCACCTACTATTCCTACATCGGCATCTACAACTCTGTCAACTCACCGGCTACTTATTTGCAGGAAAATTATGTACGCATTTCACAGGAGTTGACCCAAATCTATAATGAAGAAACCGGGCGGACCATCTCGGACGCGCAGGACGCCGTGAATGATGCTTCTTCTGCCATTATCGCAGAATATACCGGTCTTCTGGAAATGCAACAAACCATAGAAGCGTGTCAGACTGCCCTTTCCCAGCTGAAATCCACAAGCAGCGCCGGTCTGCGGGCCCCTAAACAATCCTCCTATGAGAACTACGAAGACTATGCTACTGCATACGAAGCTTACATAAAAAGCTTGTCCGCCGCAGGTAGTACGGAAACAGACGCTGCCAGACAACAGACCCTCTCCGCTTACGGTTTTGACTCTATAGAAGCGTTAAACGCTGCCGGACAAACCAACGCCGCCTCCCTAAGTGCACTGAACGCTGCCCTGGGCATTACGGAAGGTAATTTCCTTGATACTGTATCTGCCCTGACCGTTCAACTTTCCACTGCTATCAATGAGGTCGCTGACGGACAGCCTTTAAACAACAGTGACATTACTGCACTGAACCGACTGTTTCAGGCTGCGGGACTGTGCGGCTACCATGGGACAACACTCTCACAGCTTACTTCGTCTCTGGACCAATGTGCCCGGATTCACGACAATTCTCTTTTGGCAGAACATACTACACTGATACGTGCACTGCCTGAGGGTGCACTGACCGATGCTTCCATGATGGAGCTTAAGGCCACCATGGATTCTGAAATCATGACTGCACTTATTAAAATTAATTCCTTGCGCTCTCCGGCCCAACAAATATCCTATACGGCACCTGACTACGCTATTACGGATTTATATTTGCTTCCCGTGGAAGCACTGCAAAATACCGCCACCCGCATGACTGCTTTCTTTTGTCTGGGTGTGGCAGCTCTCATCGATATACTTTCCGTACTGTTTGCTGTATCCTTGCGCGGCAGAAAGCCCATTTGGAAACGAAATACCCTTCTGCATACCAACATGGAGGATTATGCCCCTTTGATTTATGCAACATTACCCGGCATGCAGATTCCGCCAGGGGATATTTTTCTTGATGCTCCTTCCGCCCCTGCAACGCCATTGCCGCACTCCCCTACTACTCCTGCCGTTGCACTTGCAAACTTCTTAGATTGTTTCCGCCCCAGTCCTCAGACGGAAGGCGATGGTTATATGCTGCGGGCAGATATGCAGGACCTTCGTAACTATAGTGCCCTTGCTGCACTGCTCTGTCAGGTGAATCTGGCCAAAATCATTCCTGCCGGATTTTGCAATAATGACAGAGAACTATTATTACTGAAAGCCCGCTTTGTTTTCTGGGCCGATACAATTATTTATGAAGAAAGAGCCGCTGAAGCGGCAGAATGTGAGGCGATGATAACCACATGAATAGCATGATTTTCCCTATTTTAATATTTGCTGTTTTTATGTTTCATCTGGCCCTTCGCCCCTATATGCGAAAAGGCAGGGTTCGGGAAGGACTCTGCGCCCTCTGGTGTATTGATGCGGTATTCGCTGTCTGTGGCACCGTCATCAGCTTTTACCTGTATCACTACGCCTTCTCGCCCTTCCTTACATTACGCAATTTACTTCTTTTGCTGATATATCTGGTAGTTATCCTGCTCTTTTTTCTACTGGCACCTTCCGGACTCAAACTGCTCTATCAAAAGAGAAACCGGGACGAAGAAACCCTTTTGCTTGCTGAATACCGCTTCAATGATACGCTATGTCTCATACGAAACTTCTTTCTGATTTTGCTTTTCAGCATGCCGATTATCCTCACCCTGCTCTCCGGTTGGGAAGAACACCTTCGCCTTTACTTCACCTTTGATATAAACGAGATGTGCGCAGTACTTTGCCTTGCATCCTTTTTTATACTGCTGCCCCTGTGCCTGCGTCAAAGCTTTTTCTGGATGAAAAATCTGCGACATGCAGCCACACAGCCGGAGTCAGATTTGCTGTTGCAACACAGTAGTGGCCTTCATTATCGGAAGCGCAACTTCTTTTTATAAATATTATGTATATTTATTCGTTTATACATTTATTTTATGCATTTATATGCATTATTTCAAGGTTTTTATTCAGATAGAAGAATTATTTATGCACTTTTTCTGCTTGCTTTTCTAAAAAG
This sequence comes from Acetatifactor sp., assembly GCA_045597105.1. GTDB lineage: Bacteria > Bacillota > Clostridia > Lachnospirales > Lachnospiraceae > Acetatifactor. Next base: position 38,879 of record JAZODQ010000042.1, read on the forward strand.
AATGTTGTATAGTAAATGCAGATTATAAAAAACTATCATACATATTATTTTTATGGAGGCAATTCTAATGAAAGAAAAAGTAATTCTTGCGTACTCCGGTGGTTTGGATACTACCGCAATCATTCCCTGGTTAAAGGAAAATTTTGACTACGAAGTAATCTGTGTCTGCATCGACTGCGGACAGGCAGAGGAGCTGGACGGTCTGGAAGAAAGAGCAAAATTCTGCGGCGCTTCCAAGCTGTACATCGAGGATGTTATCGATGAATTCTGTGATGAATATGTAGTTCCCTGCGTACAGGCTAACGCTATTTATGAGAACAAGTATCTCTTAGGTACTTCCATGGCAAGACCCTTAATCGCAAAGAGACTGGTTGAAATCGCTCGTAAGGAAGGCGCTACCGCTATCTGCCACGGCGCTACCGGTAAGGGTAATGACCAGATTCGTTTTGAGCTGGGTATCAAGGCTCTGGCTCCCGATATCAAGATTATCGCAGCATGGAGAAATGATAAGTGGACCATGGATTCCCGTGAGTCCGAAATCGAATACTGTAAGGCACATGGCATTGACCTGCCCTTCTCCGCAGATTCTTCTTACAGCCGCGACCGTAACATCTGGCACATCAGCCATGAAGGTCTGGAGCTGGAGGATCCTGCAAACGAGCCTAACTTCGAGCACTTACTGGTACTGGGTACCACTCCCGAGAAGGCTCCCGATGAAGGTGAATATGTAACCATGACCTTTGAAAAGGGTGTTCCTACTTCCGTAAACGGCAAGGAAATGAAGGTTTCCGACATTATCCGTACCTTAAACGAACTGGGCGGCAAGCATGGTATCGGTATCATCGATATCGTAGAGAACCGTGTAGTAGGTATGAAGTCCCGTGGTGTATATGAGACTCCCGGCGGTACCATCCTGATGGAGGCTCATCAGCAGTTGGAAGAGCTGATTCTGGACCGTGACACCTATGCTATGAAGAAAGAAATGGGCAGCCGTTTTGCAAGCCTGGTATATGAAGGCAAATGGTTTACTCCCTTACGTGAAGCTGAGCAGGCATTTATTGAGAAGACCCAGGAATATGTAACCGGTGAAGTAAAGTTCAAGCTGTACAAGGGCAACATCATCAAGGCAGGCACTACTTCTCCTTACACCCTGTACAATGAAAGCATTGCATCCTTCACCACCGGTGATTTATATGATCACCATGATGCAGAAGGTTTCATCAACCTCTTCGGTC
>JAZODQ010000043.1:0-18436 GCA_045597105.1 Acetatifactor sp.
ACCACCTCTGCCGAATGTGTGGATTTCCCCAGCATCTGCAGTACATCATCCGCATAGTTATCCAGCAGGTTACTGTTCTTACACAGGTACAGCAGCTTCTCTGCAGGCATCTTCTTTGTTGCGCAGGAAAGCAGTGTCTTCAAGCCGTCGTCGGATACGTTTGCAACCAGCTTGGGTATATCACTTATACCCATGCCGCTCTTTTTCAGATAGCTAACCAGCTTCAGACCCTTTCTGGCACCGAGAACTGCCACCATCCTCTCACAGGATTCCTTGCCCACTTCCCTGAAGAGCTTTTTAACCATGTAGCCGGTGGCGGCTTTGGGCACTGCATAAGCTCCCATACCAAACAGCACGCAACACCCTGCATTAAAGGTGGTCTCCCATATCAATGCATCTCCGGCGGCTTCATTTCCTGCATAATATTCCGCAAGCAGTCTCAGTGAATCCAGCATATAAAGGATGGTGGATGTCAGTAATACTGCAAACAGTGCTATGGTTCCTATTGCCACTACCGTTCCTATGGGGCCTGCCACTGTCAGCACTTCAAGCATACTGCTCAGCATCACTATGAGCTCTATCATATCCGCTGCCGTTATCAGGGTGTTTATCCGAAAGGCTTCATCCACTACCATAGTACTGATTCCGCCGTTCAGTCCCCCTGTGATACGATAGGTGCCGCTGTAATCCTCCATGGACAGTATCATATACCCGGAGCCCGTCCAGTCCGGGATGCTTACTTCTTCTGCAGGGACGATTACCATCTTGCCGGAGGATACTGCACTTTCGATATCACTGTAGACTTCGGCGGATACATTCAGCAGTTCCTTCTTGTCGGTCCAGTTATCCGCGGTAAGATACAGCATCTCCGTGTCTGTTAACAGGGCTGCATCAAAGACTGTAAGGGTGGATACCGCAGGTTCTCCCGTTATCTGCTCCCAAAGGATGCTTTCGTACATTGAGGATATCATGCCCGATGCCAGGGAGAAGTGTTTGATGCCCTCCATGTCGGAGGATTTAGGCGCCACCACCCTGCCGTCTAAGTCCACATCGATGTACAGCATATCCCCGGTTTCGCCCTTTTCATAGGCAAGCAAGGCCACGCTCATGGTTCTGTTGAGGATTACGTCCTGCTGCTCCGCCAGGAGGATGTTGGAGATATCCGTCTGGGCAAAGTACAGCTTGCCTGCGTAGTCCAGCAGGGCGCCCAGATAGGTTTCCGTATAGATGTCCGCACCTTCTATGGTTTCTGCAGCGGTCTGCACACGAACAAAAGCTTCCGTCAGTTCCTTTCCTGTGATGCTCTGGGCATCCGTCACGATACTGTAAAAGCTTCCCGCCTTTACGGTGTCCCGGATGGTATCCCTTTTGCCGTTGGAATGCACCTCCATAGTCAGGGTCTGCTCCATGCCGGAAGGCACCTCCGGGCCACGGCCCACGATTTCTCCGTTTAAGCTCAGGACTGCCTGCATATATCCCCCTGCAAGCTGTTCATAACGCAGAAACAGACGGCTGTTATACAGGTCATAGGAGGTTATTTTTCCCAGTTCCAGATAATCCAGGTCAAAGGATATGTAATCGTAATCCCCTGCAGAATAACCTTCAAACTCCCTTGTTCTTTCTTTTATCTCAAAGGATACCAGGTCAGATTTTTTCAGCTCTGTCAGTCTGGTAATACTTCTCTGATTCAGGTATACACTGTCGCTTGCGAAGGTATGATTCTGTATGCTATTATACCACCGGTCTGTATATTCTTCCAGAGAATCATTGGTATAGGCATCCAGCATTTCTTCCTGCTTCAGCGTAAGCAGTCCTGCTTCCTCCAGCTCATCAAAGAAGGTCTCATTCTCCCTGTAGGATTTAAAGCAGGTATCCATGGGTACCCACAGGTAGTCCTCATCTGCCTCGCCGCACTCTGCACCGGGCACATAAACCTCTACCCAGGTATGCATCAGTTCCACATATTGGGGCGTGCCGGCTGCATTATAATACACGGTGGCATTGCTGTCACACATCTGCAGGATGGCTGCCGCAGCCTCTACACTGTCTGCATCCGTGAAGTGCATAGCCTGTTCACAGGTGATACAGATACGGCCCTCCACAAGGCGTACCTCGTATCCCAGCTCCTTCAGCATCTCGGATAAAAGCACTGCCTGGTCTGCAGCATTGCCTCCGTAGCTGTCATAAACCTCTTCCGCAGACTTTCGCACACCGCTATAGTATTCATACCGTGTATTGTTTCTCACATAGGTGTATACCGCCATCCAGTTACCAAGCTGTTTTGCTTTTTCCCTGTAATCCCCAAGGGCAGTATCGTACTCGGAAGGGTAGAAATAAAGCACCTTGTCCTCTTCCGGGGTAGTGGTATCTTCATCCTCCCCGTCATCCTTATCTTCCTTATCCACCTCTATTTCAGGTGTACTGCCTTTCACATAGGTAAAGAAGTAGCCTGCCGTTGCCACTCTGCCCTCCGTATCGCTGACACTTATTTTTATGCTGTATTCACCGGATTCCAGTCCTGCCACAGGTATCTCTGCCAGTACGCCTTCCGGCAGGGAATCCGTATTTACTTGTACAGTAGTGTTGCCTGCCACCTCTGTACAGATGATTTCTGTGGTTACCGGCTCTAAAGTGGCCTCTATGGTTCCTTTTACAAGGATTACGCCGGCTGCATTGTCCAGTACCATCTCCGTTATGGTGGCAGTCAGCAGCCCTTCCTCTGTTTCTGCATCCTTATCAATGGTCACTCCCATTAATGCCTGACTGAAATTCTCCGCAGCATCCCAGGCAGTCAGGATAATGGTATAGGTACCGCTTTCCAGCTCACTGATATCAAAGTCTCCAAGCAGTTCACTCTCCGGACGTTCCCTGCTTTCTAAGATGGTATGGGTTGCAGTCTCTGCTCCGTCCTGACGGTATACCAGTACATACCTGGCCAATTCCGTCTCATCATCCACCCTGCCATAAATATGCAGAATGTTGCTGTTTTCCTTATCCTTTACGATATCAGTCAGAATCGCCGTAGGATTGGTGGTATCACCGGTTACCTGCTCCTTCACCTGCAATACAGATGCTGCCGTACCCTGATTACCCTTACTGTCTGTTGCAACCACCTTTATCTCGTAGTCACCGGTTTCTGCGGGTACAAAGGTATAAATACCATTATCAAGCTGCACTTCCCCGCCATTTACATAGAACTTCTGCTCCCTAATCTCACTCACATCATTTATTGCAAAGAACAAAGATACTTCTGTGTTCACGGTAACGGGATTTTGGGAAAAGCTTATTTTTATCTCCGGTGCTGAAACGTCCGGTATATCCTCTTCATAGGTAGAAATAAACTTCACCACCGGGTAGCTTTTGATGCCATGCACATCTGTAGCTGTCAGCTTTAGCAGATAGTAGGTATCAAGGTCCAACTGCTCCGGCAGGGAACCGGAAGTAAATTCAGCATCTCCATACTTTTTATATTTATAGTCATAGCTGAGAATCTCCCCTGCGATACTCTCGGTGCTTATTGCAGCAGATACTTCCGCCTGATTGGAAACACTTCTATGGAGGGTGACATCTACGCCAAACTTTGGTCTTTCATACACCATCAGCTCATCCACCAGCACCAGCTCACAGGCAGCACTTTCCTCTCCTTCGGTGTATACCGCCTCTACAGAAATGCTATAGATACCTGTCTTATCCAGGGTGGGGACTTCCGCAGAATAAGCGATTTCTGCTTCCGCACTGCCAAAGGCCTTGTATTTCATAGCATACTGCCAGGTATATCCTGCAGCTGCATCCAGTTCCTCATAATTACCGGATAGGAGGAGTTCATCTCCTACAAAGCACCTCTCCTTTAACTGCGTTTCAATACTTTCGTAGTGTGCATCCAGAATATTCTGCACCTGTGTCACATCTTCTGCTACATAAAGCTCCGCTCCGCTTGATAAAATGCTTGCTTCCAGTATTGCCGCTGTTTTATCACTGAGGGCATCACTCTGCTTCAGTATTACTGTCCTATGACTTCCGTCTCCGCCAAAGACCTTATCTAATTCAACTGTTAATGCACTCTCATAGGCTTCCCGGCTCTCCCATTCGCACATGAAATAACGCACTGTATTGTTTACATACCCGTCATCCCAGGTACCCTTGGCATCATCATACATGAAGCCATAGTCCTGCTGGGTACCTCCCAGTCCGTTATTGGGTTCTCCGGAGTGCCAGTTGGTGTATGTCACTTCCTCTCCGGTTATCCATTCCCATGTCCCTTCTTTTTCCAGGTCATGCAGTCCCAGAGCCACATATCCGGCTCTGCCCATTTCCTTGGCATACTGCAGCACGAACTGATTCTCTTCCTCAGAAGAGATAGTCACCAGATGGCCGCCCATGTTTTCACATATAATTCGTGCATTCGGCCAGGTGGCTTGCACGGGCAGAATCCAATAGTAATGGCCGTTATACTCTTTTACATCCTCCCATGCATGTAGCAATTCATAGTGAAATGCAGCATTTGCTGTTTCAAATGCAGTGGCGTACTCACTCATGACTGCCTCTGCAGATGTCATGAATGCATTATCGCTTTCCCCTATGATGGCATACTCATACCGGGGACGTATCTGCGCGTTTCCGGTAAGCTCTATGTCAAAGGTCACTTCTTCGTTTTCCGTCGGAATATTTACTACCTCAAAATAGGCCTCTGCCTGCGCTGTTTTCAGCAGACTTTCATCAGCCACATCACTTCCTGCTGCATCCCTTACCTCTAGTACGACCTTATAATTACCGGCTTTTGCGGTATGATAAACAAGGCTTGTTTCTGCAAGCTCTGTTTCGTAGAGCAGTTCCGTATCCTGATATGCTCCGTCCTTATTTTCATCATAGAATATGCTATATATTCTGTTGCCCAATGCATCACCATCTGTAGAATAGGAAACATCCTCTATGGTAACCTCTGCATTCCCGGACATGTCACATAAAAAGCATTCTTCCACCTTTATCTCTGCCACGGGTGCACTGTCAGCAGTAATAGTTAAATCTGATGTACCTGAGAATGTTTCATTGTTGTAAATCACATTTAAAGTGATTTGGTAAGCTCCTGCTTTGAGGAATACCATTTCTGCTGTTTTACCATCCTCTGAAGCTTGAAAGGTATAATCCACATCTTTTACCAGAGGCTTTTTTTGCTCCCCTGCTATCTCATACACATCCCAGCCTATCCCTTCTGTCGTCCACTCACTGCTGTTTGGATTCTTCAGCAGGGCAAACTGTAATCTTCTATTTTCCCTGCCCTCTGAGGGTCCTTGGATATCCGGTGTCAAATCCGGCAGCGAATCCGGCTCTTTGTCCGGTGTCAGACAGTCCAGGATTTCCAAATCACTTTCGGATGCATTTATGGTCAGATTTGAACCATAGAATGCGATATTTTTCGCAATGATTCTTCCGTTTATCTGCACATTGGAACCGGTAATTGTAACCGTTCCGTTTGGTGCATAAAGGATTCCGTCCATCTGTGTATCGGACGCATAGATGGAGATATTTCCATATTGGGAACCCATGAACACCTTTCCACCATCCACGCTGCTTAATGTATCCACACCAAATTGGATGTCCCCTGTAGCCATAAATACACAGTCCCCGGAAAAGGTACTGGAAAAGATTCCCGCACTTCCATACACAATGGTATCATTGTCGACCGTAGCCTGACTGTAACTTGCGTACTCATTGTGTATCACTGCATCGTCCCCAATCTCTTCAAAGATTTCTGCAGAAATATCATTCATTTCAATTGCCGGACTGTTTTCACTGATTCGGTTAATCTTTTCAAGATACTGCTCATCCGATACGGATATATTTACTTGGCCTGTACTTTCCAAGACTCCGTTAATCGAAATGGCATTTCCTTGATAAGAGAAATCACTGTTGGCATGAATGTTACCGTTTATTACAACAGAATCTGCATTCATGCTCAAACTGTTACTCATGTCTGCTGTAAAAAGAGCGTATGCAAACGGATTGTCATCTACCGTCATGGTTGCTTCTTCTTTCACAGCATCCCTACTTCCCTGTGCAAATACGGTAAAATCTGTTGACGTAAGCACAATTGCCACACTCAACAATATACTTACCATTTTTGCAATGCGTTTCTTGATTTTCATATGCTTTCTCCTCCCTGTTTTTTAGGATTCCTGCGAATCCTTCTTTTGCATAACAGGAATAGCTTAGCACAGTTTTCTGCTATCTTACTATTGAGCATTTCTCAACTTTGGGGTTTTACGCAAAATTTGCAATAAAAAAGGACACCTTCTATTCAAAAGTGTCCTCATTTACCATTTCTTTTATTAGAAAATCATCTTAATCCAACCTTCTATTGGAAAACCGACCTACCGGTCCTTGGGGTACGAATATTTCCGGCGCAGGTTCTTCTGCAGCCTCAGCCTTACCTTCTTCGCCCTCAGCAGCTGCTTCCGCATTTTCTTCAGGCTTTTCAGTCTCTTCCGTTTCCTCGGGAACCGCCGTTTTTTCTTCCACTGCTTCTGCGTTCTCCTCTACAGTTTCTGCCTTTTCCTCAGTTTCCACTGTCTGTGCATCCTGAGCTTTCACATCTTCTGCCTGCTCGCTCTTTCCCTCATCCTTCTTAGTCTCTTCAGGCTCAGGGATTCCTTTTTCCCTGCGGAAGATTTCCATGAATTCCTTACCGGTGATGGTTTCCTTTTCAATCAGGTATTCAGCCAGCTTATCCATAAGCTCCCTGTTCTCACGGAGCATTTCCAGTGCCTTATCGTAGCTTTCTTTGATAATGGCCACGATTTCTGCATCGATAGCTGCTGCCGTCTCATCACTACAGTTCAGCGCCGCTCTGCCTTCCAGATACTGACTTTCGATAGTTGCCAGACCTACCAGACCGAATTTCTTGCTCATACCATAACGTGTAATCATGGAGCGGGCGATTTCGGTAGCCTTTTCGATATCGTTGGCAGCGCCTGTAGTTACGGTGTCAAACACCACTTCCTCAGCTGCACGGCCACCTACCAGGCTCACCAGCATATCCTTAAGCTCTGCCTCGGTGTTCAGATACTTTTCTTCCTCGGGCACATGCATTACATAACCCAGTGCTCCCATGGTACGGGGTACAATGGTAATCTTCTGCACAGGCTCGGAATTTTTCTGCAACGCACTGATCAGCGCATGACCCACTTCATGATAAGAGACAATCTTACGCTCCTCCTTACTCATGATGCGGTCCTTCTTTTCCTTACCTACCAGCACCTGTTCTACAGCAGCAAATAAATCCTGCTGGTTCACAAATTCACGGCCTTCCTTTACTGCATTGATAGCCGCCTCGTTTATCATATTCGCCAGATCGGAGCCTACCGCACCACTGGTTGCCAGCGCAATGGCATCCAAATCCACTGTTTCATCCATCTTTACATCCTTGGCATGTACCTTCAGGATTTCTACACGTCCCTTTAAATCAGGTTTATCTACGATAATTCTGCGGTCGAAACGTCCGGGACGAAGGAGTGCCTTGTCCAGTATTTCCGGTCTGTTAGTAGCGCCAAGCACCAAAATACCCTTAGAAGTATCGAAACCGTCCATCTCAGATAAGAGCTGATTCAGGGTCTGCTCACGCTCCTCGTTACCACCGCCGTATTTGGAATCACGGCTGCGTCCGATAGCGTCAATTTCGTCGATAAAAATGATACAGGGTGCGTTCTTGGTAGCCTCTTTGAACAAATCTCTCACACGGGAAGCACCCACACCTACGTACAACTCAATAAAGTCAGAACCTGTCAGGGAGTAAAAAGGCACCTTGGCTTCACCTGCCACTGCTTTGGCAAGCAGTGTCTTACCGGTACCGGGAGGGCCCACCAGAAGAGCTCCCTTAGGAAGCTTTGCACCGATTTTGCTGTACTTGGCAGGATTATGCAGGAAATCCACCACTTCTACCAGAGATTCCTTTGCCTCATCTTCACCGGCCACATCCTTAAAGGTCACACCGGTTTCCTTCTGCATATAAACCTTGGCATTGCTCTTACCCACACCCATGGGACCGCCGCTGCCGCCCATCTTGCGGAAGAAAAATCCCAGAAGCAGGAACATCAACAGCAGAGGTAATATCACATTGATAAACAGCGTCATGAAAAATCCCGAATCCTCGGAAAATACGCGCTTACCCTCTACATCAAGCTCTTCCAGTCTGGCAGTCAGGGTATTCAAATCCTCCATGAGCAGTGTATAATAATCCGCAGCGTCCTCCTTCTGCTGTGTCAGAAAAGGGTACATACGGTTCAGCGCATCTTGAGTTCCATCTTTCTCAGTCTTTTCTTCTATAAGTGAGACCATGACTCTGCCGTTATCCGTGTTAATCTCCACGTACTCTACCTTGCCACTCTCCAGGTCGTTTAAAAAGTAAGTATATTCTTTCTCGGGAATAGTGGGGGTGTCATTAAACAGCATGCTATACATGGAATACATTACAAAAAAGCAGGTCAATCCCACCAAAAGCATCATCATGCCACTTGGTCTTTTATTCCCGTTATTGTTTCCATTGTTAGAATTATTTCCGCCATGGTTTCCATTTTGGTTGCCGCCATAATTTCCGCCATTATCATATCTATTTATCAGATTATTCATAAACAATACCTTTCCCTACACTCAATCCATTTTATTATAGAGATTCAGAGACTATAAATCAATAGAATAAGTGTGAAAAATCAGTGATAACTCTAAAAGATTTCTTAAGTTTAGCGATAAATAATATACTTATAAATAGGATTGCCCATGGAGGAAAATTTCTCTTCATACTCGGTCATAACATTCCCCTCCATCAGCTGCTCATCGCTATGCAAATCATAAGTGATAACCTCTGCCTTCCAGCCTGCAGGCTCCAGCTCCTCTACCGCAAAATCAAACAAATCCTTATTGTCGGTCTTGAACTCCAGACGTCCGTCTTTGCGCAAAATTTTATCATATCTTCCCAAAAACTGGCGTGAAGGCAGTCTGCGCTTGGCATGACGGTCCTTAGGCCAGGGATCGGAAAAGTTCAAATATATTTTATCCACTTCTCCTGCTGCAAATACCTTTAAAATATCTTCCGCATCCATTCTGATAAATTTCAGATTAGGCACCTCGTCCTCTTCCATCTTCTGGATGGCACGTAACAAAACGCTGGAATATTTTTCAATACCCACATAATTAATCTCCGGATGAAGCTTTGCCATGGTATGAATGAAACGACCCTTGCCCATACCGATTTCGATATGCACCGGATTGTTATTGCCGAATATTTCATGAAAGGTGCCGGGGCACTGCTCCAATTCTGACTCGGGAATCACGTATTTGCTTTCTGCAATCACTTCTCTGGAACCTGTTATATTTCTTAATCTCATTTTATCCTCACATTCTGCCGCCCTTACGGCTACCCTGCAAAAAAAAATTTTTACGCACAATACAGGGCTTCTTATTATCTTTACATTATTACACTCTACTTGATTCATAAATTCTTGTCAAATCTTTCAGTTCAGGACTACTGTTTTTTTCTAAAATGGTGTATGATATACTTTGATATTTTTGTTAGCACCAGTTGACTTATGAAACAGATCATCCGTTGTGTAAAGAAAGGTTATTCATGAAACAGAAAAAGTGCTTTCCCCTATATAAGGGCTTATATAAAAAAATCAAATCAGGGACACTGGCTCTATTGACCGCTTCCCTGTTACTTACTAATTCCGTTACAGCTCTTGCAGCGCCGGAAACGGCGGACCAGCGCCTGGAGCGCCAGCGTGCCATGACTATAGAGTCCAACCTGGTAGAAGACTGGCCGGACGGCCCTGTTGTAAATGCCAACTCTGCCATTTTGATGGAAGCAGAGACAGGAGCCATTCTGTATGCCAAAAATATACATGAAAAGGAATATCCCGCCAGTATCACCAAGATACTGACCTGTCTGATTGCAGCGGAGCGCTGCTCGCTGGATGAATGGGTCACATTTTCCTATTCCGCTGTACATGACACTCCCTGGGACAGTAACCATATCGCTATGGATGTGGGCGAAAAGCTGACTATGGAGGATTGTCTCAATGCCATCCTCATCCGCTCTGCCAATGAAGTGGCACATGCGGTAGGTGAACACATTGCAGGTACCGGCAGCTGGAAGGATTTTGGCGCCATCATGAATGAACGGGCCAAGGAACTGGGATGCTTAAATTCCAATTTCGTGAATCCCAACGGTTTGCCTGACGAAAATCACTATACCACAGCCTATGATATGGCAATGATCGGACGTGCCTTTTTTGCCAATGAGCTGCTGTGCAAAATATCCGTAAGCAAGCAGATGCGCATCGAACCTACAGAATATCAACCTGATTTAAAGGTAGAAAACAGTTCTAACCAGATGCTGCCCGGACGTACTTATGCCTACGAATACCTGATTGGTGCCAAAACAGGCTATACCAATGCTGCCCGCAGTACACTGGTGACCTGTGCGGAAAAGGACGGCATGAAGCTGATTTGTGTAGTGATGCGGGATGAATCACCCCAGCAATACGAGGATACTATCGCCCTGTTCAACTACGGTTTCAGTAATTTTGATAAAGTAAATGTTTCCCGGACGGAAACCAAGTATCACATTGAAAGTAGTGCTTTATACAGCGACAATGCTATTTTCGGTTCCTCCAAACCCATACTGAATCTGGATACCGGGGATTATATCATCCTTCCCAGGACAGCATCCTTTGAAGATTTGGAGTCTACCATCTCCTACGAGGCAGGTGCTGACAATCAGGTGGCCGTGATTTCTTATACCTTCCAAGATGTGTTTGTAGGTTCTGCCTCCATAAACTTTGCCGGTGAAACCGGTTCTTATGATTTTGATTCCGTGACCCAGACGGAGCAGGATTCCGCTCTTACGGAAGACGAAAAAACAGAGAAGGGAGAATTCCCCTACAAGACACTGATAACTGTTGCTGCTGTAATTGCCGGCATCTTAGTGATTCTACTGATTGGCTGGGGTATCTACTCCTACCTGAATCAGTTCCACTTCAGTCTGCCCGGCTCCATCAATCGCAATAGCAGTAAACGGCAACATATAAAAGCTGCGCGCAAACAATCTAATCAGCGGCATAAAGCGGAGATTAAACGTGCAGAAGAGCGCCAGAAACAGCGTCATCGCAAAAACATCGGGTAATATCGCTCCGCAAAACCCATAAAATTACGCACAATAACAATCAGGGATTATGAGTAAATCATAATCCCTGTACTTGTTTCTCTTTCTTCTTTTTTTGTAATTCCTTGGCATGGGCACGTCTGCTTTCCAGCTTCTCCACATCCTCAGCGCTGATAAACTTCGTAGTTTTTACCACAAATATACGCTCCTGCGCGCTCTTATATATCCGCACCTTTGCTTTCAGATAACCATGCTTTTCACAATATGCCACACTGTAATAATGCCTGCCGTTCAGAGAAAACCACTTCATCTTTTTACGCAGATTACGATTACAGTAATAACACTTGGTGGAAGACACTTCCTTGTCGGCAAAAGCCTCCCTTTTATCCGCAAATTCTCTGGAAATATATTTGGTATAGGTGTCAAACTGTACACGTATCTCTGCCTCCCTGTCCACAGGGGGATGGAACACGTCATAAGACACATTTCTCAATATCTCTTTATCTTTTATCCCGGCAAAAACACCGGCTGTATAATACGCATCGCTGAATGCACGATGGAAAGGTATATCCTTATCCATCTGCAAAAAATCTACTGCATATTCCAGGGAACGTCTGATTTTACGGTCCTCATAAGCAATACTGAACAGCTTCTGCACATCCAGATAGGCGATGGGGCCATCTGCCAGCGGCTTCATGTTATGATATCGAAGATTACGCTGCAGCTCAGTCAAATCCTGGGTACCCCAGGTACAAAAAATGTAATCCTGACCGCACCAGTCCAGGAACTTATGTGCCACTGTGGGAAATGGTTGTCCCCGAAGCAGTTCACTCATTTGCATATGAATCAACTTACTTGTGATATGATGCAACTGGTGATAAACAGTGGGCTTCACAATTTCATTAAACTCGCTGACCATCACACCTTCTTCGTTCAGTTTGATGGCACCGATTTCAATGATTTCAAAGGGAAGCTCTGCAATTTCCTCTTCTGATGCCGTATCACTCTGATTCCATTCCAGGTCTAAAACAATGTAATTCATATCCTTATCCTTATACTGAAATAAAACTCCCGGGTTGCCTCTACAGACTCGATAGCTCGCACTTCGTACTTATTGCTGCTTCGCAGCGGTTGTCTCTGCAGACTCGATAGCTCGCACTTCGTGCTTATTGCTGCTTCGCAGCAGCCACCTCGTGGGAAGGGCCGTTAAAATCAAATACCTGCTTCGCAGGTGCTTGATTTTAGTAGGCCCTTCCCCAATATACCATTTTGTTAGCGGGTTTGCCACAGCATACACAGGTGTCGGTAATCTTTTCCTGCTCAAAGGGCATACAACGACTGGTAACACTTAATTTTTCCTTGATAATATCCTCGCATCCCTGCTCTCCGCACCACATAGCCTTTACAAAGCCGGACTTTTCGGTAAAGAGTTTCTCAAACTCAGCCATATCGGTAGCCACGTAGGTGTGCTCTTCTCTATGCGCTCTTGCTCTTTCCAGCATCTCCACCTGGATGGTATCCAAGAGTTCTGCTACTTTTGCCTCCAGCTCATCCAGAGCTACTTCCATTTTCTCTCTGGTATCACGACGGAATAACAGACACTTGCCTGCTTCAATATCCTTGGGACCGATTTCCACACGTAAAGGATAACCTCTCATCTCTGTTTCGGAGAATTTGTAGCCGGGAGTCTTGTCAGAATCCTCTACCTTTACACGCACACCGCTCTTCTTCAGCATATCTCTCAGTTCATAAGCCTTATCCAGTACCCCTTCCTTCTTCTGCTGGATGGGTACAATTGCCACCTGAACAGGTGCTACCTTGGGAGGCATCACCAGACCATCGTTATCACCGTGTACCATGATAATCGCACCGATTAAACGGGTAGTCATACCCCAGGATGTCTGATGTACATGTTTCAAAGTATTATCCTTATCTGCAAACTGAATACCAAAAGCCTGTGCAAAACCGTCACCAAAGTTGTGACTGGTACCGGACTGTAATGCCTTACCATCATGCATCAGTGCTTCGATAGTATAGGTCGCTACAGCACCTGCAAACTTTTCCTTCTCTGCCTTCTGACCCTTTACAACAGGGATAGCTAGTACTTCTTCACAGAAGTTTGCATATACATTCAGCATCTGAATGGTTCTTGCCTCAGCATCCTCTGCAGTCGCATGCGCAGTATGTCCTTCCTGCCACAGGAACTCTCTGGAACGCAGGAAAGGTCTGGTTTCCTTTTCCCAACGCACTACAGAACACCACTGGTTATATACCTTGGGCAGATCTCTATAGGAGTGAATATCATTTTTATAAAAATCGCAGAAAAGGGTCTCAGAAGTAGGGCGTACACACAATCTCTCCTGCAAAGGATTTAAGCCACCATGGGTTACCCATGCTACCTCGGGTGCGAAACCTTCTACATGGTCCTTTTCCTTCTGTAACAGAGACTCAGGAATAAACATGGGCAAATATACATTTTCTACCCCTGTCTCCTTAAATCTTGCATCCAGCTGCTTCTGAATCAGCTCCCAAATTGCATATCCTGCAGGCTTGATTACCATACAGCCCTTTACACTGGTGTAATCAATCAGCTCAGCCTTGATTACAACGTCCGTATACCACTGGGCGAAATCCTCCTCCATGGAAGTAATCGCCTCTACCATTTTCTTGTTATCAGCCATTGTTGTTCTCCTTTATTTTATATAATATTGTTTCTTCCTATTTCGGCCGGATACTTCCTCAGTGAAAACTTTGGCTATCCACCGGGAATGTAGAAAAACAAAGAGCCTCCATCCCTAAAAAGGGACCGAAGGCTCGGCGGTACCACCCTAATTGATGCCAAAGGCATCCATCTTATCTCCCGTTAACGCCGGTCTACGCTGCATTTTCATACAGAGCTCCAAGGTAGGTTCCACAGTTTCCACACAAGGACCTCTCAGCCGCATATCATATGCCACGTCCTCTCTCTGGGGTGCTTTCACTCTGTACTATTCCTCTTCAAAGCCATTCATTATAATAATCGTTATATGTAAGGATTGTATTGAAAAACCTTGGGTTTGTCAAGAATGATTCTTGCGTTTTTCATCGAATTCCTCTATATTTGTACTAAAATCAGGCAACAATGCTCCGGAGACAATAAAACTATGGACAGAACCATTACTTATCATATAACCGAATCATCCTATCCTACCATCAAAATGTATCTGAAAACCAGGGGATACTCTGCTCAAAGCCTGATTGCCCTGAAAAAAGAACCCGGCGCTCTTGTATTAAACGGAACATCTGCCTATGTAAACAGCGTTTTATCTCCGGGCGATATTCTGACCATCCACATTAGTGAGAAAGAATGCTCTGAAAAAATAAAGCCGGTAGAATTACCCTTACATATTGTGTATGAAGATGAGGACCTGCTGGTTGTGAATAAGCCTGCCGGTATGCCCTGTCATCCTTCCCAGAATAATTATGACAACTCCCTGGCCAACGCACTGGCATGGTATTTTGCCAAGCAACATATTCCCTTTGTTTTTCGGTGTATCAACCGGTTGGATAAGGATACCTCCGGTCTGACCATTATAGCCAAACATAGCATCAGTGCCGGAATATTATCCGGCTGCCATATCCGGAAGGAGTATCTGGCTATCGTACGCGGCTCCCTGCCGGCAAAAACAGGCACCATATCTGTCCCTATCGGCAGAGCTCCCGGTTCTATTATTGAACGAATGCCTGATCCTGTAAACGGAGAACCTGCAGTAACACACTACCAAGTATTACAGGAAACAAATGGGCACAGTCTGATTTCCCTGATTTTGGAAACCGGCCGCACCCACCAAATTCGTGTACATATGAAATATTTAGGCTACCCATTAATTGGAGACCACCTTTACAATCCTGACATGGAACATATCAGACGGCATGCGCTGCACGCACACTCTTTACACTTTATACATCCCATTACCGGAGAGCCTTTGACATTTTGCATTCCTCTGTCGGAGGATATGCGCACTGTCCTTGGTACATAAGCAGTCTTTCTTTGGACCCAATCCTAGGCCACATACACCTTGGCCAACTTACGAAGTGCCTTTTCTTCGATAATGCAGTCGCCGTGCTCTTCTAAGAACAACAAACTCTCTTCCTCTGCAGAGTACAATTTGCCAAACTCCAGTGCCTGTACACAAGCCTTGGCATAACGTTCATAGGCAGCATTCCCTTTCGACATATACAGGTAATACCGCTCCTTGTAAGCATAAAGTCTGCTGACTACCCTCAAATGTACCGGCAATACTGCTGCCAGCTTGCCCACCTGCTCCAATTCATCAAAAACAAATATGGAAATGTCCGGGCGATTATCCTCCTGCACTGCAGTATCGTCTGCACTTTCTGCCGATGCATCTGTCTGCACAGCCTGACCATTCTGTCCCTGACTTCCTGCATTACCTCCAAGTCCCATCTGTGCTTTGGTTTTTTGCAGAATCTGCTTCATTTCCATGAGACAATCCCTAAGCTTTTCATTCCCTGTTTCTTTGTCTTCAAAGGGATCCTTTTCCGAAAAAGTAAGCACCAGCCCCTGCTCAGGAACCACCATAATCTGAAGGTCAAAAGCAAATTTCGGCGGTGTATATCCCACCTCTTCTATAGCCTGTTCCATGATTTCATGCACCATTTCCTTAGCTCGGTCACTGCGCATAATGAAATCCTTATAATCCAGGTCATAGTCCTGCAGTTCTTCATTGGATATATAGCATTTTACTGTTTTATCATCAACTCTTTCGATTTTCATACGCTACCTATCTTTCACAACACATCATTCGAAACCCCATTATATCATTATATGTGATTCCTTAAAACCTCATTATTTTTTATCATACCATAAATTAATGAATTACGCAATTTTACTATGTTTCGTACTTATTCTTTAGTACAATACCTCAAAGGAATACTTTGCATACTTATTGATTATGTGGTATGATTAAAGTGGGTTATACTAAAGAGAGGTAAGGGAATATGCGTATTGATGAAATCAAGGAAGGGCAGAAGATTACTTTACTGGTTAGCATTAACAGTGAAAACCTGACCTTTGAAACAATGGTCGAACAGGTTATGTCCGGCAAAAATATGATTCTGGCAAAAACATTGTCCGTGAACGGTAAATTCCTTACTTTTAAAGGAAATAATATCGTAGTGGATCTTGTGGTAACTCCTGAAGAAGATTTACCCCAGATTTTTAAAAATGTGAATATCGCGCTGGTAAAGAAATTTGACGGTTCCATCTCCTACAGCATTACATCCATTGCGCTGAGCAAAACCTACAACCGACGCGAAAATTTCCGTTGCTTTGTGGGTGCTCACACTACCGTGCAAAAAATGCTGAACACCGTTCCTTATGATGCAGTCATCCGAGATGTCAGTATCGGCGGTTTCTCTATCGTAGTTCCCAGTGAGCTGGAATATACTAATGACCAGGTAGTACATGTAGTCCTTAACGATTATCTGGAAGAAACCTGCGAAAAATTCTCTTTCCACTTATACGGGATGGTGGTGCGTTCCGAGGAAATGGATCGTGGCCGAACACTGTACGGATGCAAATTCACCAAACCGGTGCACGGTATCGAGAACTATATCATGAAAAAGGAACGTCTCCGGCTGAAAAAGAACGGCAACAGATAACAGGCCGCCATACTTAGAATGCGAGGAATTATAATGGCCGAAACCATACAGGCGCCTGACGGCGTCACCAGAAGGAAAGCCCTTTTAGAATATTTATCAAAGCAAACCTCCCCGGTAAACGGTACGGAGCTGGCCGGCATATTTCATGTCAGCCGCCAGGTTATTGTACAGGATATTGCACTGCTTCGTGCAGAAAACCGAAATATCCTCTCCACCAACAAGGGGTATATGATTTATAAATCCAAACAATATATCTCCGGTTGCAGCGAAGTCATCATGGTAAACCATACCGCTGAGCAGACACTGGATGAAATGCGTGCCATCGTGGAATTGGGCGGCAGTATGCTGGACGTATCCGTAGACCATGATTTGTATGGTCAGATCCGACTGGACCTGGTGATTAACAATATCCGGGACGCGGAAGAATTCTGCCACAGACTGGCACACAGCAAAAGTAAGCCCTTGAAGGCTCTCACAGACAGTTATCACTATCATACCATACAGGCCCCCTCCGCTAAAGCCATGGAGCTGATTAAGCAGGAGCTGGCCGCACTGCATATACTGGTGCTTTCTGACGAAAACTAAGCTTTTCGCATATTTTTACAGAAGAAGGAGCCTGGTAAAATAACTCATTTCAGCTATTTTACCAGGCTCCTTCCATGTTTTAGGGCGCTATCATTTACAAATTGTAAGTTAAAAACTTTACTCCTCTATCGCCGGCTCAAGTGCCACTTTATTTTCCATCTCTGCCGCACACAGTATACCGGTTTCGCAATTAACATAAAAGCTCACTTCCTGCGAAAAGTCTTTTCGGTATTTTAACTCATAATATCCATCATCTTCCTCCTCGAAGGTAGGTGTTCCATACATATTCAGAATGTCCTCCCTTGTGGAAACACCTATTTTTATCCCTCCGGGAAATTCGATATCTGCTGCATTTGCAACAACCTCTTCTTCTTCAAACTCCAGGAAAGTAACCAGACAATCTTCCATATCAAGCTCTACCTCACCCACATTAGAAATCTCTGTTCCAACCCAAAAGTATTCCTTATGCCAGTCGATCATAATCACACTGCTCCTCGGTGCTAATATATCAGTACCACCTGCCAGTTCCCAACCTGCATCTATAAAATCCTGATATCTTGCAGGTAAGTGATAGGACTCTCCATTGATTTTCACATCAAAAAAATATAATATATTCTCCGGTACCGCAGCAACTTCCTCCTCTGTTTCTAATGCGTCTGTAGAATGAACCTCTGCTGCCGAACTTTCCTGAATGGTACTTTCTACATTTTCAACTTCAGAACCGCATCCGGTCACAGCCATACTAACCATTACCATACCTAATACGGCCAAAAGTTTTACAATTGCTTTTTTCATCCTGTTCTCCTCTGATATTTTATCGTTTTATGCACTTTCCCATGTACTATATCGCGCTTTAATATTTTTAGGATTAGACAACCTCTATCCCGCATAGGGAATCATATCAAAATACTCATATTCCGATACACCATCAATAAGATGTATCCATTCGTTCTCCACATCCATGGTATACTGTATTGTACCGGCAAGGTCGCTGTTTATTACCTTGAAATAAACCTCTCCCGCATTATTGGTACC
>JAZODQ010000044.1:0-2831 GCA_045597105.1 Acetatifactor sp.
GTCCGGCAGTATCGGCATCGGCCTGTATCCGGAGCATGGTGCACAATTTGAAGAACTGTATGCAAAAGCGGATGCAGCTCTGTATACAGCTAAGCATCGGGGCAAAAACCAGTATGTATTTGCTACGGTGTAAATAAATTACAAGTTTAATAAGTAAATGTTCTTTTGGCCCTATAGGATTAGGGTGACAAAAGGTGGTAATTAAAATGTATAATGGCAAAATCCACAAAAATATGTAATAAGCAAACATCTAAACTGCGTTTACATTTTTTGTGGATTTTGCATTGATATAATTCAAAGCCATCTTTTGACACCCTAACCTTTATAGGAAATTGCATGCGCTGGGTGGCGGTGTTTAGAGAGAATTGCTTGGAGGCTGATTGACGCATACAGGATGTCTAAGGTAAAATAGCAGCGTATGGATCAGAAATCTCATTGTAATATAAGGAGAAGGTTATGTTAAGAAAGGTAAAAACAGAAAACGGCTGGGTCAGGGGGATTGAAGCTGCAGATCCCAGGATTACAGCCTTTAAGGGTATACCCTTTGCAGCGCCACCGGTGGGGGAAAACAGATGGCGTGCGCCCCAACCCTGTGAGGATTGGGAGGGAGTGAAGGATGCATCCCGTTTTGCACCTATAGCAGTGCAGGATACACCGGGACTTGGTGATGATATTTACTGCCGTGAGTGGCATGTGGATCCTGAGATTCCCATGGACGAGGATTGCTTGTATCTGAATGTCTGGACCGGTGCCAAGAGTGCAGATGAGAAACTGCCGGTACTGGTGTGGTATTATGGTGGTGCTCTGCAGTGGGGATATCCTGCAGAGATGGAATTTGACGGAGAGCGTCTGGCGCGCAGAGGTGTGGTAGTGGTTACGGTAAACTACCGTATCAATGTATTTGGTTTCCTGGCACACCCTCAGCTGACAGCACAGCAGCCGGATGCACCCACTAACTTCGGTAATTTGGACCAACAGGCGGGCCTGAAATGGGTAGTGCGTAATATTAGTGCTTTTGGCGGGGATCCGGATAACATTACCATTGCCGGTCAGTCGGCAGGCGGTGGCAGCGTACTGAGCCAGATGACATGTCCCGGCAATGATGGTCTGATTAAGCGTGCGGTGATTATGAGTGCTATGATTAGAAATCCTTATGGACCGGCGCCCATAGGAATTCCGGGCACATTGGCAGAAGCAGAGAAGAATGGTGAAGAGTTCTTTGCTTTTATGGGTGTGTCAGATCTGGAAGAAGCCAGAAAGCTGGATGCAAAGTACGTGTTACGCAAATACAGTAAGTACGCACAAAATCATCCCAGAATGTTTACCGCACAGGACGATAAGTTTTGTTTTGGAGATCCCTTAAAGATTATTTTAGAGAGAAAATGTCCTGACATTCCCATTATGTCAGGAGGCACAGCAGATGAATTTCCCAGCTTTATTACTGCTGACTCAAAGGAAGCGTTTGAACAGACGGTACAGGAAATTTTTGGTGAGGATACAGAGAGATTCCTGCAGCTTCCTCAGGTCAGGGAGGCTTATGGAGAGGGTCTGTATGCAAAAGCAAACGGTATTGCATGTACCGTCAAAGGTGTGCTGGGTGAATTGAAAGCAGGTGGTAGTATACAGAATCACTATTGCTACAATTTCACGCCGGATATTCCGGGCTGGGATAATCCGGGAACCTTCCATTCCGTGGACTTGTGGTTTTTCTTTGAAACCCTTGCCAAGTGCTGGAGACCTTTTGTAGGCAGACATTATGACCTGGCGCGTCAAATGTGTAATTATTGGGTAAACTTCATCAAGACAGGTGATCCTAACGGCGCAGATGCAGACGGTACACCTATGCCGCAGTGGAAGCCTTACACCAAAGAAGCACCTGCAACAATGGAATTTACGGCCCAGGGCTCAGTGCCTGTTGAGAAGGAAGAGTCAGCGTATGACAAATTACTGATAAAAGCCCTTATAGAGCAACTGAAATAAGGAATGTAGAAAAACAGGCACGGGAGTATTACTTAAAAGGCGGGCCTGTTTTTTCAATTGTCCCATCAATATGTCAAATTTTTCTCGTTTACTACATGAAAATCGCAAGAAAGTACATGGTAGAGAAATTGTGCCTGTGATAAGATAAGGCAGGATGGAATTACAGTGGCAACCAGCTTGATTCCGGAATGAAACCAAGACAAAATTGCGCAAACATATAGGATAAGACTCAAAGGAGGACGCAAATGGAAACAAAGAAATATTCAAAATCGGCCTGGCTATGGGAGAACATGCAAGGCTACAGAGTACTTTATCTGTTTTCAATTATGGGTACTATTGTGTACAACGTGATGCAGTTGGTTGTGCCTTATGTAACACAGCAGTTGGTAGATCTGTTTTTGACAGGTGATGATGCAGCAAGCAATATCGTGACCAAGAGAGATATCTTCTGGACATTGATTATTGCCATGGTTTTACTCACTTTACTGCGTACAGTAATCGTGTATCTGGTTTGTATGGGTGTAGAGCACGTATCTCAGAAAGTGCTATACCGTGTGAGAACAAAACTGTTTGACAAAATTGAGAGACAGGATATGTCTTTCTACAATACATACCGTACCGGCGATTTGATGACTAGAGTAACAGGTGACTTGGATGCAGTCAGACACATGATTGCCTGGGTAATCAGAGCCATCGTGGAAGCAATTGCCCTTCTTGGTGCGACAGCAGCCTACTTCATCTATATGGATTGGAGACTTGCACTGTCTGTACTTGCCATTGCTCCATTTATCATGATTGTCATTGTGCAGTTTAGAAACAAGGTAAAACCTCGTCATAAAGCACTTCGTGAA
>JAZODQ010000045.1:0-25591 GCA_045597105.1 Acetatifactor sp.
GCCATTTCTTTCATCTGCTTCAAAGCAACGATTTGCTCAGAGATTTCTTCACGAAGACGGATAACATCATCAGTCATAACACGACCGGTGGAATCCTTCTGCTCTAATTTATCCTCGATCAGTCTGTCGATACCGTACAGAGCAACACGTCTGTAGTCACCGATGATACGACCACGGCCGTAAGCATCAGGAAGACCGGTAACGATGTGGGAAGAACGACATGCTCTCATCTCTGCATTATATGCATCGAAGCAGCCTGCGTTGTGTGTTTTTCTGTGAGTGGAGAAGAACTCGCTGATTTCGGGATCAACTTCATATCCGTTATCGGAGCAAGCTTTCTCTGCCATACGGATACCACCGTAAGGCTGTAAGGATCTCTTGAAAGGCTTGTCAGTCTGGAAACCTACGATAGTCTCCTTGCTCTTGTCAAGATATCCGGGGCCATGAGAAACGATAGTAGAAACAACCTTGGTGTCCATATCAAGAACGCCGCCTGCTTCTCTTTCCTTCTTCTGTAAATCAAGTACCATTGCCCATAAGTCTTTTGTGTTCTGTGTAGCATCAGCTAAGAAGCTCTCATCACCATCATAAGGATGATAGTTTTTCTGGATGAAGTCACGTACGTTAACTTCAGAAGCCCATTTGCCGTCTACAAAATTGTTCCATTCAGGTCTCATTTTGAAATAGCCTCCTATAAATTTGAATTAGTATATATTAATTAGAATTTCTAATTTCTAATCCTACGCTAATTATATTTTAAAGAGGTAATGGTGTCAAGGTTGCGTCGTGTACTTAATTGGGTACAAAGGCTGATTATTTCTGGGGTTGTTCGGATAGGCTTGCCAGAAAACGGGTAAAGTATTATACTAATAACTGATGTTAAGACAGAAAGGAGTATATATATGGCTGAAATCACGAAAGACATGACAATAGGTGAAATTTTACGTACCAAACCTGAGGTTGCACCCGTATTATTAAATGCAGGTATGCATTGCCTGGGTTGTCCTTCCGCACAGGGAGAATCTCTGGCAGAGGCTGCTATGGTACACGGCATTGACGTAGATGCACTGATGGCTGCTATCGAAGCAGTTTAATCACAAAATAGTTATAAAAGTCTTTGGCTCAGCCAAGGACTTTTGTAAAACTATGACAAATTGCGCGAGTACGGTGGCGGAGGTTAAGGAGAATTGGGAAAGAAAATTGAAGGGACGTTATTGCAAATAATGACGGGGATATTTGCCTTTATATTTATGGTAGCACTGCTTGGCGTCTTGTTTGGCGGAAATAGAGTGGACTATTATGAAATATGCAAAACAGTCTTTTTAGCAGACAATTTGGTATTGTTTGCAATGGGATCGGTGGCACTTCTTGCATGGCTTGCCATTGGTTATTTATTTAGGAATCAAGAGCTTAATAAAAAACAGAACCGGGTAGTAAATATTGTGCTGGTGCTGCTTTTTGTAGGGCTTTATTTTATAAATCGCGAAATCAGTTATTGCATTGCTTTCTTTACCGGTTGGGATGTGAGTGGCGTGTCCGGGTCTGCGTATAATCTGGCGGCAGGAGTTCCCATCGGGTACAACTATTATTATTCCATGTATACCAATAATGTGCCGATGGTATATTTTTTGTATAAGCTCTATGATTTGGGGATTCATAGAATGGGCCTGGAGTATCAGGCAGATATCCTGTGGATTGCTGTGAATAATATAGGATTATCCATTGGTGGGTTTGCAGCTTGCATGACAGTGAAAAGAGTTACAGGAAGGCTGATGCCTGTTTTGACTACTCTTTTATTTTATATTGGATGTGTATGTTTTACGCCTTGGAAGGTAATTCCTTACACGGATATGTATGCACTGATGTTTACTATATTAACCATTTGTTTTTATGTATATGCAATTACTGCCAGAGAACACAAAGTACATTATTTGTACTGGCTTCTGACCTGCCTTTGTGGATTTATGGGTGGTTTGATTAAACCATCGGCCTATGTGGTTGTGATGGCTGTAATCATCATGGAAGTGCTGCATATTCTGTTTCGCTCCATAAAAGCATGGAAGTCCCATCTGGTAAAATTGCTGATGGTGCTGTGCGTGGTCGGAATTATGAGTGCTTATAAGGGGCATATGTATGAAGCAACCGGTTTTGAGTATAATCCGGTGATTCGTGCAACCCCCCATCATTATTTTTTGATGGGACTGAATGAACCCACTACAGGCGGATATTATTCGGATGATGTGGCATTAATTGGTCGATATGATGATTTTGATGAGCGTATCGAGGCTGAGATGGAATTGGCATGGGGGCGTTTGAAGGAAAAAGGTTTCTTGGGCTATATGGAGTTTCTGTTTAAAAAGCTGGTGATGTGTTTTAATGATGGGACTTTTGGCTGGGGAAAAGAAGGTGGTTTTTACTTTCAGGATTATCATAATATGACGGATGCACCCTATAAACAGTTCTTACGAGATATTTTCTGGATGGATGCCCGTTATAGCGGCAGATTTAACACATACAGTCAGTTGATATGGATTATGATTATGGTAAGTATTAGCGGACTTTTCCTGACAAAATGCAAAGAGGAACAGTATGCGCACAAGACGATTATGCTGACCTTGTTAGGCGTCATCTTGTATTTGCTTTTGTTTGAGGCACGGGCAAGATATTTACTTTGTTTTTTGCCGGTTTTGGTGGTGGCGGCAGTGCTGGGACTGGAGCAGTATGCAAGAATGTGCTACGCCTTAGTGGATAAGAAAAAAGAGAAGAACAGAGATGAAGCAGAAGAATAGATAATATCGATAACAATGAAAGCCTGAAACGGCAGGAGGCCGTTCAGGCTTTTTGTTTGCTTACTTTCCGCTACATAAGCGCGCAAGTGCATTGCTTGGTATCAGCGGGGAATAATGTTCTTCCAGGAAGGCTTTCGAAGAGGACAAGTCTCTTCGTAAACGGCCATATTCCGAAAGAATATTACACAGTTTAGAGAAATGAGTTTTGTTTTGATTGCCCAGAGTAACCACAAGCAGATAACCGTCATCGTCATCCGTTTTATACAAAGCATTTTCTCCATGGAAATAAGCACCTGTAACCCGGGCTACATCCATCACATCGGTCAGGTTCTTAAATGAAAATACTCTGCTTAGCTCAGGAGTGTCATTGTTGATTTCATCCTGTGCAGCTGGGGGTTCCTGAAATTGCGGATCGGTATCCTCGGAATCTGCCTGTTCAGAAGCATCCTGAATGCGCTGGAACAAATCCATGATTTCATCCGCTTCGTTGGCGCTTTCCTCTTCTTCGTCGGTGGCAGACGGTGCAAAACGTGCCAGACGGGGATTAAGCTCCTCAGGGTCTTCTACCTTGGTAATAATCAATACGATGCTTTCGGCACTCATGGGGATAGCCTCAATCATCAAAGGAATATCATCTGCTTCAAAGCCAAATTCATAATTGGCCTGTTTCATCATGTCTCTAAAAAGGGTCTTGGCCTTCTCGCTACCGTATACCAGCTCGCTTATTTTCAGTTCTCTCCTTGCCAGATCCTCTCTGGTTAAGGTACAACGTATTTGGTTATCGTTTATTTTTTCAATTTTCATATTGTCACCATACCTTTCCCAGTTATTTCATCGATAGAATGCAATCGATGATTGTTACACTATATTATACTTTGGTGTGGTTTAAGTCAATAATCTAAGCCGGAATTTAAAGTTTTTTAAGAAATGTGGACTATATATAGCCTTTTGCTTGCATTTCTTGAAAACAGGACTTAAAATGATAATTGCAGATGTCCTCCGCAGTATGAAGTGAAGGGAGGGCGGCGTCTGAATTCCGATTATCATATTATGGAACAAATCGTTCCGAATCATCCTAATTATTTGTAAAAATATTACTTTATTACAATTCTATTATATCATAAAAGCAGGTTACATACTATCTTTTTGTTGTGGCAGAGTGTATCTCTTCTCGATAGTGTAACCTTTATGATAATATTTATAATATGCTTTTGCGGTTTCTTGGTCCGCACGGAAGCATATCAGGGATGTCTTACAGGCAAAAATATACCGTTTGCCTGCATCATGTTGATTCGACTAAATTCAAATTATAATTCAAAAAGAAAACTTCGCTAATGGGACAAGTGTCCCGGTCATTTGAATAATCGGTCTTTTCGTGCGGGGATATCTGTATTTCCTTCGTTCTACTTATGAATATATCACACCCCTTTTGGACAGAAAACGAAGGAAAGGTATCCGATAATCAGATGTGGATTGCCTCCTATGCTGATATCAAATCGGTAGTGTATAAACGGGAAAATAGATAATGACGATACCGACAGGATATGTTAAAATGAAACTGTTCGGTCTGCATGAGCGGACCGGACAGTTTTTAATGACTGGAAATTGCACGAATATAAAGTCCTGTTTTGACAGGGAAAGGATTAACATATGAAGAGAAAGATACTACCTGTGATAGTTGCCCTGATATTGATTGTGATTGTAGGAGCGGCCCTGGTGGGAAGTTATTTGATGGAAAAGTTCTCCTACAGTACCGAAAGAGTGGATTTGGCAGAGCATTATAATGTCAGCGGGCAGGAATTGGCGATTGTATTGCAGGATGAATTGCTGGAAGAGAAGGCATTGCTGAAAGATGGCAGATGCTATTTTGAATTTGCCCAGGTGCAGCAACTGTTTTCGGAAGTTTTTTATGCGGATAGAGCAGAAGGCCTGCTTCTATATACCACGCCTACAGATACGGTAACAGTCCGTTTTGACGAGCAGCAGTATGAGCGCGCTACAGGTGCTGTGGCTACGGATTATGTGATTTGCTATCAGGAGGATGAGAGCCTTTACGTGGCAGCAGATTATATAAAGCTTTTTGTGAATTTCTCCTATGAAATATACGACTACCATATGCAGGTATACACACAGTGGGGAGATGCTTTGATGGCGGATGCATTGAAAGAAACAGCGGTACGTTATCAGGGTGGTATAAAAAGTTCTATTCTGACAGATGTGTCAGAAGGCGAGGCGCTGGAGATACTGGAACGTATGGAGACCTGGTGTAAGGTTAAGACTAAGGATGCGGTCATCGGCTATGTAGAGAATAAAGTGCTTGATACCGAATATACAGTGGCGGAAACGCCGGTAACGGATGTGGCGCCGATGGAATATACCGCGAATCAGCTGCCTGTGCGTGTCAGCCTGGGCTGGCATTCCATAGGTGGTCCGGCGGGGAATGATACGCTGGAGAGTATGGTGTCGGGGTGTAAGGGGATGAATGTGGTTGCACCCACATGGTTCAGTATGACGGATGATGCAGGTAATATCCGCAACTTTGGTAATAGAAATTATGTGGATAAAGCCCACGGCTTAGGATTGTATGTCTGGGGTGTTTTGGACAATTTCAATTATGCAAATGAAAACAATGTTTCCGTGGATGAATATGTGGTGTTGTCGTCAACAACCAAGCGGCAGAATCTGGTGCGAAATGTTGTGAGTCAGGCACAGCAGCTGGGACTGGATGGTATTAATCTGGATTTTGAGGGATTGGATGCAGCCTGTGGTACTCATTATGTACAGTTCTTGCGTGAACTTTCGGCAGCGTGCAGAAATAACGGCTTGGTATTATCGATAGATAATTATGTTCCCTTTGATTTTAACTCTTTCTATCGTCTGGATGTACAGGGAGAAGTTGCAGATTATGTGATTATTATGGGATATGATGAGCACTGGCATGGCAGTGGTGATCCCGGCAGTGTGGCCAGTATTGGTTATGTGACTGACGGATTGAACAGGACTCTTGAAGATGTGCCTGCACACAAAGTGGTTAATGCAATTCCTTTTTATACCATTCTGTGGAAGACACAGGAGGCTGATGTGACGGATGAATATGTCACCATGAGGAATCAGGAGGCGTTAATCAGCAGAAATGGCCTGCAGCCGCAGTGGGATGAAGTGACCTGTCAGAATTATGCAGAGTGGATTAGTGATGGTGCAACCTATCGAATTTGGTTTGAGGATACACAGTCTATTATGTCTAAGTTGAATGTAATGATGACAAAGGATATCGGAGGACTGGCAGTGTGGAGACTGGGGTATGAAGATAAAAGTATCTGGGAGTTACTCAGTACTTATTCCGGAATGCCTTTAGCACAATAATTATAAGAAAAGTATATAAAGCAACAAACTAAAAAGAGAGCTCACAGGTGATTATATATCACACAGTGGGCTCTCCTTTTGATTTTTAGCAACCGCTATTTGTTGTTAATCAGATGTATAAACGAATCAGTTTGCTTTTCTTAAGGCAAGCTTGCCGGCAACACAAAGTGCAAGAATGCTTAATACCATTACATAAGGCATGGTGTTTTCGCCGGTCTTAGGTACATCATCATATTCGCTTCCTGCAGTAGCATCGGTTGAAGTAGAAGGTGCAGGTGCAGCTTCGGTAGTAGGAGCGGTAGTACTGAAATTCTCATTAAGAACATTCAGATTACCGTTGTTCATAACGAAAGTGCCGGGTTTAAAACTGTAGTAATCAAATTTTACGTTGTGGTTCTGTGCATATGCATAGAGATGGTTTACGGTACCGATAACATTGATGGTAGCATGCACTTGGGTGTCGGTATCGCAGATAACTTCCAGATAGTCTACATTGTTGTTGAAGTTTACCACAGATTTCTCATAAACATAAGCTTTTTTGACATCGCCGTTGATGACTAAAGTGCCATCAAAGAGAGCATATACTTCATCTACACCTTTGGCAGTAATATTAGCGATATTAGCACCCATGGAAGTAACATTTGCTAATTGTACTTCGGGTACATTAACGTAGCACTGAGAACCATTTCCGCCATCTACTACGATGGAATCTCCATTCTTAATGTTCTCATACATGTAGTAGAAAGGGGCACCGTTTACATCAGTAGCATTCCAGCTGCCGGTTTGATATCTCCACTCACCCAGGGAATCTACATATTTGATGTAATAGGTGGTTGCTGTTTCTTCAGCAGAAACGGTCATGGCTGCACTACCCAGAGGGATAATAAACAATGCGAATGCAGCTAACAGGGTTACAAGTCTTTTGATCTTACGCATAAATAACTTCCTCCTTATTGTTCCGTGTTACGTACAGGAATATAACTGTCTCCGGGTTCCACTTCTTTAGCTACCACCACGAAGCGACCGTTGGTCACATGATATACGCAGGTAGACAGTGTCAGGAAGTGATCGCCGAAAGTGGCGGTTACGCCTGTGTCGTACAGGGAAAGATTTTTAATATTGTTATAAAAGTCATCAAATTCTTCCCAGGTATCAGCCTGGAAAAATTTGTAGAACTTAAATACCTCATCTGATTTTTTGTACACCTGGGAGCGGAACACCGCCACAATTTCATAATTGCGCTGGCACTCTTCCGTGTACAAGATAATGTTTTTGTGATTCTGATAATAGTTCTCATCCTCATAGTCCGTCAAATTACCAAACATGGCACCGGATTTCATGTTGTGGCCATGGATAATCAGATTGGTGGAAAGAGGGGACAGACAGCTGTCGGTATCCAGCAGCAGGCTGCCGTTTTTGTTGTCTTTGCCGTCAAAGTCCAGGTACAGATACTTGTTCTCATCTTCGGGAGTCCACATAACAGGGTAGTCCACATTTGTGCCCGGAATTTGTAACCAGGCATACATGTCCGAATTGGCCTGATAAGAGTCTTTGTAGGGATTCTCAACGAGTGTGGGAACAGCTTCTGCAGATTCTGTAGCAGAATCACTGTCCGGTTCGTCAGTAGCGGTCAGTGGCTCATCACCGGACGCGGTAGTTTGTTCGGCGGATACAGAAGTCTCTGCGGATGCTGTATCTGCCCGGGAGTTCTCCGTGGATTCGGGCGAAAGGGATTCTATGATACTGGCCTGTCGCCGGTCGTCCTGACAATCCTTCCAAAGCATATGGCCCAGGACGGCAAGACATATGAGAATTACCAGAGTCAACAAAACGGATAATAGCTTTTTGTGTTTACTCATGGTGTCTCCTTATGCAATTTAGTAGTGATATCTAATTTTAACCCAAAATGTTGTATTTTTAAATGCTTTTTTATAAATCTTAAAAAATTTTAAGGAAAAGAAGTTTTCCGGACGGAAGTACATATAATAATACAGAATATTCAGCGGTAAACGAATAGGAAAAAGGTATGATATGAATGAAAGGCAACAAAAACTATTGCGTATAATTATGGGGATGCTGCTTTTGGGGTCCATGCTGTTTGTGGGGAAAGAGGCGGCGCTTTGTTTCGATGGTGAGAAAATGGCAGGTTTCAGCTGGCAGACTGTGAAAGGATTGATACAGGGACAGGAACTGCAAACGGCGGATGCATACAGAGCAGTTATGGCACAAATAGAAGAAAACGATATTTGTGTGGTGTTGGACCCGGGACATGGTGGTGCGGATCCGGGGAAGGTAGGGCATAATGATATCCTGGAGAAGGATATTAATCTGCAGATTGCAATGCGGGTCAGGGATTACCTTGAAGCAAACGGTATCCGGGTGATTATGACCCGGGAGGAAGATACAATGCTACAGGGCGGCAGCAGTAGTGAGACACATAAGATGCAGGATATGAAGGGGCGGGTAAAGCTGATAGAGAAAGCTAGGCCTCAGGTGGTGGTAAGCATACACCAAAACAGTTATCCCGAGGAATCAGTACATGGTGCCCAGGTATTCTATTATCAGGGCAGCACGGAAGGCAGCAGGCTGGCAGAGATACTGCAAACGACGCTGAAAAAACTGACAGACCCGGACAATACAAGGCAGAGCAAAGCGGACAATAGTTACTATCTGCTAAAGAAAATCTCGGTACCAACGGTAATTGTAGAGTGTGGTTTTTTAACAAATCCCGGGGAGGCCGGCAAATTGTCTACAGCGGAGTATCAGGACAGGATTGCCTGGGCGATACATATGGGTGTTCTCCAATATTTGGCAGATACGCTTTAAATCTTTTATTTTTTATGCAAATGTGATATACTATACCAAAGTATGCGCAAATATAAAAGGCAGCGAAGAGATGGATACAAAAATTTATCGGATTACGGAACAGAATATTGATGAAAAGGCACTGCAGGAAGCAGGAGATATTCTGCGCCGGGGAGGCCTGGTGGCATTTCCTACGGAAACCGTATACGGTCTGGGCGGAGATGCGCTGAATCCGGAATCCGCACGCAAAATTTATGCGGCGAAGGGCAGACCTTCCGACAATCCTCTGATTGTACATATCTGCAGATTCGAAGATATCTACGATATTGTGAAGGAAGTGACACCTCAGACCCATGCCGTTGCAGAGGCCTTTTGGCCGGGGCCGCTGACTTTGATATTGCCCAAGTCGGATAAGATCCCCTATGAAACCACAGGCGGTCTGGAAACGGTGGCAGTGCGGATGCCCTCCCATAAGGTGGCGTCTGAGCTGATTGCTTTTGCAGGCGGTTATGTAGCAGCGCCCAGCGCGAACCTGTCGGGCAAGCCCAGTCCCACCATTGCCAAGTATGTGATACAGGATATGCAGGGGCGCATCGATGCCATCGTGGATGGCGGAGAAGTGGGGATCGGACTGGAGTCCACCATTATTGATTTGACGGTGAATCCACCCCAGATTTTGAGACCCGGATATATTACCCAGGATATGCTGGAGCAGGTACTGGGGCAGGTGGATATGGATATTACCATCCTGAGTAATGACAGTGGACAGGCACCTAAGGCGCCGGGAATGAAATATCGCCATTATGCACCGAAGGGAGAATTGACCATAGTGGCCGGTGAAGTGAGTAAGGTCACGGATTATATCAATAAGGCTGCCGCAGCGGACAGGCAGCAGGGTGAGAAAGTAGGCGTCATCTGTACGGATGAGACAAGGCATCTGTTTGCAGATATGGTGGTCAAAACCGTGGGCGCCAGACAGGACGAAGAGAGTATAGCAAGAAGATTGTACGCGATTTTGAGAGAATTTGATGATGAGCAGGTGACCAGGATTTATTCGGAGGATTTTGCTGCCGAGGGATTGGGACAGGCCATCATGAACCGTCTGCTAAAGGCAGCGGGCCATAGAAAACTATATGTGTAGGAGGAGAGAGTATGATAGCAATAGGAAGTGACCATGGCGGTTATGATTTGAAACAGAAGGTGATTGCACATTTGGAGGCACAGCAGATTGCATACAAGGATTTGGGATGCAACAGTAAGGACAGCTGTGATTATCCTGTGTTTGGACATGCAGTTGCAAAGGCAGTGGCAGCAGGCGAATGCGAGAAGGGTATTGTGATTTGTACTACCGGTATCGGTATCAGTATCACAGCAAACAAGACGCCCGGTATCCGCTGTGCACTTTGCAGTGACAGTCTGTCCGCAAAGATGACCAGACTGCATAATGATGCAAATGTACTTGCAATGGGTGCAGGAATTGTAGGTGATAATCTGGCAATCGAAATCGTGGATGCTTTTTTGGGAACTGCATTTTCCGGCGATGAGAGACACCAGAGAAGAGTAGATCTGATAGAGCAGTAACGAAATTGGCGTAGCATGCCGAAGCGGAGGGGCAAGGTATTACTATGAACATGAAGAGAAAAAACTATATCAGCTGGGATGAATATTTTATGGGGGTGGCTCATCTGGCGGGGATGCGTTCCAAGGATCCCAACACACAGGTAGGTGCCTGTATCGTCAGTGATGACCACAAGATATTATCTATGGGATATAACGGTTTTCCCAGAGGCTGTAACGATGATGATTTCCCTTGGGCAAGAGATGGTGAAGTGCTGGATACCAAGTATGCATTTGTGACCCATAGCGAACTGAATGCGATTTTAAATTTCCGGGGCGGTTCCCTGGAAGGGACGAAGCTTTATGTGTCGTTATTTCCCTGTAATGAGTGTGCCAAGGCGATTATTCAGGCAGGTATTAAAGTGGTGGTGTATGCCAGCGACAAATATGAAGGTACGCCCACCAATATAGCGGCAAAGAAGATGTTTGATGCAGCAGGAGTTACATATTTACCTTATGAACCTACCGGCAAGACCATAGAGCTGGAAGTGTAGAAGAAAGGAATCTGAATTTTGAAAAGTTTTCGGAAAGTAGCGATGACAGTTATTGTTGCCCTGCTTATTTGCCTGTTGCCTTCCACCGAGCCGGTGGCAGTTATGAAGGTATATGCAGCGAAAACCACGCAGCAGCAGATTGATGAAGCTGAGAATCGAAAGGAAGAACTGGAGAATCAGCTGGATGAAAAAAATGATCAGCTGAGCGGATTGAAAGGCGAACAAAAAGGGCTGAAGAAGGAACTGAACGAGCTGAATGAAAAATTGCAGGAGGTTGTTGCCAATCTGGAGTCTCTGGAACAACAGATTGCTGATAAGGAAGCGGAAATTGTGACGACCCAGGCGGAACTGGAAGAAGCAAAGGCCACGGAAGCATGGCAGTACAAGTGTATGGTTATTCGTATCAGGGATATGTATGAGCAGAATGACCGCAGCTATATAAATGCGTTGTTTAGCTGGGAAGGTTTGGCCAGTTTTCTGAATGCGCCGGATTATTTTGAGTATATAGCAAGCTACGATCATCGTAAGATGGAAGAGTATATAGAGGCCAGAACCCTCGTAGAGGAAAAAGAGGCTTTGTTGCAGCAGGAAAAGCTGGAACTGGATGCTTTGAAACTGGAAGCCGAGACCCAAAAAGCCCGCGTCAACGGTCTGATCAGCCAAACCTCCAATTCTATTGCGCAATATGAAAGTCAGATTGATGCGGTAGAAAAAGAAGCACTGGCATTTGAAAAGCAGATCAAAGAACAGGAAAAGGATTTGAAGGCATTGCGAAAGAAACTGGCGGAAGAAATCGCATTGTCCCAGGCAGCTCAGAATGCAGCATGGAGAGACATTTCTGAAATTAGTTTTGCAGAGGGTGACAGATATCTGCTGGCGAACCTGATTTATTGCGAGGCCGGCGGTGAGCCATACGAAGGACAGGTGGCGGTAGGTGCGGTAGTAATAAACCGTGTGCTCAGTTCCAGATATCCTAACACCGTGGTGGGTGTAATCTACCAAAAGAGTCAGTTTTCTCCTGTAGCAAGCGGAAGACTTGCTTATGCGTTGTCTGTGAATAAAGCAACAGAGAAGTGTTACAGAGCTGCGGATGAAGCTATGGCAGGCAAGACCAATGTAGGTACCTGTTTATATTTCAGAACACCGATACCCGGACTGAACGGAATCAACATCGGCGGACATGTATTTTATTAAAATAATATAGGACAACATAAGGACAGAATATATTGCCAACCCTTATGTTGTCCTTTCTTATTTTATAAATCCAGTTCCTCCAGAGGTGTCTGCAGTTCGTCAAACTTGTTTCTATATATCTGATTCAGCAAATAGTCCAGCGTGCGTAGCGCCATGACCAGTTGCTCGCGGCTGATAATGCCTTCTGCAGTAGCTTGAGACATTTCATCCAAATCCACCACAGTATAGCGTCCGTCGGGATATACAATCACATCAGCCAGCAGGTCAGTGGCAGTTAAAGTGTTTTCTGCGGCGTTCAGGTCATACTGGCAGATGTCGCAATACCAGAAAAGCAGACTGCCATCCGGCTTATAAAATTTACTCACTTTAAGCCCTTTATCAAGAAAATAGCAGGAGCATCCATGGTCAAAAGCATTCTTAGGCTTTAGTGTTTTCCACTTGGTGATAATGACATTGCTGTCATATTTAATGATTTCGTCGTCTTTCAGCCAGATGCATTCATCGGGAATCAGACGCTTTCTGTATAGTTTCATTGCATCCATAGGCGGCTCCTTTCCGGGTGAAATGATTCGTATAATTATTTGAATTTATTTTAATACAAAAGATATTTTCAGTCAATTTAATTAGAGCGAATGATTGAAAAATATGTATTTGGGGAATGATGAAGGGAAGAGAGCAATTGTGTATAATTTTTGGTAAAGATTGATGATACATTTAGTACTTTTGCTGGACAAAAAAGGGGTTTAGGGGTATAATCTATAAGATGTTTATTATGGGAGAGAATTTGGAATTGTGAGATTTGCACAAATAAAGGGCATGAGATGAAACATAAAAAGCCTTATGATAAAAGTGTATATCGGTCCCTGGTGCTGATTAGTCAGTTTAGTATCAATATGCTGGTTCCAATCTGTATGCTGACGGTGCTTGGAGTATTTTTGGACAGGCGTTTAGGAACATCGTATATTACGATTATTTTGTTCTTTGTAGGAGCTGTTGCCGGAGCGCAGGGTGTGTATCGATTGGCGAAAAATACTTACAATGAGGAAGAGCAGCAGGATAAGGCTGCGGATACACAGACAAATCAGCAGCAGACAGTGTCAAAACCCAAGAAAACATCCGGCTGGAAACAGGAATAGCTGTAAGGATAAAGGAGTATGATTTCCGGATGAATTTGATGGAAAGACTGAAAAGTTATAACAGAACACTTCTGGAAATGCATATCGGTTCCGTTTTTTTCGGACTGGTATGCCAGATTATAGGTGCTTTTTTTGTGCAGGATCAGTGGATGTATGCCGGTAGCCTGTGGTTCGGTATTTTATTTTCCGTCATCAGTAGTATTCATCTGTACCGGTCTATCGACCGGGCGCTGGAGTATGAAGCAGAGGCAGCGAAGATGATGACCCGCTCTTATTTTATCAGATATGCCATGGTGATTATCGTACTTTTGCTGGTAGCACTTACCGGTGTGATGAATCCATTGGTAGTATTCTTAGGCTATATGAGTTTGAAAGTAACGGCGTTGATTCAGCCGTTTACTCATAAATTATGTAATAAGTTGTTCCACGAAAATGAATAAAAGGGAGGTGAAATTATGGGGTATAGTATTTTGTTATCCCAGGGATCCGATATAGACTTTATGATTCATGGAATCTTTAAATATTCTTTTTTTGGTCATGAGGTATGGATAACGACCACTCATGTGTGCGTCCTGCTGGTTATGCTGATTCTCATGGGTTTTGCCCTGGCAGCAAATCGTGCGATGGCCCGTGCTACAGAGGTTCCGGGCGGTTTTCAGAATGTTGTAGAGCTGATAGTGGAAAAGCTGGACGGCATGGTAGACGGCACTATGGGTAAGGGAGCACCCGGGTTTTACAATTATATTGGAACAATTTTCATATTTATTCTGTTCAGCAATATTTCAGGTTTGCTGGGCCTGAGGCCCCCTACAGCGGACTACGGTACTACACTGGCACTTGGTTTGATTACGTTTACATTGATTCGTGTGAATCAGATTCGTTTTAACAAGCCGAAGGACATCTGGGTGGATATGTGTTCACCACTGCCGCCATGGTTGCCGATTTGGTTCCCGATTAACCTGATTAGTGAAATTGCAGTGCCCATATCACTGTCCCTGCGTTTGTTTGCAAACATTTTGTCAGGTACCGTTATGATGGCACTTGTTTACGGGCTGCTTAACTGGATTGCCACTATATGGCCCGCAGCATTGCATGTATATTTTGATTTGTTCTCAGGAGCGATTCAGACTTATGTATTCTGTATGCTGACTATGACGTATATCTCTAATGCAAGAGGTGAAAATTAATTTTGTAAAATTTGATTGGATAACCAATCTATTATAGGAGGATGAAACTATGGAATTCAATGAATATTTTATCTTAGGTTGTTCTGCAATCGGCGCAGGTCTGGCAGTTATTGCCGGTATCGGACCCGGTGTCGGACAGGGTATCGCAGCAGGTCATGCAGCAGCAGCGGTTGGACGTAATCCCGGCGCAAAATCAGCTGTTACATCTACCATGTTACTTGGTCAGGCGGTAGCAGAGACCACAGGTTTGTATGGTTTATTAATTGCCTTCCTTTTATTATTCGTAAAACCTTTATTACCTTAATAAGTCGCAAGATGAATTACGGTAGAAAGGAGGCAAAGAATGATACTTTTAACAGAGGGCGAAACAATGGAGCATTTGTTTAATCTGAACATGCAGCTGGTTGCAGATGCAGTGCTCATGATTATAGCAATCTTTTTCCTGTTCCTCTTTATGAGCTATTTCCTGTTCAATCCTGCGCGAAATATGTTAAAGAATCGTCAGGATAAGATTCGCGGTGAATTAGAGGAAGCAAAACAGAATATGGAGTACGCCCAGAGCTTAAAAGAAGAGTACGAAGGAAAGCTGAAGGAAATTGATAAGGAAGCAGAGGCGATTCTTAGCGAGACCAGAAAGAAAGCTTTGGCCAGTGAAAACCAAATCATTGCCCAGGCGAAGGAAGAGGCTGCCCATATTTTGGACAGAGCACGCACCGAAGCACAGCTGGAGAAGCAGAAGATGGCTGATGATGTGAAAAAAGAAATGATTTCCATCGCATCCCTTATGGCTTCCAAGGTAGTATCCGCATCCATCGATACTACCGTTCAGGAAAGTTTAGTAGAAGAGACTCTGAAGGAAATGGGTGATCAAACATGGCTAAGTTAGTGTCAAAGACCTATGGTGAGGCACTGTTTGAGATAGCCGTGGAGGAAAATAAGACAGCGGAAATGATGGAAGAGGTGGCCGGTATTGTACAGATTCTGGATGAGAATCCGGATTTTGACAATCTGATGAAGCACCCCGGCATTTCCAAGCAGGACAAACTGCAGATTATCAAGGATGTATTCCGTGGTAAAGCAAGCGAAGAACTGTCCGGTTTTCTGGAAATTGTCGTTTCCAAGGAGCGCTACAAGGACCTGCGGTCTATATTTCAGTACTTCATAGATAGGGTGAAAGAAGTAAGCAAGATTGGTGTGGCTTATGTAACCACCCCCATGGAGCTCAGTGATGTCCAGAAGAAGAGCGTTGAAGCAAGACTTCTGGCAACCAGTGCGTATGAAACCATGGAAATGTATTATAAAGTGGATGCGTCCCTTATCGGCGGCATGGTAATCCGAATCGGCGACCGTGTAGTGGACAGCAGCATCCGCACCAAGTTAGATGAATTAACGAAACAATTATTACAAATCCAGTTAGGTTAGCGAGGATGGCCTTTAGGGTCGGTTTTGCAAATGCCTATGGAAGAAAGGTGCTACAGAACATGAATTTAAGACCGG
This sequence comes from Acetatifactor sp., assembly GCA_045597105.1. Classification (GTDB taxonomy): domain Bacteria; phylum Bacillota; class Clostridia; order Lachnospirales; family Lachnospiraceae; genus Acetatifactor. Next base: position 16,083 of record JAZODQ010000045.1, read on the forward strand.
AAGAAATAAGTTCTGTGATCAAAGAGCAGATTAAAAAATATGCGTCAGATCTGGATGTATCCAATGTGGGTACGGTTATTCAGGTGGCAGATGGTATCGCTCGTGTACATGGTCTGGAAAAAGCAATGCAGGGTGAGCTGCTTGAGTTCCCCGGTGATGTATATGGTATGGTATTGAACCTGGAAGAGGACAACGTAGGTGTTGTACTTTTAGGTAGTCAGAAAAATATCAACGAAGGTGATATTGTAAAGACCACGGGACGAGTAGTAGAGGTGCCTGTTGGTGATGCCATGCTGGGCCGTGTTGTAAATGCGCTGGGTCAGCCTATAGATGGCAAGGGCCCTATTCAGACAGACAAATATCGTCAGATTGAAAGAGTAGCAAGTGGTGTTATCACCAGAAAGAGCGTGGATACTCCTCTGCAGACGGGTATCAAGGCGATTGACTCCATGGTACCCATCGGAAGAGGCCAGCGAGAATTGATTATCGGTGACCGCCAGACAGGTAAGACCGCTATCGCTATCGATACTATCATCAATCAGAAGGGTCAGAACGTTAAATGTATTTATGTTGCAATCGGTCAGAAGGCTTCTACCGTTGCAAATATTGTGAAAACTTTAGAGGAGGCCGGTGCATTCAGTTACACCACAGTAGTAGTAGCGACTGCAAGTGATCTGGCTCCCCTGCAGTATATTGCTCCCTACTCCGGCTGTGCAATCGGCGAGGAGTGGATGGAGAACGGAGAGGATGTACTGGTTATCTATGATGACTTAAGTAAGCATGCAACTGCTTACCGTACACTTTCCCTGCTGCTTCGTCGTCCCCCCGGACGTGAGGCATATCCCGGAGATGTATTCTATCTGCATTCCAGACTTCTAGAGCGTGCAGCCAGAATGAACGAGGAATACGGCGGAGGTTCCTTGACAGCGCTGCCCATTATTGAGACACAGGCAGGCGACGTATCCGCATACATTCCTACCAATGTTATCTCCATTACAGACGGACAGATTTATCTGGAAACAGAAATGTTTAATGCAGGTTTCAGACCTGCGGTAAATGCAGGTTTATCCGTATCCCGAGTAGGTGGTGCGGCACAGATTAAGGCAATGAAGAAGATTGCGGCGCCCATTCGTACAGAACTTGCGCAGTATCGTGAACTTGCAGCCTTTTCACAGTTTGGTTCCGAGCTTGATGCGGATACCAAGGAAAAGCTGGCACAGGGTGAACGTATCAAAGAGGTATTAAAGCAGCCTCAGTATTCTCCCATGCCTGTGCAGTATCAGGTAATTATCATCTATGCGGTAACCCGTAAATATTTGTTGGATGTGCCTGTGGACCGTATTACTGAATTTGAAAAGCAGTTCTATGAGTTCCTGGATACCAAGTATCCTGAGGTGCCTAACAATATCGCAACAGAGCAGGTGATTTCTGACGAGACCGAAGAGATTCTCGTAAAGGCACTTACCGAGTTCAAGAAAACATTTTTGGGTATGGCTTAAGCGGCTGTACCCCTAAAGAAATGAGGGTAAGATATGGCATCAATGCGTGATATAAAACGCCGCAGAAGCAGTATTCAGGGCACGCAGCAGATTACCAAGGCTATGAAACTGGTATCTACCGTTAAATTACAGAGAGCCAGAGCCGGTGCTGAGCGTTCCAAAGGGTACTTTAACAGCATGTATGCGACGATAAACAGCATTTTGTCCAAGGTTGGCCATATAGAGCACAAATACCTGATGCCCGGAGAGTCTCAGAAAAAGGCAGTAATCGTGATTACCTCCAACAGAGGCTTGGCCGGTGGCTACAATTCCAATGTGGTAAAGCTTGTGACCAGACATGAAGGCTGGAACAAAGAAGATTTGGAAATTTATGCAATCGGTAATAAGGGACGTGATTCATTGGCGAAGGATGGCTATTACATCCGCGAGTACAATACGGAAGTAATAGAAGAGCCGACCTATGAAGATGCTATGGTGTTGACCAGACATTTGCTGGAGAGCTTTTCAGCCGGAGAAATCGGTGAGATATATTTAGCATATACAGCGTTTAAAAATACGGTAAGTCATATTCCCACCATGCTGAGACTTTTACCTGTGGAGATTAATGATAATCAGGAACAGGAAGAGGATGCAGGCGGAGCGATTATGAATTTCGAACCCAACGAGGCGGAAGCACTGGATATGTTGATTCCGAAATATATCACCAGCCTGATATACGGAGCGATGAAAGAGGCGCTTGCCAGTGAAAACGGTGCTCGTATGCAGGCGATGGATAATGCTACCAGCAATGCGGACGAAATGATTAGTGACTTGTCACTGAAATATAACAGAGCAAGACAGGGCTCCATTACACAGGAGCTGACAGAGATTATTGCCGGAGCGGAGGCTCTGGGATAGGGCTTTCGGCAATATCTTTATTAAGATAATAATGCTGATAAGTCAAAGACATATTGGCAGGAAAGAAGGTAAAAATGGCAGGAGAAAATAGAGGAAAAATTACTCAGGTCGTTGGAGCGGTATTGGATGTCCGCTTTGACGAAGGTAATCTGCCTCAGATAAATGAAGCAATCCATATTGCTACCCGTGACGGCGGCCAGCTGACTGTGGAAGTATCCCAGCACTTGGGTGATGATACGGTAAGATGTATCGCTATGGGTCCTACAGACGGACTTGTCAGAGGTATGGAAGCGATTGCGACAGGTGCTCCTATCTCCGTACCGGTAGGTGAAAATACTTTGGGCCGTATCTTTAACGTATTGGGACAGCCCATTGATAATCAGCCTGCTCCGGAAGGAGTAAGTTATGAGCCCATCCACAGACCTGCGCCTCAGTTCGAGGAGCAGTCTACGGAAACAGAACTGCTTGAGACCGGTATCAAAGTCGTAGACTTGCTTTGCCCCTATCAGAAAGGTGGTAAGATTGGTCTGTTCGGCGGTGCAGGTGTAGGTAAGACTGTATTGATTCAGGAGTTAATCCGTAATATTGCTACAGAGCATGGCGGATATTCCGTATTTACCGGCGTAGGCGAGCGTACCCGTGAGGGTAATGATTTGTATCATGAAATGAAGGAGTCAGGCGTTATTGATAAGACCACTATGGTGTTCGGTCAGATGAACGAACCCCCCGGAGCAAGAATGCGTGTTGGTCTGACCGGTCTGACTATGGCAGAGTACTTCCGTGATAAGGGCGGTAAGGACGTGCTGCTGTTCATTGATAATATTTTCCGTTTCACGCAGGCAGGTAGTGAGGTGTCTGCGCTTTTGGGCCGTATGCCCTCAGCAGTAGGTTACCAGCCCACACTGCAGACAGAAATGGGTGCTTTGCAGGAGCGTATTACTTCTACAAAGAATGGTTCCATCACTTCCGTACAGGCAGTATATGTGCCTGCGGATGACTTGACGGACCCTGCTCCCGCTACTACATTTGCACATTTGGATGCAACTACCGTATTGTCCCGTTCCATCGTGGAGCTGGGTATTTATCCTGCGGTAGATCCCTTGGAGTCTACTTCACGTATTCTGGATCCCAGAATCGTAGGTGAGGAGCATTACCAGACTGCCCGCGGTGTACAGGAAATTCTCCAGAGATATAAGGAATTACAGGATATTATCGCTATTTTGGGTATGGATGAATTGTCAGAAGAAGATAAGATGGTGGTATCCCGTGCACGTAAGGTGCAGAGATTCCTGTCCCAGCCTTTCTTCGTAGCAGGCCAGTTTACCGGTCTGGAAGGTAAATATGTACCTATTAACGAGACCATTCGTGGCTTTAAGGAAATTTTGGAAGGTAAGCATGATGATGTACCTGAAAGCTATTTCCTGAATGCCGGCAGCATCGATGACGTATTGGCTAAGTTACAGTAAATTACCGGAAAAGAGGTTAAAATATGGCTGATAATAATATCTTCCGGCTTCGTGTGATTACTCCTGACAGAGTTTTCTATGAGGGCGAAGTGACCATGGTAGAATTGAATACCACAGAAGGCCAGATAGGTGTTCTGCCCGGACATATTCCGCTGACCGTAATTGTTAAGCCAGGCGTTTTGAAGTTTTATGAAAATGGCGACGAAAAGGAAGCGGCGCTGCATTCCGGTTTTGTGGAGATACTGCCTGATAGTATTACGATACTGGCAGAAATCGTGGAATGGCCTGATGAAATTGATGAAAAGAGAGCCGAAGCTGCATTGGCAAGAGCGGAAGAACGCTTGAAGTCCAAGACAACGGATGTGGATATGAGCAGAGCTGAAGCTGCATTGCTTAGAGCGATTGCACGTATCCAGGTACTCAAATAAAGTTAACACCAAGGACTGTAATGTGTTTGCATTACAGTCCTTTTTGGTTCAGTTCCCCATCACTCCGGCAATCCCTTTACATGCATTCACTAAGACAACGGTATGCCACTACGCGAATTGTTGAAAATCTAGTACCTCCCTCACCGGCGCTGGCATCAACTGTCACACTCTGCAAGGTATGCCGGGCAGTAATAGGGGGATTTGTGGAAACAATATAAAACGGTGGAATACAATAAAAAAAAGATTTTTTGAGGCTTAAAATGGATGAAAATTTAAATAGAGACCGGTTATCCGTTTCGGGAATTATAAAAGGAGGCAAAACGGCAGGCATGATAAATTTCCCGAAGGTGCCGGGATATTATGATTATGCACAGGTGCAACGAAGAAATGCGAAGCCGTTTTATATGCTGGCAGCACAGATGAATGATGAAAGGAGCCTGTTGCAGGATCTGGATTATCTGAAACGTATGTATCCCGAGATTGTGCGCGGCTATATGGACCAAATATCGGAAACACTGGATAAGCTGGATTATGAGGGTAGTATGATTTATGACGAATATCCGGATACGGAGCATTTAAAACGCTTATCCCGGACAATTGTGGCGATTATTCGTCAGAAGGAAAATACCCGGGAAGGTAGAGGTTTTGAGCCGGGGCCCATGGTCGGCATGGCGCCTATGCAGACCGTACCGCCTATGACAGATGTTCCCATGCCCCCGACAGAGGATATGACCATGCCAAATGGGGAGCCTACACCGGGTATGCAGACGCGTCCTATGCCTGATGTGATGATGCCCTCTATGAATATGCCGCCGGAGGAAATGGTGGGAACAGATTCGTCGGAGGATAAATGGATTTGGGTAGAGTATCTGGTGCGTATTTTGTTGTCGCTTGAAATCTTCAGACGCAGAAACCGTAAGAGCCGATATTATTAAAATTTTATTTTGATATTGTGATTTGCGGAGAAAACTTGTATCATTAATGTGCGGAAGTATACAATGCATCCGAATAAATGACTGGAGCAAAGAAGATGGAAGAAGTCAAAAAACTGTTGCAGGAACTGCTGACAGAAGAGTTGATTCAGATAAATTTAAGTAATACGCGTAATCAGGAAATTGCTACAAAGGCAAAAGTACGACCGATTTTAGTGGGCGGACAGCTTATGTTTCAGGAAACCCTTTACCGTGGTGCTCAGGTTTTTCACAGCAATTATGAAAAAGACGCCATGTTAGAGCGGATGTTGGAACAGGTGGAAAACCTTTTTAAGCAGGTACAGATACAGAGTACCGATGCCGAGGCTACCATATTGGTGAGCAAAAAAGGAAAGGCTACTGTGAAATGTAAAAGGATTTCCGGCTCACAAATACAGTCCGCAGGTAAGGAGCGCCTGGCCCATAACAGAACCAAGCAATACATCTTGCAGGAGGGTAAGCCGATGGATTTTTTGGTGGGTTTGGGTGTGCAGACCCCGGATGGAAAAATCACGAAGGCGCGTTATGATAAGTTTCGCCAGATTAACCGATATCTGGAATTTATTGAGGATGTATTGGATAAGCTACCAAATGACAGAACTATACGCATCATTGATTTTGGATGTGGCAAATCGTATCTGACCTTTGCCATGTACTATTATCTCCATGAACTGCAGGGAAGGGATATTCATGTTACCGGTCTTGATTTGAAGCAGGACGTAATAGAGCATTGTAATCAATTGGCCCGTAAATTGCGCTATGACGGTCTGCATTTTGAACATGGAGATATCGGACAATATACCGGAGCAGATGCAGTGGATATGGTTGTAACCCTGCATGCCTGCGATACTGCCACAGATCATGCCATCGCCAAAGCGATTGGCTGGAATGCATCCGTGATTATGGTAGTGCCCTGTTGTCAGCATGAGGTGAATAAGCAGATTCAGAATAGGCAACTGCAACCGATACTGAAGTATGGATTGATTAAGGAACGTATTTCTGCACTTATGACGGATGCACTCCGTGCCAACCTGATGGAACAGATGGGTTATGAAACTCAGATTTTGGAGTTTATTGATATGGAGCATACTCCGAAGAATCTGTTGATACGTGCTGTAAAGAAAAACGGTATGCGAAGCAAAAAAGACTCCGGGTCCATTGATGAAATAACAGATGCTTTTGGTCTGGAGCTTACTTTGGAAAAATTATTAAAGGATAAAGAAGAATGAAAAAGAGCCTGATAAAATTTAGTGTTTTTGTGCTTGTTTTCATAGGAGCATTGTTTGGTTTTGGAGTACTGATGAACAAAGACCAGAATAATCTGACCATGGAAATGGCTGAGGCTACATTGCCCATTGTAGGATTTATGCAGGGTGGTGTGGAAATTAATCAGTTGCACGGATACACCAAGCCGATGGATTGCGCTTTCCAGAGAGATACCATCACAATATTGAGCGGAGACAGAGAGGCACATTTTTATGTGGATACCTACGGCCAGGATGTGGCCGGGATATATGCGGAATTGAGAAATAGTGACGGTTCCCGTTTGATCGAAAAAACAGAGATTACCCAGTGGGATATGCAACGTATGCGGATAAACGGAAGCTTCAAACTCAAGGATTTGATTGAAGAAGATGTGGAATATGCACTCGCCATATTGCTTGAGCTGGAGGATGGCCGGGAAATCAGGTATTATACAAGATGTATTTGGAATGATGATCTGTACGTGCAGGAAAAAGTAGATTTTGTAGTCGACTTTCATGAGCGGTTGTACAATCTGGAACGTGCGAGAGAGTTGACCAAGTATCTGGAAACCAACTCCAGATTGGAAGATAACAGTTCCTTTCATAAGGTAAATATTCACAGTAGTCTGAAACAGATTACCTATGGTGATTTGAATGTGAGGGAGGAGAGTACACCGGCCATCCAGATTACGGAGATGGAAGACCAGACAGCAGCATTTGTAGTGAAGTTTTTAGTTTCTACTACGGAGAATAAAGAAAAAACTTACTATGATGTGGAGGAATATTATCGTATCCGCTACACACCTTCACGTACGTATCTGCTGGATTATGAGCGTACCATGACCCAGGTGCCTGATGAAAAGGATATGTATGCAAATGACAAGATATTGCTGGGCATCGCAGATTCTGAGGTGGAGATGACGGAGAACGCAGATGGTACGGTGGTAGCGTTTCAGATAGCAGGCAAGCTGCTGTGCTATAATGCATCAGCAAATAAATTGGCTGTTTTATTCTCCTTCTATAACGAAGATAATATGGATGCACGTACCCTGTGGCAGCAGCACGATATGAAAATCCTGGATATTTCGGAAGGTGGAGATGTGCAGTTTGCTGTGTATGGATATATGAACCGCGGACGTCATGAAGGAGAGGTCGGTATACAGATTTATCACTATGACAGTTCGCTGAATACCATAGAGGAAATTATTTATATTCCCTATGATAAAGGTTACGCCGTACTACAGGCAGAGATGGATAAGTTACTGTGTCTGAGCCGTGATCAGAGATTATATCTGACCTTGGAGAATGTGGTTTATAATATAAACCTGTCGGAGCGGGCGATAACGGAAGTGGCCCGGATTACGCAGGATAACAGTATGCTGGTATCCGATACCCATGAAATTATGGTATGGCTTGAGGGGGATGATGTAAGCCGCTCATCCAAATTAAATGTGCGAAACATGAATAGTGACACGCAGATTTCTATAGAGGTGCCGGCGGGAGAGTGTATCAGCCCGCTGGGCTTCATGGGGGAGGACCTTATCTATGGTGTGGCAAAAGTGGACGATATCGTGGAGGAGAGCACGGGCCGATTATTTGTGCCCATGTACAAAGTGTGTATCAGTGGTGCACAGGGACAGACATTAAAGGAATATACCCGGGAAGGTATTTATGTAACCGGTTGTTTGGTCGAGGATAATCAAATTACACTGGAGCGCTACGAACGTACGGAAAGTGGTAAATATCGTAAAACAACTCCGGACACCATTACCAATAATGAGGAACAGGAAAAGAGCAGAAATACTGTTTCGGTAGCGGTGATTGATGTCTATGAAAAGTTTGTACAGATTAAGACCAGGAAAAACATTGATATCAAGAGTATTAAGGTACAGACGCCCAAGGAACTGGTATTTGAAGGAGGGCGAGAACTGGCTCTGGATGCGGAAAGTGCTGAGCGTTATTATGTATATAGTGCCGGTGAGATAGAAGCAATATATTGTATGCCTGCAAAAGCAGTAAACCTGGCATATGAAATCTCGGGTGTAGTAGTAAATGAGAGAGGCAGTACAATCTGGTATCGTGGTAACAGGGTTACCCGAAACCAGATAATGGCAATAAAGGCAGCTAAGGTAGACCAGGAAAGGAATTCCCTGGCTGTTTGCCTGGATACAGTCTTGAATTTTGAGGGAATTGTATGTGACAGTGCTGAATTACTGGAACGAGGCGACAGTGTGACGGAAATTTTGAATGCAAATCTGACAAATGGCAAAGTGCTTGATTTGACGGGCTGTACACTGGATGCTGTGCTATATTATGTAAATCGGGATATTCCTGTATTTGCTATAGTAGAGAATGGTGAGGCTGTACTGGTAACAGGCTTTAATGAATTTAATGTGGTAGTCATGAATCCTATGACAGGTGAGCTTGGTAAAAAAGGAATGAATGATTCTGCTGAATGGTTTGCCGAGAATGGTAATTGTTTCATTACTTATTCGAGGGAATAAAACAGGACGCTACTTTATTTGCGAAATTTCTAGCAAGTACATCTGCCGGCCTGTGGCTGAGACGTAAAGCACGGTGGACTATTGTTTCAGAAGCAAATGTGAGATTTTCTTATGTGCGAAGCTTTGGAATCAGGTCTCTGTTTTTATGGCCTTGAACAAAAATTGCGTCGTGTCCGCGGTGAACGGAAAGAAGAGCGTTTCTTAGCTCAACTTTCCGATCAATCCGCGAACATGGCGCTTATTTTTGTCCCAGCTCATAAAATTAGGGACGAATCCCAAATTCCAAAGCTGCATATTTTAGAAAATCCACATTTACTTCCCACAATAGTCCACCGTGCTTTACGTCTCGGACACAGGTCGGCAGATGTACTTACTGGAAAAGACGCAAATCATGAGGGATTGCAAAGGTGACTTCATTGCTTGCAATGCAGGGGCTGTTTTTGTTTTAAAATATGAACTTTCTATATTTTTGTAAAATATGAAGCAGTATCATACCCAGC
>JAZODQ010000046.1:0-53093 GCA_045597105.1 Acetatifactor sp.
ACCATGCAGCAGCATAATATCCCTGTAAAAATCGTAGTTCTGAAAAATAATTTCCTGGGTATGGTAAGAGAGTATCAGCACTTTACCTACAAAGAGAACTACTCCATGGTAGATTTGTCCGGAAGTCCTGATTTAGAGAAGCTTTCTGCGGCATATAACATTGCATTTAAGCGTTTGAATACTATGGATGGCATAGAGAAGGCAATTGATGAATTCCTTGCTTATAAAGGCTCCATGATTATGGAATGCTTTATCGATCCCATGGATATTGTCAGATAAGTTGGAGGTACGATTTAAATGAAAAAAAGAATATATTCCGTATTGGTTGAAAACCGTTCCGGTGTACTTTGTAAAGTATCCGGTCTGTTTTCAAGAAGATGTTATAATATCGATAGTCTGGCTGTAGGCGAAACGGATGACCCTGAAGTATCCTGTATGACCATCGTCAGCAGCGGTGACGAACGCACTATTGAGCAGATAGAGAAGCAGTTAAACAAAAAGCTGGATGTCATCAAGGTAAAAACTTTTTCCGAGCGTCAATGTATTTCCAGAGAACTTATGCTGATTAAGGTGAAATATAATACCCACAATCGCAGAGAGATCATGGAAATCTGCGAGCTGATGAAGGCTGAAATCGTAGATATGTCCAAGCACTTTATGATGTTGCAGATCTGCGATACCCCCGAAAAAATCAAATTATTACTGAATCTTTTGCAATCCATCAGTGTTGTAGAAGTTGCAAGAACCGGAACGCTGGCTCTTTCCAAGTGCTCTGAAAACGATGAAAGCAAGTAGTGTTTTAAAGTTTTAAAGAACTAAAGTGTTTTAGGTTGACATTCTTTGCTGAACTTGTTATATTAGAATGAAACGGGCGATTTATTGAAACAATCGTTTATCGTATATGGAGAGGCAGAAGATATGCAGAAGAAAGTATTTCAGTTATTAGCAGATAATACCTCCGGTGTATTAAGTCGTATTTCAGGACTTTTTTCCAGAAGAGGTTATAATATCGAAAGTATCACGGCAGGCGGCACTGCAGACCCCAGATATTCCCGTATCACCATTGTGGCAACCGGTGATGATGAAGTATTGGAGCAGATTGAAAAGCAGGTAAGCAAGCTTGTGGATGTAAAGGATATCAAAGAGCTTCGTCCCGAAGCAAGTGTATTCCGTGAGTTAATCATGGTAAAGGTCCGTGCATCTGCGCAGGACCGTCCCAGCATCGTGGCGATTACCGATATTTTCCGTGCTAAGATTGTAGACGTAGCACCGGAAAGTCTGGTGATTGAAATGACCGGTACCCAGAGCAAGATTGATGCATTCCTGGGACTTTTAAGCGGACATGAAATATTGGAGATTGCAAGAACCGGTATTACCGGCTTAGGTCGTGGTATTGAAAATGTTACATACATGGATTAATGGGACTTTTAATCTAACTATTGATTCAAACAATTTTTGTTAGCTCTAGGGAAACCTATCAGTTATAAATTATTTTTTAAACTCGTGGAGGAAAAGAAAATGGCTAAAATTTTTTATCAGGAAGATTGTAATCTTTCTTTATTAGAGGGTAAGACCATTGCTATCATCGGTTACGGTAGCCAGGGTCATGCACATGCACTGAATCTGAAGGATTCCGGTTGTCATGTAATCATTGGTTTATACGAAGGCTCCAAGTCCTGGAATAAGGCAGTAGCACAGGGCTTTGAAGTATACACAGCTGCAGAAGCTGCTAAGAAGGCTGACATCATCATGATTCTGATCAACGATGAGAAACAGGCTGATCTGTACAAGAACGACATTGAGCCCAACCTGGAAGCAGGTAACATGCTGATGTTTGCTCATGGTTTCAATATTCACTTCGGATGTATCGTACCTCCCGCAGATGTTGATGTTACCATGATCGCTCCTAAGGGACCCGGACATACCGTTCGTAGCGAGTATCAGGAAGGCAAGGGTGTTCCTTCTTTGATCGCTATTCATCAGGATGCAACCGGTAAGGCACAGGATATCGCACTTGCTTATGCTTTAGGTATCGGCGGCGCAAGAGCAGGCGTTCTGGAGACAACCTTCCGTACCGAGACTGAGACCGACCTTTTCGGTGAGCAGGCAGTTCTTTGTGGTGGTGTATGTGCACTTATGCAGGCTGGTTTCGAAACTCTGGTTGAGGCTGGTTACGATCCCAGAAATGCATATTTTGAGTGTATCCATGAGATGAAGCTGATTGTAGACCTGATTTACCAGAGTGGTTTTGCAGGTATGAGATATTCCATCTCCAATACTGCTGAGTACGGCGACTACATTACCGGACCTAAGATTATCACCGAAGATACAAAGAAGGCTATGAAGAAGGTTCTGTCCGATATTCAGGACGGTACTTTTGCAAAGGACTTCTTACTGGATATGTCCGGTGCAGGCAAGCAGGTTCACTTCAAGGCTATGAGAAAGCTTGCTGCTGAGCATCCCGCTGAGCAGGTTGGCGAAGAAATTCGTAAGCTTTACAGCTGGAACAACGAAGAAGATAAGCTGATCAACAACTAATAATTGTTTTAGCTAAATAATACATAAAAGATACTTAGGGTAAGCCACCTTAAGTATCTTTTTTTCTTTTAATTAAAATAAGTCATGGAAAAGGTTAAAAATTTGGTATTTAAAAATCTTTTTAACTATGGTATGATAGCAAAAGATGTTAATTTTACGAAAGGCAAGGTTATCAGTTATGGGAATGACAATGACGCAAAAGATTCTGGCTGCAGCTGCAGGTCTTGAGACCGTTGAGGCAGGTCAGCTTATCGAGGCAAATCTGGACCTGGTATTAGGTAATGATATTACCAGCCCTGTTGCCATAAAGGAAATGGAGAAAATGAAGGTAGACGGCGTATTTAATAAAGACAAAATCGCGTTGGTACCCGATCATTTTGTTCCTAACAAGGATATTAAGTCCGCAGAACATTGCAAATGTGTAAGAGAATTTGCAAGACGTAATGAAATTACCAATTATTTTGAAGTAGGCGAAATGGGTATTGAACATGCGCTTTTACCCGAAAAAGGTCTGACCGTAGCAGGTGATGTTATCATCGGTGCAGATTCTCATACCTGTACATATGGTGCACTTGGTGCATTCTCAACCGGTGTAGGAAGTACCGATATGGCTGCCGGCATGGCAACCGGTAAGGCATGGTTCAAAGTACCTTCCGCTATTAAGTTTAATTTAGTAGGCAAGCCCTCCAAATGGGTGAGCGGCAAGGATGTTATCCTGCACATCATCGGTATGATCGGTGTAGACGGTGCATTATATAAGTCCATGGAATTCGTAGGAGAAGGTGTTGCAAACCTGACCATGGATGACCGTTTCACCATTGCAAATATGGCGATTGAAGCCGGCGGTAAGAACGGTATTTTCCCTGTAGATGATTTGGCAATTGCTTATATGAAGGAACATTCCACCAGAGCATACAAGATTTATGAAGCAGACCCGGATGCAGTATATGACGAAGAGTACACCATTGATTTAAGTACCTTAAAACCCACCGTTGCATTCCCTCATTTGCCCGAAAATACACATACCATTGATGAAATTGATGATATTGCCATCGACCAGGTAGTAATCGGTTCCTGTACTAACGGACGTATCGATGACCTGCGTATCGCTGCAGAAGTGTTGAAGGACAGACACGTTGCCAAGGGTATGCGTTGTATTATCATTCCTGCAACCCAGGCTATTTATATGCAGGCAATGGAAGAAGGTTTATTAAAGATCTTCATCGAAGCAGGTGCAGTAGTAAGTACCCCTACCTGTGGTCCTTGCCTTGGCGGTTACATGGGCATTCTGGCAGAAGGTGAGAGATGTGTATCTACCACCAACAGAAACTTCGTAGGTCGTATGGGACATGTAAAGAGTGAAATTTATCTGGCAAGCCCTGCAGTTGCAGCAGCAAGTGCAATCACAGGTAAGATTTCCTGTCCTTGTGAGCTTAAGTAGAAAGGTGGACGCAGATTATGAATAACGCAAAAGGATTAGTTTTTAAATTTGGAGACAATGTAGATACGGATGTTATCATCCCTGCTAGATATTTGAATTCCTCTGACCCTGCCGAACTGGCAACCCACTGTATGGAAGATATCGACGCTGATTTCGTTAAAAAGGTAAGCAAAGGTGACATCATTGTAGCAACCAAAAACTTTGGCTGCGGTTCTTCCAGAGAGCATGCGCCTATCGCAATCAAAGCTGCAGGCGTAAGTTGTGTTATCGCAGAGACCTTTGCCCGCATTTTCTACAGAAATGCAATCAATATCGGTTTACCCATTATTGAATGCCCCGAAGCTGCGGCTGCAATCGAAGCAGGCGATACAGTAGAGGTTGACTTCAATACCGGTATTATCACCGATATCACCAAGAATCAGACCTTCAAAGGCCAGGCATTCCCTGAATTCATGCAGAAAATCATTGCATCCGAGGGATTGATTAATTATATTAATAACAAATAGAACAAAGTCTCCGTCTAGTTTTTAGACGGAGATTATTGTCCTTTAAGAGCCCTCGCAGAGCGTGGGCTTCTTTGGTATTATGAAAGTTTGTTTTAATGTTTTTATAACAGGAAAGTGTGCAAGATGAGTGCAGTAGCAATCACAGACAAAAAAGAAAAGAAATATGAAATAGATATGTGCAACGGTCCTTTACTGGGAAAAATACTGATATTTTACATCCCGCTGATGTTATCAGGCGTCCTGCAACTGTTATTTAATGCAGCAGATATTATTGTAGTAGGCCGTTTTGCAGGAAACCAGGCATTAGCAGCAGTAGGTTCCACCAGTTCTCTGATCAACTTAATCGTAAACCTTTTTATCGGCTTATCTGTAGGAACCAATGTATTAGTAGCAAGATATTATGGTGCAGGCCAGAAGAGAGAGCTTAGCGAAACTGTACACACTGCCATACTAACCAGTCTTATCAGTGGTATTCTTTTGATTATTATTGGTGTATCCCTGGCCAAACCGGCACTTTTACTGATGGGTACGCCGGAGGATGTTATCAATCAGTCCGCCTTATATATGCGCATTTATTTTGCCGGTATGCCTGTAATGATGTTATACAATTTCGGCAGTGCAATTCTCAGGGCGGTGGGCGATACCAAAAGACCCTTATATTATCTGCTGATAGCCGGAATCATTAATGTAATTTTAAACCTGATTTTTGTTATTATATTTCATATGGACGTAGCAGGTGTGGCTTTAGCAACCGTAATATCCCAGGTGGTATCTGCAGCATTGGTGCTCAGATGTCTGATGCGAAATGAAAGTGATTATCAGGTAATTTTATCCAAACTTCGCATTGCAGGGGATAAGTTAATCAAAATGCTGCAAATCGGTTTGCCGGCAGGATTACAGGGCGCATTATTCTCCATATCCAACGTTTTGATTCAATCCTCTATTAATTCCTTTGGTTCCATTGCCATGGCAGGGAATACGGCAGCCAGCAATATTGAGGGCTTTGTATATACTTCCATGAACGCCTTCCATCAGTCTGCCATCAGCTTTACCGGCCAGAACTACGGAGCAAAACAATATAAACGTATCGGCAGAATCTGCCTGATTTGTCAGGTGGCCGTATGCATTGTTGGCGGTGTATTAGGTACTTTATCCTATGTATGTGCCGGATCATTACTACAGCTATACTCCACAGACCCGGAGGTAATTGCTTACGGAATATTACGCTTAAGTATTATCGGTCCCACCTATTTTCTCTGCGGAACCATGGACACGATAGTTGGTTCCATGCGTGGTATGGGGTATTCCATGATGCCTACACTGGTTTCCTTAACAGGAGCCTGCTTATTACGTGTAGTTTGGATCAGTACTATATTCCAAATGAACAGAACTTTGGAGTGCCTGTATTTTTCTTATCCGATAAGCTGGCTTTTGACTACATTGGTACATTTTTTATGCTTTTTCTATGTATATAGAAAATTACTTCGAAACCGGGCTTGAAACATATGTTCGAATATGCTAAACTATATGAGTAACAGAGATATCATACTGTGATTTACCTAAGGCATGAGCACATGACCACAAGGTTTACATATAGGGAGGCATTATGTTTGCATATATTAGCGGTATATTAGAGGATCTGGATATAGACAATGCAGTAATTGACGTACAGGGTATGGGTTTTAATGTTAAAATCAGCACAGATACAGCATCCCGATTACCGGGTATCGGTGAGATGGTGAAATTATATACCTACACTCTGGTAAGAGAAGATGCTTTTTCACTCTATGGTTTCCTAAGTCGGAATGAATTAAATATCTTCAAGCAATGCATTACCGTAAACGGTATCGGCCCCAAGGGCGCACTGGCGATTTTATCAACACTGGATGCAGATTCTTTACGCTTTGCCATTATGTCCGGGGATACCAAAGCAATTGCAAAAGCCCCCGGTATCGGAGCTAAGACCGCAGAGCGTCTTATTTTGGATTTAAAAGACAAAATAAAGATTGACGATACCCTGATTAATAAAGAAATCAAGCTCTATGGTACACAGATGGCCCAAAACGACCCTCATCAGAAGGAAGCCGTAGATGCTTTGGTGGCACTAGGTTATGGACAATCCGAGGCCATGAAAGCTGTAAGTGCTATAGAAAATATAGGCGAACTGGATTCAGGTGCTATTTTAAAGGCAGCATTAAAGCACTTATTCTAAATCTGTCACAATAAGGATGTACGCAAATGGCGAAGAGAATGATAGAAACCACAGTAACACAAGAAGATATCAGTATAGAGGGCAGTTTAAGACCCCAATGTCTGGATGATTATATCGGTCAGTCCAAGGTGAAAGAGACACTTAAGGTCTATATTGAAGCTGCCAAACAGCGTCAGGACTCCTTGGATCATGTACTTTTTTATGGCCCGCCCGGACTGGGCAAGACCACACTTGCAGGTATTATTGCCAATGAGATGGGGGTTCATTTGAGAGTCACCAGCGGCCCTGCAATAGAAAAACCCGGCGAGATGGCGGCTATCTTAAACAATCTGGAGGAAGGTGACCTGCTTTTCGTAGACGAAATTCATCGTCTGAACCGTCAGGTGGAAGAAGTACTTTATCCGGCCATGGAGGATTATTGTATCGATATCATGATTGGTAAAGGGTCCTCAGCACGTTCCGTCCGTCTGGATTTACCTAAATTTACTTTAGTAGGAGCGACTACTAGAGCAGGACTTTTGACTGCGCCACTGAGAGACCGTTTCGGCATGATACACCATCTGGAATTTTATTCCAATCAGGAATTACAACAGATCATTATGCATTCTGCACGTATACTTGGAGTAGAGGTCGACACCTCTGGTGCTCTGGAGATGGCCAGACGAAGTCGCGGTACACCCAGACTAGCTAATCGTATCTTGAAGAGAGTGCGTGATTTTGCCCAGGTAAGATACGACGGTATCATCACCCGGGAAGTAGCATGTGCAGCCCTTGACCTGATGGAAGTAGACAAGCTGGGACTGGATCATATTGACAGAAATATTTTAGAAACTATGATTCACAAATTTGACGGCGGTCCTGTAGGACTGGATACCTTAGCCGCAGCCATAGGAGAAGATTCCGGCACAATAGAGGATGTATATGAGCCTTATTTGATCAAAAACGGCTTTATCAATCGTACTCCCAGAGGCCGTGTAGTGACACAGCTGGCTTATCAGCACCTGGGGTTATAATGTCACGCTTTCAGGAAACACTTTCCTGAAAAGGAAGCAATTTAACTTGAACTACCAACCCTTTTAAGCTATAATAAAACCAGTGTTACATCATCAACCGTACAAAGGAGAGCAGCGATGTCTTCAAAGATTGATACAGAAGTAATTATTGGCGGCAAAGTATATACATTATGCGGATATGAAAGCGAGGAATATCTGCAAAAGGTAGCATCTTATATCAACAATAAGATGAATGAGTATGGTAAAATCGACAGTTTCCGCAGACAGCCTTTAGATACTCAGAATGTGCTTCTGCAGTTGAATATCACGGATGATTATTTCAAGGCCAAAAGCCAGATTTCTGTATTGGAAGATGAACTTCGGGAGAAGGAGAAGGAACTGTATGATTTAAAGCATGAATTGATTTCTGCACAAATCAAACTGGAAAATGCTGAGAAACGCATACAGGAGCTCCAGAACGAAGTCAATACCGGTGCCAAAGAAATCGTTCGTCTGGAAACAGAATTAAAAGAAAAAAACAATAATTAATTTGAACTACAAATCAAATTCTTACAATAACAAACAGGCTGTCCCCGGGGCAGCCTTATTATATATAGAGAGATAATTCTTTGAAAACATCTCTCACAGTTTGAATAGAGGAGACTCCTTTTATGAGAGCAAATAAAGTAGAACTTCTGGCACCTGCCGGCAGTATGGACGCCTTTATAGGGGCTATTCACGCAGGTGCTGATGCAGTTTATCTGGGCGGCAAACAATTTGGTGCCAGGGCATATGCAGCAAATTTTTCTGATGAAGATTTACTGTTTTGTATCAAATATGCCCATCTGCATGGTCGACGGGTTTATTTAACCATTAACACCCTGACCAGAAATAGTGAATTATGTACACTGTACGACTATCTTTTACCCTTGTATGAAAATGGATTAGATGGTGTAATTATTCAGGATATGGGAGTTTATCATTATGTCAGCAGACATTTTCCTGATATGGAGAGACATATTTCTACCCAGATGACTGTCACCGGCCGGGAAGATGCCATGTTTATGAAAAAAATAGGCGCTAATCGTATTGTTCCGGCCAGAGAATTGAGCTTGCAGGAAATCCGGTCTATTAAAGAATACACAGGCCTGGAAATGGAATGTTTTATACATGGTGCCATGTGTTATTGCTATTCCGGACAATGCCTGTTTAGCAGTATATTGGGTGAGAGAAGCGGCAATAGGGGAAGATGTGCTCAGCCATGCCGTTTGCCCTATCAGGTATCCTTAGACGGCAATCCGCAAAAGGAGCAGTATCCTTTGAGCCTGAAGGATATGTGTACCATAGAATATATTCCCCGTCTTATAGAAGCAGGCATTGATTCCTTCAAAATAGAAGGACGTATGAAAAGCGCTGAGTATGCTGCCGGGGTAACTGCCATTTATCGAAAATATATAGATAGCTATTATCAAAATCATCACAAACAAAATTACAAATACCAGGTATCCGAAAAAGATATTAAGAAGCTGACTTCCCTATATTTGCGTAGTGAAAGACAGGATGGTTATTATTTCAAACATAACGGAAAAGAAATGATTACACTGGAAAATCCCTCTTATGCGGCTTCGGATGAAAACCTTGTCGCTTCCTTACGTGAAAAATATATTCTTCCCCGTCCAACATTTGATGTGGAAATGTCAGCCTATTTTTACATCGGCAGTCCTGCAGTTTTGACACTGACCCATGGCGATAACTCTGTTACAATAGAAGGGCCTATAGTTACAGCAGCAGAAAAACAGCCCATTACTGCAAAGGATGCAGAAATCCGACTGTGCAAACTGGGTAATACACATTTCAAAGCAAGTACATGTGATGTTTTTGTGGAAGAAGGCGCTTATTACCCTGTTAAAGAATTAAATGAACTGCGCAGAAATGCAGTCACTGCACTGGAAAAGCAAATAACAGAAGATTACGGTCTGATATATGCCAGAAAACATACGGTCCAAAAGGAACCTCTTGTTTCCGTACAGGAAGATAAATCAGACCATTCAAAGCAGATACCGTCAAAGAATTTAGCGGCTTCACAAACCATTTCCTGCAGCTCCATTGAACAGCTGAAAGCCATAACAAAATTGATTGATGCAGGAGCCTTAACCTGCTTTAACAGACTGATTTTGGAAGCAGATTTACTTTTCAAACACCGAGAGCACCTGGAACAACTGATACATGCCGCAGACCTTTCGAATCGTTTTGATATTTATATCAGTCTGCCTTATATCATAAGAGACCGTGACACAATATATATGCAAAGCATCATCACCCAGTTGGATACAAGTCCTTATATAAAAGGCGTATGTATTCGTTCCATATCCGGCTTGGAACAGTTAAAAAAGACCGGATACAAAAGAGCATATTTGACGGATGCCGGATTCTATTTATGGAATAGTGAAAGCATTGCTTTTTGGAAAGACCAAATCACGGAAGGCACCCTCCCTTATGAACTAAACGGTGCCCAGCAAAAAGAATTACTTGCAGAAGGACTTCCCTTCAGTAAAATTATATACGGTCGTATTCCCATGATGATTACAGCCAATTGTGTAGCCAAGACAACAAAGGAATGCCGTAAACCCAAGCACCGGGAACAGGATATTGCTTTCCTAAAAGATCGCTATCACAAAACCTTTCCTGTACAGCTTTGCTGCGAGCATTGCTATAACATTATTTATAATTCCCTGCCCCTGTCACTGCATCAGGACTTACACAAATGGTATGGCAAAGTGGATTTACGCATCCATCTGACTACCGAAAGCTTCGAGGAAACCCTCAGCGTGTTGGAATGCTATGAGGAAGCATTAAGCGGCGCAGCCATGCAAAAAGAATGGAAACATTTAAATCTGACTTTTCCTGCCGAATATACTACCGGACACGAAAAGCGTGGTGCGATATAAAAAAAACTTGCGTTCAAACATTGAATGTTCTATACTGTAATCAAGTCAAGATGACACACCAACAGGAGGAATTGCAATGATTGAAGCAACAAGCTGTGGTGGTGTGGTAATTTTTCGTGGAAAAATATTACTTTTGTACAAAAACTACAAAAACAAGTATGATGGATGGGTTTTACCCAAAGGAACAGTAGAAGAGGGCGAAGACTATCAGGATACTGCATTACGCGAGGTTCTGGAGGAGTCAGGTGCAAAAGCAACTATTATTAAGTACATCGGCAAAAGCGAGTATACTTTCTCCGTACCGGAAGATACAGTTGAAAAGGAAGTTCACTGGTACTTAATGATGGCGGACAGTTATTACAGCAAACCACAAAAAGAGGAACACTTTGTAGACTCAGGTTTTTACAAATTTCATGAAGCCTATCATTTATTAAAGTTTTCCAATGAAAAACAGATATTGGAAAAGGCTTATAATGAATATTTGAACATGAAAAAGAACAATCAATGGGGCAACCGGAAATATCATTAGATATTTTCGGTTCTTCTTATTTGAAACCAAATATTTTTATGTTATAATAACTTTGTATAGTCAAAAACAAGGTACGAGGAAACAGTATGAAATTTTCAATTGAATTTGCCCGAAGAATGTACATAGGAGAGAGTATTTCGGAGAAAAATCTGGATAAAATAAAAACAGAAATACAACACAAACCATTATTATCCAATTTTTATTTTATTTTGTCGGCTTCTAATCCCGACAACCAATTGGACATCATGCATACACGTCAGTTGGGACAACCTTTTTATGACGGACATACCTTTCACGTACTGGGCATTTCATCAGACTATCAGGAAGCACTGGAACTGGTACAACAAATAACAAATGATTGTTTACAAACCCGTGGCGATGTATTATTGAAGGAGTATATTACATGCTTACAGTAATTTTAAGTATACTGAAAGTAGTTTTCATAACATTGCTTGTTTTATTGGTGATATTCGTTTTATGTATTTTAATAGCATTGTTTTGCCCTATATTTTATAAGGCAGCGGGACACAAAAATGCAGAATCCCTTGCACTTCATCTAAAGGGCAGCTGGTTTTTCGGCATACTGAAGGTACATTTTGATTATCCTGAGCCGGGGAATTTTATTGTAAAACTATTATGGTTTACCTTATATGACAGCAGTAAGCCGCCCAAAGAGAAAAGAAAAGCAGATAAAACAAGCCGAAAATCAGAAAAAAATCAATACCATCCGGCAATTAACACGACCTTACTGGCTTCTATAGAAGAGGAAGAGGCGGCTAACGCAACTACTGCCGATGCAGAAAATACACCAACGGAAGGTCCTTCTTTGACACAAAAAACCACTTCCGTAGCTGCAACCGGAGACACTACAACAGAAGCAGCAGGACCCATGGAAAAAATATTGTGTTCATTCCGTAAAATTTATGATAAAATCAAACATATTCGAAATGAAATCAATTTTTATAAAAGACTGTATGAAACTTCTGAAGCACAGGAGCTGATACCCCGAATACTAAGTAAAGCCAAACGGATTCTCTGTGCAATTGTACCCAAAGAGCTGGAAGCCAATATACTTTTGGGAACAGGGCAGCCGGATACAACCGGATATGCTACTGCAGTATATGGCATGCTTTCACCTTTTATAGGTACATCGGTGCATTTTACACCTGATTTTGAAAACAAGATTGCAGAAGGATACTTTAAAGCAAAAGGCCATATTACCGTGTTTATATTATTAAAAAATGTCCTGTCCGTTCTGCTTGATCGGAATTTTAGAATCATTCACAGACGGATTAAAAAACATAATGCCAAGTTAAACAAGACAGTTAGTGCCGGTTAAGCGGCGGAAAGTGAGGATTTCTAATGTCAGATAATACAAATCAATTTCAGAGCGTTGTAGAATCTTTATTTAAAGGAATGGATGGAGTACTGTCCTCTAAAACAGTAGTAGGCCAGCCCACCCAGATAGGTGACACGATTATTCTTCCTCTGGTAGACGTAAGCTTCGGTGTAGGTGCTGCTGCAGGTAACAACACCCAGAAATCCAGCGCTAACGGTGGTGGTGGTCTTGGTGGCAAGATGACTCCCAGCGCCGTACTTGTAATTAAAGACGGTTGCACCAAACTTGTAAATATCAAGAACCAGGACACTGTGACCAAGGTACTGGATATGTTACCTGACCTGATTGACAAATTTAAAGAAAAGAAAGATGTTGTGGAAATCAACGAAGCAGAAGTAGTAGATATTGCTTTCCCTGACAAAGAGACGAAATAATATCATGCAACTTTTTCTTATGAACAGCATATAATAGAATGATTATGTACAACCAGACGTGTATATGAAAAAGATAATCGGTTTAATTACTTTTTTTATTGCAATCGGAATGTTACTAATGCTGATTACCCATAACAGACTTGTGGGTTTGATTATTATCATTCTTTTATTGTTTGTAGGATATAATTGCTTTTGCGATGAATAGAAGGAACTTTTACCTATGATTGATTGGGATGATATAATCAAAAGTGAAAATCCTGATGAACTGAAAGAACTTAAGGTATGGTTATTCAAAGAATTCCTGCGTTTGGAAAATTTAAAATCCGAGTTTCAGGAATCCAGGAATAAATTTATCAAAGAGCGGGCACAGTTCCGGGATGAAATGGACAAACTAAACAATCAAAGCATTACGGAAAGAAAGCGTCTGAAAGAAGAAAAAATGTTTTTTGAAAAGAAAATGGCTATTCTTCAGGCCGGTTTTTCACAGTTGGAAGAAGACCGTAGAAAATTTGAAGCGGAAAAGAAAAAATACCAACAGGGAAAACAAAGCTTTTCCGGAAGTGACCGTTATAGTCATGTTTCAGGAGAGGCGGAGATGATAGCGGAATTACTTTTTCGTAGTGCAAGCGTGAATTCTCTGATGATTCGTAAAAGATATAAAGATCTGGTTAAAATCTATCATCCGGACAACCTGTTCGGAGACGAAGAGTTGAT
The DNA here is from genome assembly GCA_045597105.1 of Acetatifactor sp. GTDB lineage: Bacteria > Bacillota > Clostridia > Lachnospirales > Lachnospiraceae > Acetatifactor. The sequence continues at coordinate 13,654 of JAZODQ010000046.1, forward strand.
GCAGGCCATCAACAAAGTATATATACGCAAAAAGAAGGAAATATAAAAAGGGTAGGAATCAAATTCCTACCCTTAAATTTTCCAATTAAGTTAAGCTCTTTCAACTTTACCGGACTTTAAACAGCTGGTGCAAACATGCATTCTCTTTGCTCCACCGTTTACCTTGCACTTAACGCTCTTTACGTTAGAATTCCAAATAGCGTTAGTTCTTCTATGAGAATGGCTTACGTTATTTCCAAAATGAACGCCTTTACCACAAATATCACACTTTGCCATCTTGACACCTCCTCAACATCTGCGTTTGGTCGCGTTTAATAAACTCACAACATTGATATATTAACAGAAAAACTTTTGAAAAGCAAGCATAAATATTTCTTTTTTTGAATTTATGAAAGTTTTTGTTTTCTTTTTCCATGAAAGCTGATAAAATAGTATTCGAATATGTGTCTGCACAGCTCGCAGTTCACGGAAAGGCATGGTACAAAGTATGAAGGGTTCTTCAATAGATACTCAAATGGGTAAAATCATTATCGATAACGAAGTTATTGCTCAGTATGCCGGTACGGTAGCAGTTGAGTGCTTTGGTATAGTAGGTATGGCTGCTGTCAGCATGAAGGACGGCTGGGTTCATCTGCTGAAAAAAGAAAGCCTTACCAAAGGAATAACGGTTTCCGTTAATGAACACAATAAATTAATACTGGATTTTCATGTAATTGTTGCCTATGGTGTCAGCATCATAGCCGTTTCCGATAATTTAGTCGGCAATGTTAAATACAAAGTAGAAGAATACACCGGACTGGAAATTGAAAAGATCAATGTCTTTGTTGATGGTGTTAGAGTGATTGATTAAGGAGGATTATGGCATGAGCACGACCCACATAGATGCTAAGATGTTATCTAAAATGTTCTTAGCCGGTGCCACCAATCTGGAAAATAAAAAAGAATGGATTAATGAATTAAACGTATTCCCTGTACCTGATGGAGATACAGGAACAAATATGACTATGACAATTATGTCCGCAGCAAGAGAAGTAGCAGCTCTGGGCGAAGGTGTGGATATGGCATCATTATGTAAAGCCATTTCCAGCGGCTCCTTAAGAGGTGCGCGCGGTAATTCCGGCGTTATCCTGTCCCAGTTGTTCAGAGGTTTTACCAGAACCATTAAAGAAGAGACCACTATCGACGTTTCCTTAATGGCTGATGCTTTGGAAAAGGCTGTTGAAACCGCATATAAAGCTGTTATGAAGCCCAAAGAGGGTACTATTTTAACCGTAGCAAAGGGTGCAGCTGAAAAGGGTAGAGAATTGTGCGATAACGGTATTGAAGACTTGGATGCATTTTTTGACGCAGTACTTGCACATGCCAATTATGTACTGAGCCAGACCCCCGAGATGCTGCCCGTATTAAAGCAGGCAGGTGTTGTTGACTCCGGCGGACAGGGCTTGGTTGAAGTAATGAGCGGTGCACTGGATGCCTTCAGAGGCAAGGAAATCGTATCCAATATCCAGCCGGCTGCATCAAGCAGTCCTAAATCCTCTTTAGAGGTGCAGTCCGAAGCTGAAATTACCTTCGGTTATTGTACTGAGTTCATTATTATGTTAGAGAAGCCTTTCCCTATCAAAGCTGAGCTGGAATTCAAGTCCTTCCTTGAATCCATCGGTGATTCCATCGTTTGCGTTGCAGATGATGATGTAGTAAAGGTACATGTGCATACCAATGATCCCGGTCTGGCAATCCAGAAAGCTTTAACCTTTGGTCAGCTCTCCAATCTGAAGATTGATAACATGAGACTGGAGCATCAGGAAAAGCTTTTCAAGATGGCCGAAAAGCAGGAAGCAGAAGCACAGGCAGAAGTTCCTGTTAATAACGAGCCTCCTAAGCCTGTAGGATTTATCGCTGTATCCGTAGGTGAAGGTGTTAATGAAATCTTCAAGAGCTTAGGCGTAGATTATATTATTGAAGGCGGTCAGACCATGAACCCCAGTACATCAGATATTTTAGATGCTGTGGACAAGGTGAATGCAAACACCATCTTTATCCTGCCTAACAATAAGAACATTATTTTGGCTGCAAATCAGGCTGCCGAATTAATGACAGACAAAAATCTGCTGGTTATCCCTACCAAGACTATTCCCCAGGGCATTACCGCAGTAATCAATTATGTGGCAGATGCTTCCGATGATGAAAACGAACAGAATATGCTTGCTGAAATCGGCAATGTGAAGTCCGGTCAGGTAACCTATGCTGTGCGTGATACTGTAATTGATGATAAGGAAATTAAAACCGGCGACTACATGGGTCTGGGCGATGCAGGCATCCTGGCAGTAGGTCAGGATATGAAGCTTACCACCGAAGAGATGGTAGCAGCCATGGTAGACGAGGATTCCGAATTAATCAGTATCTATTACGGTGAAGATATCACAGAAGATGATGCAGAAGCTCTTCGCGTAGATTTAGAATCTGCATATCCCGATTGTGACATTGAGGTACAGTACGGCGGTCAGCCTATTTACTACTACATTATTTCAGTTGAGTAAATGACAAGTGAACTATTTTATGTTATTATGAAAGGAGACAGAAAACTGTCTCCTTTTTTCAATCTATGGTATCAGGGTGTCAAAAGGTGATTTCAAAACGTAGTATAGCAATTTGTGCAAAAACATATAATAAGCAAACACCTAAACTGCGTTTTTAGTGACTGACAAAATCCACCGGTTACGAAGACTAGGCTCGAAGCCTTTGCTGAGAGACTTTAGTCGCAGTTACCGGTTAGTTTGTCAGCACGTTGCAGTTGTTTGCGTTTATATATTTTTGTGCAAATTGTTTTGGTATAATTTATACACCACCTTTTGACACCCTGATTTCTATAGGAAATTGTGCGAGTATAGCAGTGTACGTCAAAGAGAAAGGAAGGGGAAACAATGACAGCCAGCACCCCCATTATAGAATTAAAGGGCATCGGTGCCAAAACCGAAAAGCTGTTTCACAAACTGAATATCTATACTGTGGATGATTTGCTGAAGCATTATCCGGCCAAGTACGATACCTTCCAAAAGCCTGTACATATTGCAGACTTAAAGAACGGTCAAATCGGTGCCGTATTCGCCCGGGTACAAGGCATTCCCAATGTGAAAAAGGTACGCAATCTGACCATCCTTAACTGTATGGTGGCAGATGAAACCGGCTCTTTACATCTGACCTTTTTCAATATGCCTTTTTTGAAAAACATCCTAAAAAGCGGTAGCTGCTATGTTTTTAGAGGGAACGTGACCCAAAAAGGCATTACTACGATTATGGAACAACCTAAAATGTATGCATATGATGAGTATATGCTGCTTACCAAGGGCCTGAAACCCTGTTATCCACTGACCAAAGGTTTGACCAACCAAACCATACAAAAGGCTATGAAACAGGCGCTTTCCCTAAAGAAGCCTGTTGCAGAATTTTATCCTTCCTTTATCACAGAAAAATATCAGCTGATTACAAGAGAAGACGCACTGCGCGGACTACATTTTCCGGAAAACACGGAACAGATACAAACCTCCCGCAAAAGACTGGTTTTCGATGAGTTCTTTGCCTTTTTGTATCAACTGCGCCAAAACAGCGCCCATACCAATCAATTAAAAAATGAATTTGTAATGATAGAGACTGCAGATACGGTACGTTTTGTAGAGACCATGCCTTTTTCACTGACAAAAGCCCAGAAAAAGGTCTGGCAGGAAATTCGAAACGATATAGAAGGTCCCTACTGTATGAACAGACTGATTCAGGGTGATGTAGGTTCGGGCAAAACCATTATTGCTGTGTTAGCACTTCTGATGACTGCCGCAAACGGTTATCAGGGGGCACTGATGGCTCCTACGGAAGTCTTGGCAATGCAGCACTTCGAAACCATCAGCCAATACACCAAAGATTATCATCTGGCATTTAAGCCAGTCCTGCTTGTGGGCTCCATGACAGTCAAAGAAAAACGAGAGGCTTATGAACAAATAAAGTCCGGTGAAGCCAACTTAATCATCGGAACCCATGCTTTGATCCAGGAAAAAGTTGTTTATAAAAATCTAGCGTTAGTAGTTACCGATGAACAGCATCGTTTCGGCGTCCGGCAACGAGAAGGCCTGGCAGAAAAAGGAACAAACATCACAGGCAAGGAGCCTCATGTATTGGTTATGAGTGCAACACCCATTCCCCGGACACTTGCCATTATTCTATACGGCGATTTACAGATTTCCATCATAAACGAATTACCTGCCGGTCGTTTACCTATTAAAAACTGTGTGGTAAACACTTCCTACAGACCTAAGGCCTATGAATTCATTACCAGGGAAGTAGAAAAAGGCCGTCAGGTCTATGTAATCTGCCCCATGGTAGAAGAGGGCGAACTGGAAGATGTGGAAAATGTAATCGATTATACAGAGAAGTTAAGAAGCTTTTTACCGGCTAACATTCAGATTTCCTATCTACATGGCAAAATGCGCCCCGGGGAAAAGAATCGTGTAATGGAAGAATTTGCGGCCCATAATATTGATGTATTAGTCTCCACCACAGTAATAGAAGTAGGTATCAATGTACCAAATGCCACAGTCATGATGGTGGAAAATGCAGACCGTTTTGGTCTGGCACAGCTCCACCAGTTACGAGGACGCGTAGGCAGAGGAGAGCATCAGAGTTATTGTATCTTTGTAAATGGTAACGAAAACGAATCCACCAAGAAACGTTTGGATATCTTAAATCACTCAAATGACGGTTTTCATATAGCCTCTGAAGACCTGAAACTACGCGGTCCCGGCGAATTATTCGGTCTGCGCCAAAGCGGTGATTTTGCCTTCCAGCTTGGTGATATCTATTCCGATGCAGAGGTTTTAAAGCAAGCTGGTGAGGCAGTTGACACCCTTCTAGCTGCCAAAGAAAAAGAGATTTCGTTTGAAGAATTATTCCAGGAACATTTATTATTTCAGACAGTAAATTCTGTTGACTTTCGTTCCATATAACAGTATTATTATATTCTAAATGAAACAATTGATTTTCATGCTTTAAAGTATCATTAGAACTAAAAGGACAGGTATCGAATTTATGGCCAGAGTTGCAATCGTAACAGACACAAACTGCGGCATTATGCCCGAAGAGGCAAAACAGCTTGGGGTATATGTAATTCCCATGCCTTTTACCATTGATGATAAAGAATATTTAGAAGCCGTGAACTTATCTTTTGATGAGTTCTATGATAAAATGGAAGCCGGTGCTGATATCAAGACCAGCCAGCCTTCCCTGGAATCTATTATGAATCTATGGGAAGAACTGTTGACGGAATATGATGAAATCATACACATTCCCATGAGTAGCGGATTATCAGGCTCTTATCAAAGTGCCAGAATGCTGGCGGAAGATTATGACGGCAAGGTATTTGTTGTAAATAATCAGCGCATTTCCGTCACACAGAAGGAATCGGTTTTAGATGCAAAAGCCATGGCCGACAAGGGCATAAACGGCAGCGAAATAGCAGATTTTCTGGAAAAGGATAAGTTCAACAGCACCATCTATATTATGCTGGACACATTGTTCTACCTTAAAAAAGGAGGTCGCATTACCCCTGCGGCAGCTGCTATCGGCACCATGCTGAAATTAAAGCCCGTACTAACTATTCAAGGCGAGAAGCTGGATGCTTTTGCAAAGGCACGAACTACCTCCCAGGGTAAGACATTGATGCTGAATGCATTACGTAACGATTTAGAAAATCGCTTTGGTAATCCGGGACCGGAAAAGGTTATCTTACAGATTGCACATTCACACAATTTAGAAGGTGCATTAGCAATGAAAGAGGAAATGAGCAAACAGTTCCCCGGATATGAAATTGACTTGGACGAACTTCCCATGAGTATTTCCACCCATATCGGACCGGGAGCAATCGGAATTGCATGCTCTATGAAAAATGTATAAACAAAGATTATGACAGGGCGCTACCATGCGCCTTGTTTTTTTATAGATTTTCTAAGGATAACACTTGACAATTGTGTATATTTACTGTATATGTATATGTGTACAGTAAATATACACATTTATTTATTAAGAATTACGATTATAAACTTATTTTTAAAACGATACAAAATATTTTGACCATGAGACTTGGAGGGAAGTATATGTTGGTGGAATTCAAAAATGTTTGGAAACGTTTGGACAAATTTGCATTAAGAGACATTTCTTTTGCACTGCCGAAAGGATATATCATGGGACTTATCGGTCCCAATGGTGCAGGTAAAACTACTTTGCTGCATCTGTTGTTAGGCCTGTACCGACCCACTCAGGGAGATGTCATCATCGAAGGAGAGCAGTATGCAGAGGCAGAAGCAAATATCCTAAATAAGATTGGTACCGTTCTTTTGGATGATCTTTTTGACAACACGCTTACTTTATTACAAAACGCAAAAGCATACGGACGTTATTACGCGAATTACAGCGAAGATATACTCATTGCATATCTGAACCGCTTTGAACTGGATAGCAACAGAAAGTACAAGGAATTGTCCAAGGGCGAAAAGTTAAAATATCAATTTGCCTTTGCTTTATCCCATGACGCTAAATTGCTGATATTGGATGAGCCTACCGGTAATTTCGATCCGGGCTTTCGAGAAGAGTTTTTCCGCATTATAAAGGATTTCATCGCAGACGGAGAAAGAAGTGTCATATTGGCAACACATTTGACCGAGGATCTGGACAAAATAGCCGATTATATCTTATATCTGAACAAGGGCAAAACCATTTTTTCAGGCGATATTGAATCACTCAGAACCAAGTATCGCCTGATAACAGGAGAGCAGTACAAAATCAATTTATTACATAAAGAACAGGTCATACATGTGGAAACCGGTCAGTACGGCACAAGAGCACTGGTAAAGCACGGAACTGCTTACACATATGATCCAAGCCTGACAGTTACTGCACCCACCATAGAGGAATTTATGTATTTCATGACAAAGAAAGGGGACAACAAATAATGAAACAAATTGTTTATGATTATTTTGCAGCATTTCATTGGGAAAGACTCAAAAAAGCATTTAGTAATATGAATTGGTGGATTTACCTCTATTTGGGCTTTGCACTCCCCGCTATAACTATCGACCAAGAGGATGGAACCTTCTTTGCATACACAATGCTGGCATTTCCCATTCTTTATTGTTTTTTATCAGGCAGTATTCATCCTTTAAAACCACCCAAAATCATGTTTCTCTGCCCAATGAACTTACAGGACAGAAAAACCTATGCCATTAAATTCTGGTTATTTAAGATAAGCATTATTATATTCCTGGGCTTGTTAGGAATCCTAATATTGCTTTCCCAAAAAAGGATTGATATTGTGTCAGCCGGTGTAGCACTTTGCAATATTATTATACTTTCACTATTTTTTAGTGGTTTTGTAGAAAAATCACCTTATGCTCAGAAGAATCCTAACCCATATAATAAGGCCGACAGTCCCATTGAAATATGCGGAACTTTAGCTGCAATTTTTTCGAGTTTTTCTATTGCTTTTTTGCTTTGTCAGGATACCCCTGTGGCATCATGGGTAAAGTGGATATTTGTAGCATTTCTGATATTGGTGGAATTACCCCTGACTGTTGTTTTTATGAAAAGTTGGAGAAATGCACTGAACAACAGCCTGTCCTATGAACGTTGTTATCTGTAAGTTGCAATATATTAGCAGAATTGATTGTCGCTTTTGCGGCAGAATGAGAGGAACTATGAAGATTGTCATACACCCCCAGGGTACACTTGCAATCTATGAACAGATTGTAAATCAATTAAAAAACGCTATTGTCACCGGACAGTTAAGTGCCGGTGAAGCCCTTCCTTCCATACGGGCACTGGCAGGAGATTTAGGGGTCAGTGTCATCACTACCAAAAGAGCCTATGAAGAACTGGAAAAAGAAGGCTTAATACGTTCCGTGGCAGGCAAGGGTTTCTATGCCTGTGAATACAACACGGATTATCTGATGGAAAAGCAGCTGATGATGATTGAAAAGCGCCTGGCTGAAATCATTGCAGAAGCCAAGCAGGCAGGACTTAGCTGCGCCGAAGTCACAGAAATGATTGAAGCGTTATACGCGGAATAGGAGTATACAATGGAAGAAATATTACTGGAATTTCATCATGTAACAGGATTAAAGGGGAAGTTTCGTTTAAAGGACATCCATTTCAGCCTTCCTGCAGGCTATATCATGGGACTGATGGGTGAAAACGGTGCCGGAAAGTCCACATTGATGGATTATATCATGAATGAAGATATCAAATACGATGGACAAATCAAAGTATGCGGCAGAGACATTAAAGAGTGCCATGCTTACCTAAAGAATAAAATCGGTTTTGTTTCAGAAGATAATTCTTTTTTTGAAAATAAAACCGCTATGCAGAACGCAGAACTCTTAGGCGGTTTATATGAAGATTTTGATATCATGTTGTTTAAAGATGTAATGAACGAGATGCAGCTTTCCACTGCCAAGGATTATAGCAAAATGTCCCGTGGAGAAAAACTGAAATTTCAAACGGCCTTCGCCATGGCGCATCATGCATGCATTTATCTGTTAGATGAGGTTACCGTTGGTATGGACCCTATATTCCGTATTGATTATTTCAAAATTCTGCAGCGCATCATTGCTGATGAAAAGGCTTCTGTACTGATGACCAGTCATATTACGTCGGAAATAGAGCAAAAAACAGACTTTGTGGGCATTTTAGAAAAGGGCGAATTAATCCGTTTCGGAGAAAGCATCGATATTATTCCGCAAACGAAAGCATTCACAGGAGGCAATCATACATATGAACAATAAAGAACATATTTTAAAACAATACACACTACTGGATACCTTTTATAAAAAACTTTTTGAGAACAGTATGATTGCGACTATGTGCAGAGCATTTAATTGGCTGGCTATTTTTTTGACAATCGTTTTTTCCATGATATCTTATCAAAGTATGATAGAAGAATTTGATTTTTCTCTTTTTGTATTTCCGTTACTAATCTGTACCGGAATAGCCTACAATAAATTAACCCCTTATTTATTTTACGATAAAATAGATTCTGTGTTTTCGATTATGAAAAAATTGAAATATATACCTGTTTCCCGTAGGGAATTTCGAAAATATTTACTCAGAAAGCTGACCATATTCCTTGCAAAAATATTAATTCCCTGGACGATTCTCCAGTGTATATTCGGCGCAATTTCGGAAACAGGACTCATCTGGCAAAACATCGCCTACGCAATCACTGTAGCCTTTATAATCCCCTTTCTCTTTGGGACCTTATACATCTATACTGTCAAATAACTATCTGAAGAGTTATACATTATAATATATTTACCCATAACAGGCGTTCATTTCCACGCCTGTTTTTATTTTTTCATATATCTTGTTGTTTTTACTTTCACACCCACAAAATATATGTTATACTATTATGGAATGTGTGATAAAAAGCGAAAATATACCTTTTTGCCGAATAAATAGGGCAGATATAGGGTATTTTCGAAGGAAGGGCATGGTAAGAAATGGCTAAGGCAAATAATTATGATGCTTCAAGCATTACAGTATTGGAAGGTTTAGAGGCTGTCAGAAAGCGTCCGGGTATGTATATCGGTAGTGTTTCCACCAAGGGACTGAATCACCTGATATATGAAATTGTTGATAACTCCGTGGACGAGCATCTGGCAGGATATTGTGATACGATTAAAGTGACTTTGGAAGCTGACGGTTCTGCAACCATTGAAGATAACGGCCGCGGTATCCCCGTAGGTATGCATGAAAAAGGAATCAGCGCAGAGCGTCTGGTATTTACCACGCTACATGCCGGCGGTAAATTTGATAATTCCGCATATAAGACCAGTGGCGGTCTTCATGGTGTGGGTTCTTCCGTTGTAAATGCACTTTCTACCAGATTGACTGTCAGAGTCAAGAGTGGCGGAAGCATTTTTGAAGACAAGTATGAGCGCGGCATCCCTGTTGTAGATCTGATTGACGGTTTACTGCCTGTTGTAGGTAAGGCCAAAGAAACCGGTACTTCCATCAATTTTCTGCCTGATGATACCATATTTGACCGTACCCGTTTCAAAGAAGACGAGGTAAAGAGCCGTTTGCATGAAACTGCTTATTTAAACCCTAATCTAACCATTATTTTCACAGATAAGAGAAAAGAAGAGGAAGATGTAGTAACCTACCACGAGCCGGAAGGCATCATCGGTTTTATCAAGGATATGAACAAATCCAAGGAAACTGTCCATGATGTGATTTATTTCACCGGTGAAAGTGACGGCATCACGGTAGAGGTTGCATTCCAATATGTGAACGAATTCCACGAGAATGTACTGGGCTTCTGTAATAATATATATAACTCCGAGGGTGGTACACATTTAACCGGTTTTAAAACCATGTTTACCAATGTGATTAATACCTATTCCCGCGAGCTGAACATCCTGAAGGAAAAGGATGCAAACTTCACCGGCGCCGATGTGCGTAACGGTATGACTGCCGTGGTATCCTTAAAACACCCCGATCCCCGATTCGAGGGCCAAACCAAGACCAAGCTGGACAACCAGGATGCTGCAAAAGTAGTAAGCAAAATAACCGGCGAAGAGGTGGTACGTTTCTTCGACCGTAATTTAGAAACCTTAAAGAGTGTAATCAGCTGTGCGGAAAAGGCTGCCAAGATTCGTAAAACGGAAGAGAAGGCCAAGACCAATATGCTGACCAAGCAGAAGTTTTCCTTTGATTCTAACGGCAAGCTTGCTAACTGTGAGTCCAAGGATGCTTCCAAGTGTGAAATCTTCATCGTAGAAGGTGATTCCGCAGGCGGCAGTGCCAAAACTGCACGTAACCGTATGTTCCAGGCGATTTTGCCCATCAGAGGTAAAATTCTGAACGTGGAAAAGGCCAGCATCGATAAAATACTTGCAAATGCCGAAATCAAAACCATGATTAACGCCTTTGGTTGCGGTTTTTCTGAAGGTTATGGTAATGATTTTGATATTTCCAAGCTCAGATATGATAAGATTATTATTATGGCCGATGCAGACGTGGATGGTGCACATATTTCCACATTGCTTCTGACCTTATTCTACAGATTTATGCCTGAGTTGATATTTGAAGGACATGTATACATAGCTATGCCCCCCTTATATAAGGCAATGCCTTCCAGAGGTGAGGAAGAGTACCTGTATGATGATAAGGCCTTGGAAAAATACAGAAAAACCCACAAAGGTCCTTTTACTTTGCAGCGTTACAAAGGTTTGGGCGAAATGGATGCCGAGCAGCTTTGGGAAACCACATTGAATCCTGAAACCCGTATTATGAAGCAGGTAGAGATTGAGGATGCCAGACGTGCTTCCGAAATCACAGAGATGCTGATGGGCACCGAAGTTCCTCCTCGTAAAGCCTTTATTTACGAGCACGCTACTGACGCGGAACTGGATATTTAAGAAGCTGTTTAGGAAGGTTAGGTTACCAACATGAAAACCCAAAATATAAATGACAGAATCATCAAAACAGAATATTCTGAGGAAATGCAGAAATCCTACATCGACTATGCCATGAGTGTTATCATCGCCAGAGCATTACCCGATGCAAGGGACGGTTTAAAGCCCGTACAACGCAGAACCCTATACGATATGTATGAGCTGGGCATCCGCTATGACAAACCCTATCGTAAAAGTGCCCGTATTGTCGGTGATACCATGGGTAAATACCATCCTCACGGTGACAGCTCCATCTATGATGCGCTGGTAGTCATGAGCCAGGATTTCAAAAAGGGCATGCCCCTGGTAGACGGTCATGGTAACTTCGGCAATATCGAAGGCGATGGCGCGGCTGCCATGCGTTATACTGAGGCTCGTTTGCACAAAGTCACCCAGGAAGCTTTTCTGTCCGACCTAGACAAAGATGTAGTGGACTTTGTTCCCAATTTCGACGAGACCGAAAAGGAACCCTCCGTACTCCCTGTAAAGATTCCCAATCTGCTGGTAAACGGTTCAGAGGGTATTGCAGTAGGTATGGCAACCAGTATACCACCTCACAATTTGGGAGAGGTAATTGATGCCACCAAAGCATATATGCAAAACGAGGACATCACCAATGCCGAACTGATGCGCTATATTAAGGGACCTGATTTCCCCACAGGCGGTATTGTCATCAATAAAGACGAATTACTGAATATCTACGAAACCGGCACCGGCAAAATCAAGCTACGCGGCAAAGTAGAATTTGAAAAGGCAAAGGGTGGTAAAACCAATGTGGTTATCACCGAAATCCCTTATACCATGATAGGTGCCAATATTACCAAATTCCTACAGGATGTGGCAGCTCTGTCCGAAACCAAGAAGACCCAGGATATCGTAGATATATCCAATCAATCTTCCAAAGAAGGTATTCGTATCGTTATCGAGCTTCGCAAGGACGCAGATCCTGAGAACTTCGTAAATCTTTTATATAAAAAGACCAGACTGGAGGACACCTTCGGTGTTAATATGCTGGCAATCTATAATGACAGACCCGAAACCATGAGCTTAAAGCAGATTATCAAAGCAAACGTGGATTTCCAGTTTGAAATTGCCACCAGAAAGTACACCAACTTACTGGCCAAAGAACTGGAACGTAAGGAAGTACAGGAAGGTCTGATCAAAGCTTGTAACGTAATTGATTTAGTCATCGAAATCCTGCGTGGTTCCAAGGACAGAGCCATGGCAAAAGCCTGTCTGACAGAAGGAAAAATTGATGGCATCCGTTTTAAAACCAAGGAATCCAAAATCATGGCTACCCAGCTGATGTTTACCGAAAAACAGGCAAATGCAATCTTAGAAATGCGTTTGTACAAATTAATCGGTTTGGAGCTGGAAGCACTGATTAAAGAGCATGAAGACACCATGGCAAATATTTTCCGCTATGAGGATATCTTAGAGCGAAAGGATTCCATGGCACAGGTAATTATCAGCGAATTGGACGGTTATAAAAAGGAATATTCCAGAAAACGCAGAACTGTTATCGAAAACGGTCAGGAAGCGGTATACAAGGAGAAAGAAATCGAAGAGATGGATATCATCCTGCTTCTGGATCGTTTCGGCTATGCAAAAACCGTGGATATGGCTACCTATGAGAGAAATAAAGAAGCTGCTGATGCAGAGAACAAATACATAATTACCGTGAAAAATACCGGTAAGCTCTGTATTTTCACCAATTCCGGCCAGATGCATCAGGTAAAAGTCATGGATATTCCCTTCGGCAAATTCAGAGACAAGGGCATTCCCCTGGACAATGTCAGCAATTTCAGCGCAGACAAGGAGCAGATTATCTTTGTAGTAGGTCAGTCTGAACTGAACTTAAGTCAGGTTATCTTTATCAGCAGTTCCTCCATGATGAAGATTGTAGACGGTAGTGAGTTTGATGTAAGCAAACGAACTGTAGCTGCCACCAAGCTTCCCGATGGCGATACGGTAGTCAGCGTGACAACCATACATAGCCAGCGTAATGTGGTATTACAGTCCAAGGACGGTTATTTCCTGAGATTTTCTATTGAAGAAATCCCTGAGAAAAAGAAAACCGCTATCGGTGTAAAAGGCATGAAGCTTGGTGATAAAGATTACATCGAAAATGTATATTATACCCAGAATGCGGTAGAGTCCGTGATTGAATACAAGGAAAAGAAGATTGTATTAAACACCATCAAGCCGGGCAAACCTAATACTAAGGGTACCAAAATCAGAGTTTAACACCTTTGATTCAAATCCATAAATTTTGTTTATATATTTTATATCGGAGAGTTATATATGAGAGTAATTGCAGGAACAGCACGTAGTCTGCCTCTGAAAACACCCGCAGGCATGGATACCAGACCCACCACAGACAGAATTAAGGAAACACTGTTTAATATGCTGCAGAACTACATTCCGGGCTGCGTATTCGTGGATTTCTTCAGTGGAAGCGGTGGCATCGGCATTGAGGCTATCAGCAGAGGCGCCAAAAAAGCATATTTCATCGAGAATGCCCCCAAGGCCATTGCATGTATTCAGGAAAATCTTTTATTTACGAAATTTGCAGACCGTGCTATATTATTAAAGCAGGATGCATGCGCTGCAGTAGGTAGTATCTTTGAAAAAGAAGTAGATGTTGTTTTCATGGACCCGCCTTACGAAGAGGGCATGGAACGCAATGTACTGGCCTTACTGGCCGGCGCAAAGTATATTACCGAAGACACCCTGATTATCGTGGAGTCCAAGTTGAACGAAGACTTTTCTTATACCGAAGATATGGGCTATGTGATTGAAAAAGTCAAGAAATACAAAACCAACCAGCATGTTTTCCTTAAGAAAAAGAGCATGTAGAAAGGCATAAATTTATGAAAAAAGCCGTTTATCCGGGCAGCTTTGATCCTATGACATTTGGTCATCTGGACATCATTAAGCGTGCCTCTGAAATGTTTGATGAATTAATTGTTGCAGTTTTAAATAATCAAAGCAAGACACCATTGTTTTCTGTTGAGGAACGTGTTAAGATATTACAGGAAGCCACCAAGGACATTCCCAATGTAAAAATAGATTCTTTCAGTGGTTTGTTAATCAATTATGCCGCTCAGAACGATTTACATATCTCTGTAAGAGGTCTGAGAGCGATCACTGATTTTGAATACGAGTTGCAGATTGCACAGACCAACAGAAAGCTTTCCGAAGAGCAACTGGATACCATATTCCTGACCACCAGTCTGGAATATGCATACCTTAGTTCCTCAGGTGTAAAGGAAATTGCTTGCTTCGGAGGAGACATCAGCCAATGTGTTCCCGAGTTTGTAGCTGATCTGATTTATGATAAATATAAGACAAATCGACAGTAATTTTGATTTGTAAGGAAAGGTATGGTATAGACATGAGTAGCAGAATTGAACAATTAATTGATGAAATCGAAGAGTATATCGATGGTTGTAAACCTAAATTTATGTCCAATACAGAGATTATTGTAAATAAGGACGAAATAGATGAATTACTTCGTGAGCTTCGTATGAAGACTCCCGACGAAATCAAGCGTTATCAGAAAATCATTTCCCAGAAGGAAGCTATTTTAAATGACGCAAAGCAAAAGGCTGAATCTCTCATTAACGAGGCAACTATTCATACCAATCAGCTGATTAACGAACATGAGATTATGCAGCAGGCATATGCACAAGCCAATGAGGTTGTTTCCATTGCAAGCCGTCAGGCTCAGGAAATTTTGGACAATGCAACCACCGAGGCCAATAGTGTACGTATGGCAGCTATGCAGTATATGGATGATATTCTGGCACATTTAGAAAATGTACTGATCAGCTCCATTGGTGCTGCATCTCAGAATTATGAAAATCTCTTAGGCTCTCTGACCCAGTATAAGGATATTATTCAGTCCAACAGAAGCGAACTGCATCCCGTAGAGGACGAGGTGCTCGCTGATGTTCCCATGGATGATGATATTCCTGAAGAAACTTTGGAAGATACCGAAGAATAATGCTTATACATAGAACCGGTTGGTGGTACTTCCACAGAGCTGGTTCTATTTTCAATCTAAAGAGAAAATGCACAACTATGTTTACAGGGCGCTGCCGGGCGCCCTGCTTTCACAATAAAAGCATATAAAACAACACCGTGCATACGCTTAAGCCAAACTTATGTAAAAGATATTTTTGCAACGACAAACCTACCGTTCTTATAATAGAATAAGTCTGTGCAATACAACTAAGCCCACCAAGGGGTAACAGACACAGCACATAAAACGGATACGCTGCACCGTTTTTGCCAATACCACCTGTAATTTCCAATATAGGAGAAACTATTTCACTATAATCAGGAATGAGCAGTTCCGGCACCAGGTTCAAAGCATTGAATACTATCATGTATCCCCCCAATATCACAATGCTGTTAATACCATCCTTAATGGCCGCATCTACACAGTACAGCAAATCATTTTTTGCATATGCTATTTTATGCCTTTGTCCGGAAATTATAAATGATATTTTTTGCCGATAGACTGTATGGCGCAGCACCAAACCATAGCAAAAGGGCACCCCGTACATGCCGCACAAAGGAATCAGTATATTATCAACCCCAATGGCAGGCAGCACAAAACTCACAAAATAAATCGGACCGATATTATTGCAAAAACAAAGCAGATATTCGGCTTCACTACGTGTAATCAAACCACTTTCCAACAGCTGCGTGGCAACTTTGGCCCCCATAGGAAATCCACATAAAAAGCCGATTAAAATACCATATATCACATGATGATTAACACGGAACAGCAGTTGTAGTACCGGTGCAAAAAAAGCAACCAATTCTCCGGTAAGATTCATTTTAATGATAACACCGGACAAAATCATAAACGGAAACAATGCCGGAACCATTTTCTCAAACCAAAGTTTCAACCCCTGCAGACTATATAGCAGGCAAACTTCCGGCCGATACAGCATCATCACAATCAGAAACAAAAAGATTATGGTATATATTTTTTTCATCACCACTTGCTCCTGAGATGAATATGTTGTCTTTGCATTTTATGAGCTTATTTCGTCAAAAATGAAGAAAGCACCTCATTTCAGTACACAATAACCGGATTAAAATAGAGGTAAACATGCGTCTGGATAAATTCTTATGTGAAATGAATATAGGCACTCGAAGTCAGGTGAAAACACTGATAAAACAAGGTACAGTCACAGTTAACGGTCAAAAGGCTGTCTCTCCGGAGCAAAAAATTGACCCGAAACAAGATAGTATATGCTTTAAAGGAGAACCTTTAAATTATCGTGCCTTTGAATATTTTATGCTGAATAAACCTGCAGGATATGTTACTGCAACAGAAGATAAGCGTGAAAAAACCGTTATGGAGCTTTTGCCGGATGGACATCGTTCTGATTTATTTCCGGTAGGCAGACTGGACAAAGATACGGAAGGACTGCTTCTGATCACCAATGACGGTGACTTAGCACATCGTCTTCTGGCCCCACGTAAACACGTGGACAAAACCTACCTTGTAGACATTGCCGCTCCTCTGACTCCTGACCGGATACAAGCTCTGACAGATGGAGTTGACATAGGCGAAAAGAATCTTACCCGTCCGGCCAAAGTAAAAGTCATTAGCGAGAAACAGATAGAACTGACCATACACGAAGGCAAATTCCATCAGGTAAAACGTATGCTGCAGGCAGTTGACAATCAGGTACTTCATCTGAAGCGTCTTACCTTCGGTCCTCTGGTATTAGACCCACAGCTGCAACCGGGGCAATGTCGTTTTCTGACAGAGCAGGAGATAGCAACTTTAAACACCATCACACAAGCATAGCAATAAAGATAATAGGAAGACCAAAACCATGAAAAATATGATGAAGGATATAGATGCCGTACTTTTTGATTTGGATGGCACTTTAGTAGATTCCATGTGGATGTGGAAGCAAATAGATATCGAATACTTAGGGCGTTTCGGCATTCCGTTACCGGATGATCTCCAAAAAAAGATTGAAGGTATGAGTTTCAGTGAAACAGCTCTGTATTTTAAAAATCACTTTCCCATCACCGACAGTATAGAAGAGATGAAGGCTACCTGGAATCGTATGGCTTGGGACAAATACACCTACGAAGTGCCGCTAAAACCCGGCGTTCAAAATTTTCTTAATAAATGCAAGGAAAAAGGCATCAAAATGGGCATTGCAACCAGTAACTCCAGAGAACTGGTAGAGAATATTGCAGCAGTACACAAACTCCATGATTATTTTGACTATATCATGACCGGCTGTGATGTCAAAAAAGGCAAGCCTGCTCCCGATATTTACCTGGCAGTTGCAGATAAACTACAGGTGGAGCCTGAGCATTGCCTGGTTTTTGAAGATATAATTCCCGGTCTGAAAGCCGGCATTAGCGCTGGCATGAAAGTCTGTGCCGTGGAAGATGCGTACTCCTCCAAAGAAGAGGATACAAAGAAACAAATGGCTGATTATTATATCACCCATTATGATGAAATTATTTTTTAGTCTGTGAAAATCATGCAAGCAGATTGCAATTGAGCGAATAGAAAGGCAGGAATATTGTATGAATATCATCCTGATTACAGGAGCTTCCTCCGGTATCGGCCGCGAGTTTGCGGTGCAGCTGGATAAACACTTCACCAATATCGATGAATTCTGGCTTGTTGCCAGAAGAAAAGACGCATTAACAGAACTGGCCGAAAGCCTGCAGCATAAATGCCGCATTCTGGCCATGGATATTACAAACGAAGGACAGCTGGAACGCTTAGAGGATACCCTGGAAGAACATAATGCCAGTGTCCGCATGCTGATAAATTGTGCCGGTTATGGTATTATGGGTGGTTTTGTACGGCAGGAGAGAGAAGAAATCGCAGGAATGGTTCGACTGAACTGCGAAGCCCTTACCAATATCACCCATATCTGCATTCCCTATATGAAACGTGGCAGCCGCATCATTCAACTGGCTTCCAGCGCAGGCTTTGTACCCCAGACAGACTTTGCAGTATATGCCGCCACCAAATCCTATGTACTCAGCTTTTCAAGAGCATTGGCACATGAGATAAATGATCTGGGTATTTTTGTAACAACAGTCTGCCCCGGCCCCGTGGATACTCCTTTCTTTGATATTGCAGAAAAATATAATTCAACTCTGACAATTAAGAAGTTTTCCATGGTAAAAGCAGAAGATGTGGTGCGCTTGGCCATTAGAGATTCCTATTATAAAAAAGAAGTTTCCGTGTGTAGCGGGCTCATTAAGCTCTTCCGCATCACCACCAAGGTTATACCCCATGGAGTGATTTTACGCACCATGAAACTTTTAAAATAAACCTAACGAGGACACAAACTCTATTATAAATACAGCATACTATCAGAAAGGCACTTTACATGAAACACTTAGTCAGATTATTCAGTACTTCTTATGCAAAAGGCACGGAAGGCTATATTGATTCCCAAAAAAAATATGAAATTATCAGAACAGTGATATTCTTTGCAGTCTCCATCAGCTTATACGTAGCGGGGTATGTCACAACCAAATCCAATATGAACCTGCTGACGGTGGTAGCCGTTCTGGGTTGTTTACCGGCTTCTAAGAGCCTTGTAAGTGCTATTATGTTTCTCCGCTTTAAAAGTTGTGACAAAGAAACCGCAACTCTTATCAATGAACATATTACGGATTTAAGTGGCTTATATGACATGATTTTTACCTCCCAGGACAAAACCTACCAGGTAGCTCATATCACAGTAAAAGGAAACACCCTTTGCGGTCTGGCATATAAAGACACTTTCCCTGAAACGGATTTTCAAAAGCATCTCACAAGTATGTTGAAAACCGATGGTTTTAAAGATGTAAATATAAAAATCTTTACTTCACGGGAAAAATATTTATCGCGCCTGAACCAGTTACAAGAATTAGAGTGTGAGGAAAAGAACACAACCGGCATTCTGGAAACCTTATTAAGTATTACTTTGTAAAAGAGGATATCATATGCAATCCGTCATTATCGGAAATAATCAGGCAGGACAGCGCCTGGATAAATTTTTACGCAAATATCTGCCCCAGGCAGGCTCCGGCTTTTTGTATAAAATGCTTCGTAAGAAAAATATTACCCTTAACGGCAAAAAAGCAGAGGGTAGTGAAATCCTGAAATTAGAAGACGAAATTCGGTTTTATTTCTCCGATGAAACCTTCTCCATGTTTGCAGGTAAGGACGTAACCTCCGTAAAGGATAATGATACTTTACAGGCTTATCAGAAGCTGCAAGGGGTCAAAATCCTTCTGGAAACTGCTGATGTTCTTATCGTGGACAAACCTGCAGGCATCCTTACCCAAAAAGCAGAAGCAGAGGATTTGTCATTGAACGAGTGGCTTATCGGTTATCTGCTGCATAGTAAGCAAATCAACGAAGAGGAACTGCAAAGTTTCCGTCCTTCTGTATGTAACCGCCTGGACCGTAACACCAGCGGAATCGTACTTTGTGGCAAATCCCTGAAAGGTTCCCAGGCACTGAGCCGTATGATTAAAGAACGGGAAATTGGGAAGTTTTATCGTACTGTCTGTATCGGCAAGCTGGACCGGGCTGCCAAGCTGGAAGGCTACTTAAGCAAGAACCCAAAAACCAATAAGGTTACCCTCAGTAAGCATGCTCCCCATAAGGATACAGTTCCCAAGCAGGACAGCAGCTATATTTGTACCCATTACAGCCCCATGAGCCATACTGAGCAATACACCCTTCTGGAGGTGGAACTGATAACCGGTAAAACCCATCAAATCAGAGCGCATTTGGCAAGCACAGGGCATCCCCTGATTGGTGATTATAAATATGGCATACGCTCCCAAAACGACCTTTTTAAGAAACAATTCGGCCTGGAACATCAGCTTCTGCATGCTTATCGCGTGGAATTTCCGGATATCTGTCCGGAGCTTTCGGACTTGGCAGGAAAGTCTGTTATAGCGGAATATCCGAAGCAGTTCGAGAAAATCATACAGGAACTGGGAGTAAAATCATGAAATGAACAGAGGAATCGAATATGACTGTAAATAGAAAAATCCGACCGGCCACCAAAGAAGATGGTGCCGCCTTATTAAAAATATATGAGGGATATATCCGTGATACCGCCATTACCTTTGAGTATGAGGTTCCAACTGTCGCCGGATTTAGCGAAAGAATTGAAAACGTCTTGCAACAGTTCCCCTGGCTTGTTTGCGAAATAGACGGAGAAATAGCCGGATACGCCTATGCGTCAAAACACAGAGAGCGTGCCGCTTATCAATGGTCAGCTGACTTATCCATTTATATAGATGAAAGATACCATAGACAGCATATCGCCACAGAACTTTATACTGCACTAATTGCTATTTTAAAATTACAAGGCTATTACAGTGTATTTGCAGGCGTTACATCCCCCAATCCGCCAAGTGATGCCTTCCATACCGCATTTGGTTTCGAAAAGGTGGGGGTATTTCAAAATGTAGGATATAAGCTGGGCGCATGGCGCGATGTAACATGGTATAAATTAGCACTTGCTGATTATCCGGAGGAACCGAAAGCACCTGTTGCTTTTTCTATTATTAAAACCAGTGAACAAGTTGATGATATTATGAGCAAATCATACTTATAGTCTTTTAGCACCAATGTTTTAATGGCATATTTATATTTATAGACTACAACATTTTCAAATATACGAAAGGGGAATCATTTTATGAACAAAAAAGAAATCGTATTATTTGAAACAGAAGATAAAAGTGTTACATTGCCGGTAACTATAGAGGATGAGACGGTGTGGTTAACTCAAGCACAAATGACAACGTTATTTGGCGTTGATCGAACAGTTATTACCAGGCATGTTAACAATGTATTTAAAGAAAAGGAAGTAGAGGGAAAAAGCAATGTGCATTTTTTGCACATTGCAAATTCTGACCGACCGGTAAAGATTTATAGCTTAGATGTCATTATCTCCGTAGGCTATCGTGTCAAATCCCAACGTGGCGTAGAATTCCGTAAATGGGCGAATTCTGTATTGAAGCAATACATTTTACAGGGATATGCTGTCAATAATAATCGTATCAGGCAATTAGGCGAGGTGATACGCATTATGAAACGTACGGAGAATTCCTTGGATAGTAAACAGATACTGTCCGTTATCGAAAAATACAATACCGCTTTGGAATTACTTGATTCATACGACCATCAGACTATGGTACGTCCTAAGGGAAATGAAGCCACCTATGTTCTAACCTATGAGGAGTGCAAGGAAGTCATTTCTACCATGCGTTTTGGCAGTGAATCCGATTTGTTTGGTCGTGAAAAGGACGATTCCTTCAAAGGTAGTATCGGAAATATCTATCAATCCTTTGCAGATCAGGAGATTTACCCCTCTCTTGAAGAAAAGGCGGCAAATCTGCTAT
Organism: Acetatifactor sp.; assembly: GCA_045597105.1. Classification (GTDB taxonomy): domain Bacteria; phylum Bacillota; class Clostridia; order Lachnospirales; family Lachnospiraceae; genus Acetatifactor. The sequence continues at coordinate 35,568 of JAZODQ010000046.1, forward strand.
ACTTTATCACGAAAAACCACAGTTTTTTCGATGGCAACAAACGTATCGCAGCCACCATGTTCCTTTATTTTCTGGACAAAAACGGTGTACTGTTTGCTGACGGTCAAAAACTGATTGATGATCACACTTTAGTGGCACTAACCATTATGATTGCAGAATCAAAACCGGAAGAAAAAGAAATGATGATAAGTGTCATTATGAATTGTTTAAATAAATAATATATAAATCACTGGGTATAACAAATATGAAGATACAATTTTATGATACAATGGATGACAAACACTTAAAATATGCGGTTATCATCACAAAATCAGCCGGCAAATGGGTGTTTTGCAAGCATCGCGAACGGGATACATACGAAATCCCCGGTGGACACCGTGAATCTGGTGAAAATATTGATGATACCGCAAGGAGAGAACTCTACGAGGAAACAGGTGCCATCCATTATACACTAAAACCCATTTGCATTTATTCTGTAATAAAAGATGATGAAGAAACTTTTGGTAAATTATATTATGCTGAAGTTTTTAAATTCGAAAAGCAATTACACAATGAGATTGAAAAAATTATTTATGCAGATGAAGTGATAGACAACTGGACCTATCCGTTAATTCAACCCTACTTGATAATAGAAGCACAAAAACGCGGTTTTATGTAAATGATTTTTATTTTTAAATAATAACTTTCCAATAATAGGTGAACTTAATAATGTGTAAACGCAAGAAATACCGGCTGATACGAATAATCTTTATGATGTCCATACTTATCCTTGCCGGCTGCATCTTATTGAAAGTAATAAAACTAAATACTTTATGGACCCACAGATATCCGATTCAGGGAATTGATGTTTCGCACTACCAGGGCGATATTGACTGGCAAATATTACAGAATCAGGGGATAGATTTCGCATTTATCAAAGCTACTGAAGGAAGCAGTTCCATCGACGAAAAATTCTTTAAAAATTGGAAAGAGGCTTCGGATACATCTATAAAAATCGGAGCCTATCATTTCTTTAGCTTTGATAGCAAAGGACAAACGCAGGCAGAGAACTACATACAAACCGTAGGTTCCCTAAATGATAAGCTGGTACCGGTAGTTGATGTGGAATATTATGGTAATAAAGCAAAGAATCCTCCTCCAAAAGAAAATGTTATTTCTGAATTAACAGACATGTTACAGTTTTTAGAGCAGGAATATGGAGTCAAGCCTATTATCTATACAACATATCCGGTGTATTACAAATATCTGGATGAAGCATTTACGGAGTATCCTCTATGGATTCGTGATGTTTATTTATATCCGATTACCTTAAAAGACCAATGGACTTTCTGGCAGTATTCAGACACCGCGGTTTTAGAAGGGTATAACGGCCCAGAAAAATATATTGACAAAAATGTGTTCTATGGTGATATGGCAGAATTAAATGAATTTATTGTTTTACCCAAATCAATTCAATATTAATTTACAAGGAGATAACAGATGTTTGACAGAAAAGTGGTTGTAATAACAGGCGGCGCCCAGGGAATCGGTAAATGTATTGCAGAAGAATTCACCAAAAACGGAGCGCAGGTCTGCATTATTGATAAACAGCCCGGTACACATTACATAGGCGATATTGCAGACAAGACCGTACTGGAAGATTTTGCACAATATGTCGTAGACACCTATGGTCATGTGGACTATCTCATCAACAATGCTGCACCGCTATTTAAAGGTATCTTGGAATGTACCTATGAGGAATTTGAATATGCACAGCGTGTGGGTGTAACTGCCGCTTTTTATCTTTCTAAATTATTTTTGCCACATTTTGCACCGGGCGGTTCCATCATAAATATTTCTTCCTCAAGGGATAGAATGAGCCAGCCCCAGACAGAAAGTTATTCCGCTGCAAAAGGCGGTATTGCAGCCCTAACACATGCACTTGCGGTCAGTCTGTCCGGTAAGGTACGTGTGAACTCTATTTCTCCCGGATGGATTGATACGGACTACACCGTTTATGCCGGTCCGGATGCAGTGCAGCAGCCTGCAGGAAGAGTGGGAAATCCACTGGATATCGCCAACATGGTCCTGTTCCTTTGTTCTGACAAGGCCGGCTTTATCACCGGAGAAAATATCTGTATTGACGGTGGCATGACCAAACTTATGATTTACCATGGAGAACATGGTTGGACATTAGGAGAATAATTTTAGGAGGAATACATCAATGATTTTATCGGATAGCACAATAATGAAAATGTTAAAAGAAGGTACTCTGGAAATTTCACCATTAACAGATGCTCAGATACAACCGGCAAGTGTTGATGTACGCTTAGGTGATACCTTCAGTATAGTAGAGGATTCTTCTACAGGTATTATCACATTAGAAAACGAAATAAAATATAAAACTATACAAACCGATACTTATATTTTACTTCCTGGACAATTTGTTCTTGCTACAACTATGGAGTATTTTTCTTTACCCGATAATTTAACAGCATTTGTAGAAGGCAGAAGTTCTCTTGGACGTATGGGTTTATTTATTCAAAATGCCGGATGGGTCGATCCCGGATTTAAGGGCGAAATCACACTGGAATTATTCAATGCCAATCGTTGTGCCATTGAACTAAAAGCGGGACGAAGAGTAGGCCAACTTGTTTTTGCTGAAATGGATCAAAATGCATTAAATCCCTATAACGGCAAATATCAAGGTCAAAAAGGAGCGACGGGTTCAAGAGTTTTCTTAGATAAATAACTTCGGAGGTAATATAATGAACATTGCAGTTTTTGCTTCTCATGGCGGTAGCGATTTACAGGCAATTATAGATGGTTGCAAAAGCAATCAGATAAACGCTAAGGTTGCAGTTGTAATCAGCAACAACAGTGATTCCATGGCGCTTCAAAGAGCTCATAACGAAAATATTCCTGCTTATCATTTAAGTGCCAAAAGATGTGGCAATGAAGACATATTAGCTGCTGAAATTCTTGCTGTATTATCAAAACACGATATTGATATGATTTTTCTTGCCGGTTATATGCGTATGTTACATATAACCATTTTAGATAAATATAATAACAGAATCTTTAATATACATCCTGCCTTATTGCCCAAATTTGGCGGAAAAGGTATGTATGGCATGCATGTTCATACTGCTGTAATTGCCGCCAAAGAATCTGAAACAGGTGTAACTATACACCGTGTAAATGCAGAATATGATAGCGGCGAGATTATCGCTCAGACCACTGTTCCTGTTCTTGCAGATGATACTGCTGAAATACTGGCTGCAAGAGTCTTAGAACGCGAACATGAATTTCTGGTTGAAGTAATTTCAGATATTGTAGACGGCAAGATTTCTTTAGGATAAATACATCACATTTACAAACAAGGAGTTCATGACTATGGCAACATGGAATTCCAGGGGACTTCGCGGTTCTACTTTGGAAGAGATGATAAACAGAACAAATGAAAAGTATGCAGACAGCGGTCTGGCACTGATTCAAAAGGTTCCCACCCCCATCACACCCATTAAGATGGATAAGGAGAAACGTCAGATTACACTGGCCTATTTTGAACAAAAGAGTACCGTGGACTATATTGGTGCCGTGCAGGGGATTCCGGTATGCTTTGACGCCAAAGAATGTGCCGTGGATACCTTTTCCCTGCAAAACATCCATGCCCACCAGGTAGACTTCATGGAAAAGTTTGAAAAGCAGGGCGGTATTGCTTTCTTTTTAATTTATTATACACACAAAAATGTACTTTACTATTTGCCCTATGAGATGTTACGATTCTTCTGGGACAGAGCACAGGAAGGCGGACGTAAGAGTTTTCGATATGAAGAATTGAATCCGGCCTATATTTTACCCCAACAACATGGTATAATGGTGCCGTACCTGGAAGCTTTAAAGCTTGATTTGGAAGATCGGGATGAATAGTGGGAAAAGGGCATGACTATGAAACTGAAAAGTTTTTTAATTTTCCTTGACATATAATGAAACATTAGATATACTGAGTTAAATTTATCATGCTAACCAATTAGCACGTTACCACATTAAAGCAAAATTCAAAATTAATATTATATCAGATTGAGAGGCAATATGAGCAAGAAATTATTACATACCCCCGATGGAGTGAGAGACCTCTACGGTGACGAATTCAGCAAGAAGCTGGCAATTGAGAACGAAATCTTAAGCCACATGAAGGCTTACGGTTATAAAGAAATCCAGACTCCTACCTTTGAGTATCTGGATATGTTTTCCAAGGAAATCGGTACTACACCTACCAGAGATTTATACAAATTCTTTGATAAAGAGGGCAATACCCTGGCTCTGAGACCGGACTTTACTCCTTCTGTAGCCAGATGTGTGGCCAAATATTTTATGGAAGAAACAAAACCCATCCGTCTTTGCTATATGGGCAATACCTTTACCAATTCTTCCTTGCTTCAGGGTAAACTGAAGGAAGTTACCCAGATGGGTGTGGAACTGATTAATGACACCACCGTGGAAGCAGACGCGGAAATGATTCGTCTGGTTGTGGAATCCTTAAAAAGCTGTGGTCTGACCAATTTTAAAATCATTATCGGCGAAGCAGAGTACTTTGAAGGTATCTGCGAAAAAGCCGGTATCGACGAGGATACCATAAATGAACTGCGTGGTTATGTAAGTACGAAGAATTATCTCCCTGTTTGTGAGATTTTAGACAGTATCTCCATCCCCGAAAGCAGTAAGGATATTATTAAAAAACTGGCTGACATCACATCCGATTTCAGTTGCTTCCGGAAAGCGGGTGAACTGGCTGACAATCCCCGTTCCCGCGCAGCAGTGGAGCGTTTAGAGCAGTTAAGTCAGGTATTAAAGGAAAGCAATATGGAGGAGTATGTTTCCTTCGATTTAAGCCTGATCAGCAAATACAGCTACTATACCGGTATTATTTTCAAGGCTTTCTCTGCAGGTGTTGGATCACCCTTAGTCAGTGGAGGTCGTTATGACAAGCTGCTTCGCAGATTCGGCAAAGATGCAGCCGCAGTTGGTTTCGTAGTGGTAATCGATGAACTGATGGATGCTTTGAATAAGCAAAGTAACGGTCAGGATCAGTATTTAACCTTTGCACTGGGCAAGGGCAGACTGGCACAGAAGACCCTGGAATTACTGGAGCAAATCGGAATCACCTGCGAGGAGATGAAGGATAAGAGCTCCCGTAAACTGATTTTTGTAAATGAAGAACTTAAGCTTCGATTCTTTTTATCCAAAGGCCCTGACGTACCTACTTATGTAGAATACGGTGCTGCGGATATAGGTGTAGTAGGCAAGGACACCATAGAAGAAGAGAATAGAAATGTCTGCGAAGTACTGGATCTGGGCTTTGGCAAATGTCGTATGTGCGTATGCGGTCCTGCCTCTGCCAGAGAGCTGTTACAGCATCATGAGCGTATCCGTGTAGCCAGCAAATACCCGGAAATGGCCAAGGATTATTTCTACAACAAAAAGCACCAGACCGTGGATATCATCAAGTTAAACGGCTCCGTAGAGCTTGGTCCCATTGTAGAATTATCTGATGTTATCGTAGATATCGTAGAAACAGGCTCCACTCTGAAAGAGAACGGCCTGGAAGTACTGGAGGAGATTTGTCCTCTGTCTGCAAGAATGATTGTGAATCCTGTGAGTATGCAGATGCAATCTACGAGAATCAAAGAGCTGGTAGGCAAGATACGCGACATTATAAATGCAGAAAAATAATCTTGGGAGCATTGCATAACTCCCCGACAAATAAAGGCAGGTAATCGTATGAGAATCATAGAATTAACCAACGAAACCAAAAATAACGTACTGGAGGATTTGTTAAAGAGAAGTCCTAACAATTATTCCTCTTATGAAAGTACTGTAAACGAAATCATTGAGAATGTAAAAACCAATAAAGACCAGGCAATCTTTGAGTATACTGCCAAATTTGACAAATACAATCTGACTGCCGAAAACATCAAAGTAACCAGAGAAGAAATTGATGAGGCATATACTTTACTGGATGCAGATTTAATCGAAGTAATCAAAAAATCCGCAGAAAATATCCGTGCATTCCACACCAAGCAGCTGCGTAACAGCTGGTTTGATTCCAAACCTGACGGCACCATCCTTGGTATGAAAATCACTGCTATTGAAAAAGCAGGTGTATATGTACCCGGCGGTAAGGCTGCATATCCTTCCAGCGTACTGATGAATGTAATCCCTGCGAAGGTGGCAGGAGTGGATGAAATCATCATGACCACACCTCCCGGAGCAACAGGCAAGGTAAATCCCGGCACATTAGTTGCTGCAGATATCGCAGGCGTGGACACCATCTACAAAGTAGGCGGTGCACAGGCAATCGCTGCCATGGCTTTCGGTACCCAGTCCATCCCTAAGGTAGATAAGATTACCGGCCCCGGCAATATCTTTGTAGCACTGGCTAAAAAGGCTGTATACGGCTATGTCAGCATCGATTCCATCGCAGGTCCCAGTGAAATTCTGGTACTGGCAGATGAGACTGCAAATCCCCGCTATGTAGCGGCAGATTTATTATCTCAGGCAGAACACGACGAGCTGGCAAGTGCTATTTTGATCACCACAGACAAGGCGCTGGCAGAAAAGGTATCTGCAGAAGTGGATAACTTCGTAGCACAACTGCCCAGAACCGAAATCATCCAAAAATCACTGGATAATTACGGATACATATTAGTGGCAGAAAACATGCAGGATGCCATAGCTGCAGTAAATGATATTGCATCCGAGCACTTAGAGATTCTGACTAAGAATCCTTTTGAAATCATGACAAAAATCAGAAATGCAGGAGCAATATTCCTTGGAGAATATGCTTCCGAACCGCTGGGCGATTATTTTGCAGGACCGAACCACATTTTACCTACCAACGGAACTGCCAAATTCTTCTCACCTGTAAATGTGGATGATTTTATCAAGAAAACCAGTATCATCTCTTATTCCAGAGAAGCACTGGAAAAGATTCACACTGATATTGAAGCATTTGCTGAAAGCGAAGGCTTGTTTGCACATGCAAACAGTATTAAAGTAAGATTTGACTAAACATATATAACTTATTACAGAAAGGTTGGACGAATATGAACAGAGTATCTGATATGAACCGCACCACCAAGGAAACTGATATTTCCATGGTGCTGAATCTGGACGGCACAGGTACCTTTGATGTATCAACAGGTATCGGCTTCTTCGACCATATGTTGGAGGGTTTTGCCAAGCACGGTTTCTTTGACTTTACCTGTAAGGTAGCAGGTGATTTGCATGTAGACGGTCACCACACTGTAGAAGATACCGGTATTGTACTGGGACAGGCGATTAAGGCTGCCATCGGTGACAAAAAGGGCATTTGCCGTTACGGTTATTTCATCCTGCCCATGGATGATGCACTTTGCCTCTGTGCGGTGGATCTCTGCGGCAGACCTTACTTTAACTTTGAATGTGAATTTCCCATGGACCGGGTGGGTGATTTGGACACCGAACTGGTAAGAGAATTTTTCTACGCCGTATCCTATGGAAGCGGTATGAACCTGCACATCAAAATGTTAAGCGGCTGCAATACCCATCATATGATTGAAGCCATGTTCAAGGCCTTTGCAAAGGCACTTTCACAGGCCGTAAGCTATAATGAACGTATTACAGGCGTTCTAAGCACCAAAGGAAGTTTATAAGACAATGGAGAAACCAATGACAACCAAAAAATTTGTACCTTGTATTTATTTATATCAGCAAAAGGCTGTTCGCAATTTAAATGACACTACCGTAGTTGCAGAGAATCCTTTGGAGCTGGTATCCCTTTTTAATGAAAATAATGCAGATGAACTGATTGTATTTGACATGTCACAAGGCGATGCAGAGCATGAAGCAAACCTGGATGTGATGAAGGATATCTGCGCCCTTGCGGAGATGGACGTTATCGGCGGCGGTAATGTGAAACGTATGGAGGACATCAAAAAAATCCTTTATACCGGTTGTAAAAAAGCGCTTCTTGACTATGACAAGGCTGAAAATATCGCCATCACTGAAGAAGTTTCCTTAAAATTCGGCAAGGATAAAATCTGGGTATCTTACACCGATCCCGCTGTTTTAAAAGAACAGGAAGAACTGATGCAGCAGTATGTAAGCGGCATGGTGTTGCTGAACCCTCACAAAATAGAAGAGAGTATCTTAAATTCATCCCTTCCTTTTGTCGTGCAGATAGAGCAGACCCAGCTGAACAAAATCCTGGAAGTATTTGCCTATGAAAATATCTGCGGCATCACCGGCAATACCATCAATGATAATATTAAGGAGATTCTGTCCTTAAAGCAGCTCTGTATGGAAAATTCCGTGGCGGTAGAGACCATTCAGCCTGCATACAAATGGACTGATTTTAAGCTGAATTCCGACGGTATGCTGCCTGTTATCGTACAGGATTATAAGACAAATGAAGTACTTATGATGGCTTACATGAACGAAGAAGCCTATTTAAATACCATGAAGACCGGCAAAATGACCTATTACAGCCGTAGCCGTCAGGAGCTTTGGCTCAAGGGTGACACCAGCGGACACTTCCAGTATGCAAAGAGTCTCCATGCAGATTGTGACATGGACACCCTCCTTGCAAAGGTCAGCCAGGTAGGCGCAGCCTGCCACACCGGCGCCCGTTCCTGCTTCTTTAACGAGGTATGTAAGAAGGATTATACCGAAAGCAGCAATCCTCTGGAGGTATTTGAGGAGGTCTTCGGTGTGATTAAAGACCGTAAGCTTCATCCTAAGGAAGGCTCCTATACCAATTATCTCTTTGATAAGGGTATCGACAAAATCCTGAAGAAACTGGGTGAGGAAGCCACCGAAATCGTCATTGCTGCCAAGAACCCTAATGCCAATGAAATTAAGTACGAAATCAGCGATTTCCTGTATCATATGATGGGACTGATGGCAGAAAAAGATGTGACCTGGGAAGAGATTACCACAGAATTAGCAAACAGATAAAAGTATTGTTTTGTTGATATTGACTGAATTTATATATTATGATAACATGTGAAAAATAATAAAGGCTGTGAAAAAAAAAGTAGGTAGCAAGATATGTTACAGAGAGCTTGTGTTTGGTGAGAGCAAGTACAGAAGGTGCTATTGAAAATCATCTTGGAGCTGCGCACCGACTGCACATTGTGTATAGGCTGCGACGTGAGTGCCCGTTAAAGCACCAGAGTATCGAATATCTATTCCGTACTTGCTGAGGTCTGTATTGTGAAATACAGATGAATTAAGGTGGTATCACGAAGCGTTAGCTATCGTCCTTGAAATAAATAACAAGGAGGGTAGCTTTTTTATTTTACTCTTAAAATTTTGAAAGTATAACAAGACGTAACTCTAATTAATTTGTTTATTTTATAGGAGGTAAAAACATGATAACTGATACATTTGATAATTTAACCGAGGAAATAATAAAAGTAGTACGAAATGAAAATGCCCCAAAAGTAGATGTATGTATTCTGACTTTTTCTCATGTCATATTAAAATATGTATTAGAAAATTATGAATGTTCAAAAATTGGTGATTTATATTCTACTAATGGAGCCAATCCTGTTTATGGATTCGAGTATGAAGACAGATATTTTGCAGTTTACATGTCATATGTCGGAGCACCGGGATGTGTTGCCGATATAGAAGACACATTAATGTTGATTAACACGGATAAATATGTAGTGTTTGGTGGGGCTGGTTGTTTAAATAAAGAAATAGCACGAGGAAAAGTTATGGTACCGACCGCTGCCTATAGAGATGAGGGAACATCATACCATTATGTACCAAGCTCTGACTACATAACAATTAAAAATGCTGATATAGTAGCGTCATTCATGGAAACAGCCGGTTTGCCATTTGTCAAAGGAAAAACATGGACAACGGATGCTATGCACAGGGAAACCAGAGGAAATTTTGAAAAACGCAAGAATGAAGGCTGCATCTCGGTTGAGATGGAATGTGCCGCAGTTCAAGCTATGTGTGATTTTAGAAATTTAAATGCTTATTTTTTCTTTACAAGTGGTGATTTATTGGATGCACCCGAGTGGGATACCAGAATGAAAAAGAATCAAATAAAGGGAACCCAGCATGATTCCAACCATTTTAACATTGCCCTTGAGCTGGCCAGGTACATCGCTGAGTAAAAAATCCAGTTCCACGATTAAGGCATCTGTTTTCTCATGCGAACAGATGCCTTTTATATACCCAGAACTTTGTATACCAAGGGCAGAACCGTGTCCGTCCATAGGGAACTTTGTATCTGAGCAAATACCTCTTTTGCTCCAAAATCACTTATATCTAACTCAAAAATGTCCATGATGATTATTCCCACTACCGCAATAGCCACAAATATATTCTGCAATCTATACAGTTTCATTTGCTGTTCAGTATGATTTGTATCATATTGACTATATACTGTACTATAATCTGTTTTGTTATAGTCTTCTTTTTGCTCAGGAATTAATGGTTCCATTATCCTCACTCCAATCTATTAATATATATGTTTCACAAACCTGCATTCATTCCCTGATACCCCTTTTTATTTTTTTATAATATCCTTTGGGTTTCCTTGAAAAAAAGCAGGGCATGAGTTATTATAAATATATTATGTCAAAACAAGAGAGGTACTGAGGATGAAGAAAAAGCGTGAACGTATACTTAAAATCACTTATATTTTTATTATTCTGATTACTATTATTATACTTGGTATATATGTTGTTCCCCAATTGAAAAATCATGATTTCTTCAATGATTTAATTGCAACGGCATCCGTTATCATTGCGCTTGTCAGTGCTATTTTAATTGTTTTGCAGTTATATGATGCAAAAAAAATACAGGAAGCAGAATTTGTGTTAAATCTCAATCAGTCCTTTGTGGAAAATGATACCTATGCAAGTGTATATACAAGATTAGAAAAAATGAACGCTCTGCGAGAAGCTGACCCGGAAGCGGAGATTACGGAAACGATAGAAAGAATAGAAATATCCAATTATCTAACATTTTTTGAAGCAATATACCTGCTTTTACAACAAAAGGTTATTACTATGAAAATTCTGGATGATTTATTTGCCTACAGATTTTTCCTGGCTGTGCACAGCGAAGTATTTCAAGAAAAAAAACTGGTAGCTTCTCCATATAATTTCAGAAATATATACTATCTGGAGCATATCTGGATTGAGTACCGTAAGGAAAATAATTTATCCATTTTCAGAGAAGACATGTCCTTAAAAAACAGTTGCGAAAGAGCCGGTAATAAAGATATTTATGAACAGATTATAAAAGGGAGTAAGCTTACAAGATAATGAATCAAAAGAAAAATCCAGATTTATATTTAAAAGAATGCGGACCGGAAGATGTTCCGCAAATTCTGGCATTACAGGAACAAGTCATTGGTGCCCTTGAAGACAAAAATCTCCTGCGGGAAAATACCCGGGAAATGTTTGAGCGATGTGTGCAACCACCTCACTATACCCTTGGTGCATATGATGGTTCCGATATGGTTGCTATATCTATTTTATACGACCCGCAGGGGGATGAAGAGGATTTAAGCAAAAACCTGCAATGTCATACCGTTGAAAAAGGTGCCAACTACAAATTAGCTCTTGTAGCTCCACAATATCGCGGAAGAGGGTTACAACGAAAAATGCTGTACTTCCTGGAGAAGTATGCCTATCATACAGGCTATACTCATTTATGCACTACTGTTTCTCCGGATAATCTTTACAGTATGCGTAATGTACTGGCCTGTGGCTACGAAAAAGATCATGAAGCCATTAAATATGGTGGCCTGAAACGTATTGTGCTTTGTAAAAATATAAAAGAGGCCTATGAAGCAAAAGAAGCATCCTGCCATTGTGCAGAATTACCTGAAATAGATTTTAAGAAAGAGGATATACATGAATAACAAACTGGCTTTATCAGACGATATTTTAATGAAAATAGAGAAACCCGCCCGTTACATCGGCAACGAAGTAAATGCGGTATATAAAGACAAGGATGCCATAGACATCCGTTTTTGTATGTGTTTTCCCGATGTTTACGAAATCGGCATGTCCCATTTAGGTATTCAGATTATTTACGATATGTTAAACCGCTTTGAGGATGTATGGTGCGAGAGAGTATATTCTCCCTGGCTGGACCTGGATGCCATCATGCGAGAAGAAAATATCCCCCTCTTTGCGCTGGAATCCCAGGAACCTGTTAAGGACTTTGACTTTTTAGGCATTACTCTGCAGTATGAAATGTGTTATACCAATATTTTGCAAGTGCTGGACTTAGCAGGCATTCCCTTTAAAGCTGCAGCGCGTAGTGAGGAAGACCCCATTGTCATCGGCGGTGGTCCCTGCAGCTACAATCCTGAGCCCATTGCGGATTTCTTTGATATTTTCTATATCGGTGAAGGAGAGACCCAGTATCGCCGCCTACTGGATACCTACAAGGAATGCAAAGCACAGGGCAAGAGCCGCAAGGAGTTTTTATTCGCAGCAGCTCAGATTCCCGGCATGTATGTTCCCGGTCTTTATGAAGTAAGTTACAAAGAGGACGGTACCATTGCCGATTTTCAACCTGTATCTGAAGAACTGCCTAAAACTATTTTAAAGGAAATTGAAACCAATATCAGCGATACCTATTATCCCATGAAACCTGTTGTACCCTATATCAAGGTAACACAGGACAGAGTAGTGCTAGAGATTCAGCGTGGTTGTATCAGAGGATGTCGTTTCTGCCAGGCAGGCCAGTTATACCGACCTGTTCGTGAGCGTAATGTGGAAGTAATGAAAAACTATGCTTTAGAAATGCTGAAAAATACAGGCCATGAAGAGATTTCCTTAAGTTCCTTAAGTTCCAGTGATTACACCCAGCTTCCTGAGTTGATCGATTTCCTAATAGAAGAGTGCGGCCCCAGACATATTAATATCTCTTTGCCCAGTCTTCGAATCGACGCTTTCTCGCTGGATGTGATGAGCAAGGTACAGGATGTAAAAAAATCCAGTCTGACTTTCGCTCCGGAAGCAGGTAGTCAGAGACTTCGTGATGTTATCAATAAAGGATTGACTGAAGAAGTCATTTTAAATGGTGCCTCCCTTGCCTTTGAAGGAGGCTGGACCAGAGTAAAGCTTTATTTCATGCTTGGATTACCCACAGAGACGGAAGAAGATATCCGTGGCATCGCAGAGCTATCCAATAAGATTGCGGCTACCTTCTTTGAAGTAGTTCCTAAGGAAAAGCGTGTAAACGGCAAGGTGCAGATTGTAACCAGCACCTCCTTCTTTGTTCCCAAGCCTTTTACCCCCTTCCAGTGGGCTCCCCAATGTACCAAAGAAGAGTTCCTGGACAAGGCTTATCTGACCAAGAAAGCTATTACAGAACAGCTGAATCAAAAGAGTATTAAATACAACTGGCACGAAGCAGATGCCAGTGTATGGGAAGGTGTGCTGGCACGAGGTGACAGACGCTTAAGCGAAGTGATTCTGAAGGTATATGAAAAAGGCTGCTTTTATGATGCCTGGAGTGAATATTTCAAGAATGATGTGTGGCTGGAAAGCATTGAAGAATGTGGCCTGAGTGTAGATTTCTACACTACCAGAGAACGTGACTTGGATGAAATCTTCCCTTGGGACTTTATCGACGCCGGTATCACCAAGGACTTCTTAAAGAAAGAGTGGTTAAAAGCACAGGGCGAGCAGATATCCGAAAACTGCAAACAAAAATGCCAAGCATGCGGGGCGGCACGTTTTGGCTGCGGAATCTGCTTTGAGGAAAGGAATTAGTAATATATGAAACTGAGAATTAAATTCGAAAAGCATGGCGCCATCCGTTTTATCGGACATCTGGACGTAATGCGTTATTTTCAGAAGGCAATCCGCCGCAGCGAAATAGATGTGGCTTATACACAGGGATTTAGCCCTCATCAGATTATGAGTTTTGCACAGCCCCTGTCTGTGGGCCATGAGAGCAATGGCGAATATATGGATATTGAGGTCAATTCCCTGACCAGCTGTGAGGATGTGATGCATCGCTTAAACGCTGTGGGCACAGAGGGGATCAAGGTGACCTCCGTTGTGGTTCTTCCTGACAACGCTACCAATGCCATGGCCAGTGTAGCGGCCGCCTCCTATACCGTTCATTTCCGTGAGGACCGCAAACCCGCGCTGTCTTTTGCAGATGCTATCACCAGCTTCATGGATCAGTCCGAGATTATGTATACGAAGGAATCTAAAAAGGGCACCCGTGAAGTGGATTTAAAACCCGGAATTTATGCACTTAACTATGATACTGAAGAGGACTGTTTGAAAATGCTTTTGGACGCTTCCAGCGGCAGCAATATCAAACCCATACAGGTTGTAGAAGCGCTACTTAACATGCACGGAGAAACCTTACAGGAAAATGCCTTACTGGTAACCCGTGAGGATACCTTCACCAATGCAGGCACTGAAGATACCCCTGTATTTGTTCCCCTAAATCATGATTCTTTATTAACATCAAAGGACGAAAACACAAGTGAGTCGTAAGATTAATCAAGGTGCCAAGGTTGACACCGAAGAATTTCAGAATTTTTATAATGCAGAAGGCAAACTGATTATTACAGATATCAGTATTCGATTGCCCAAGAGTGTTCCTTTGCAGGATACTGCACCAAAAGGAGAGAATTTACGGCGCAAAGCAGCCATGCTTTACCGCAACAACCGTTTACAGGCAATCCGCATTATTCCAAAGGAAAGTAGTCAGGTTGGAGAGATTTACATCGGTAAAATCAAAAATATCACCACACATCCGGATGCCTGTTTCGTGGAGATAGGAGGTAAGCAGACCTGTTTTTTACCTATGAGCGAGGCTTGTACACCTTTTATTCTGAACAGACCCGGTGCAGATAAGCTGAAAGCAGGAGATGAGCTCTTGGTGCAGATTACCAAGGATGCACAAAAAAACAAGCTTTCCGGCTGCACCACCAAGATTTCACTGGCTACGGATTACGTAGCATTATCCGCCGGCACGGTAGAAACGGATATTTCTTATGATGCTTCCGGTTCCCGGAAGGTTTGTGGTGTATTTGGCAAAATCAGTTATTCCGATAAACTTAGTGCGGACCAAAAGGGCGCATTTCAAGCGTATATACAGCAATGTTCTTCAGATACTTATAAAGAACCGGCACAATTGAATCATCCAAAGCAGATACCTGTACCAAATGCGGTTATACGTACCAAGGCCGGTGAGCATACTCCTGAACAAATTATGCAGGATTTACTTGCCGCATATCAGGAATACATTGCCCTGTTTCAGATCGCATCCACCCGTACCTGCTTTACCTGCATCCGTTCCATGCCCAGGACCTACGAACAGATCTTAAACGAAGTGGCTTTGCCCACGGAATACAGCGAAATCGTAACGGATGATCCGGAAATCCATGATTATCTGACAGAATATTTATCTCATCAGGCTCCAAATATGCATCCCCTCCGACTGTATGAAGACTCTTTATTATCCTTAAACAGGCTCTACGGACTGGATGCAAAAGTGGAAGAGGCCTTAGGACGTCGTATTTGGCTCAAATCGGGCGCCAACCTCATCATCGAACCAACAGAAGCCATGACCGTTATCGACGTGAATTCAGCCAAAAAAGACGCTTACAAGGCCAATCAGGACGAATCATACCAGATTAATGCAGAAGCAGCTGAAGAAATTGCTCTGCAACTTCGCCTGCGCAATCTGTCCGGTATCATTATCGTAGATTTTATCAACATGAAAGATAAGGATTTGGAAAAGAGCTTACTTGCCCAATTAAAAGAGGTTTTGAGTGCTGATCCAATCAAAACCAAAGTAATCGACATCACTGCCCTTGGACTTGCAGAAATTACCCGTAAAAAGGTGCATAAACCTTTATCGGAACAGATACTGTCATAAATTTCTCCGGGCTGATATTTCGCCTAGTACACATTAATTATGAGAGAGGAAAACATGGAATTTTTAGGTTTAGAAAAAACCAAAGATGGTAAATACCTGAAAAATTATGAATTAAAATATTTGAATAAAGCAGGAAACGAAAAAAAATATGAAATCGTCAGCAGAAGAGAACTGACCGGTCCCGACGACCTGGGCTCTGCCCCCAGCGGTGTCTCCATCATTGCTTATAAGGATGAAAAAATGCTTCTTTTGAGAGAATTCCGCATGGGTGTAAATCAAAGCATTTATAACTTGTGTGCCGGAATGATGGAAAAGGACGAAACCATTGAAGCATGTATTGCCAGAGAACTATACGAAGAAACCGGTTTACAGGTGGCTAAAATCCTTAAAATTCTGCCTCCCAGCTATGCAGCTGTAGCGATTTCTGATACCAGTACCTATATTGCATTCGTAGAGGCGGAAGGAGAAATCGCCGACCATACATCCGTAAATGAACAAATCGAGGCCGCATTTTATACCAGTGAAGAAATCTCACAACTGATTGCAACACAGCCCTTCAGCTCCAGAGCACAACTTGCTGCGTATTTCTTTACCTTAGGGCGACCTGACATATAAAAAACAAGGCACTTATCAGTGTCTTGTTTTTTTTACATAGATATTTTAAGTAAAGTATTATAAAAAATGTACCATGAGAAGAGCAGAACCAAAGGCATGCAACTATTCGCAAAAGGCAACTTTAACGAATAGTTGGCAACAAAGTAACGCAATTTCGATTATTCCTTATAAAATTACTACTCTAAACAACATAACATATTATTACTGTTTTACATGATTTCCGCCGAATCCAATAATATGGTAAAGGGACCATCATTTAAAAGTTCCACCTTCATATCGGCACCAAATATACCTTTTTGTACAGGATGTCCGAATTGTTCCTCGCATTTAGCAATGATATATTCATATAATGCATTTGCCATATCAGGTGCACCTGCATTGATAAAGGAAGGTCTGTTTCCTTTTTTACAATCAGCATAGAGGGTAAACTGCGAAATCAATAAAATATCACCATTCACTGCATGAATATCCAGATTGGTTTTGCCTTGTTCATCCTCAAAAATACGAAGCCCCAGCAATTTCTTTATCATTTTATCAGCAATCAGCTGATTATCCTCAGCAGATACGCCTATTAAAACCAATAAACCTTTGTCAATGGCACCGACAATCTCATTATCCACGGCAACACTTGCCTTGGTTACTCTTTGAATCACAAAACGCATAGGCCTATTTTTCCTCCTTTTGTGCTGCCGATTCAGCTATATTATCGTCCATATCAACACTTTCTGCACTCTTCTGTTCTCTTTGTTGTTTTTTTAACGATTTATAGACTTCTTTATTGACGATAAACTTGGTGTTCTCCTTAGACTTATTTACTTCTTCCTTTTTACGCTGGTGCATGGGTGTAAATGTCTCAAACACATCATCATCATCAATATTTGCAACCAAAAGATATGCCTCTGTATCTTCCGGCAAATTCTTTTTACGCAGGTAATGATTTACTACACCTCTGATCGCAGCGTAAATTACCGCGAATAAAGGCACACCGATAATCAT